>JBLHNG010000005.1:0-45271 GCA_047621685.1 Myxococcota bacterium | reverse complement strand
GAGGCTGGCGGAGACCTGGTCGGCACCAGCCTCGCTGCGGTCGGTGACCTCAACGGAGACGGCCTCGCCGATGTGCTGATCGGCGCCCCGGGCCACGACGGCTCCGGCGACGAGGCCGGGGCGGTGTACCTGCTGCTCGGGCCCGCCACTGGCAGCCACGACCTCTCCGAGGCCCACGCCCGGCTGGACGGGGAGGGGGTGGAGGACTTCGCCGGTCGCGCAGTGGCGGGTGTGGGAGACATGGACGGCGACGGCAACCCCGATCTCGCGGTCGGGGCACCGGGGGTCGATCTGGGCGGCTCGGAAGCCGGTGCGGCGTACCTGCTGCTCGGACCGGTCACCGGAGCATGGAGCCTGTCTGACGCCGACGCGGTGACCTACGGAACTGCGGACGACGCTGGACTCGGCGGCGCGCTGTCTGGTGGGGTGGACCTCACCGGGGACGGTCGCGATGACGTCCTGATCGGCGCGCCTGGAGCGGGCTCGGGCTCTGTCTCCCTGATCAGCGGCGATCAATGGTGAGTCGATGAGGCTGCTGATCTCCGCTGCTGAGCCCTCCGGGGACCGGCTGGCGGCCGAGCTGATCACCGCGCTGTCTGCGCGTACCGACGTCGATGCACGGGGTGTCGCCGGTCCGCTGATGCGTGCCGCCGGAGTGACCCCGGTCGCGCGGATGGAGGACATCGCGGTCATGGGGCTCGTCGAGGTGCTGCGCAACCTCGGTCCGATCCGAGCGGCGTCTGCGGCGATGTCCGCAGAGATCGAGGCCGGGGCAGACCTCATCCTCGGGGTAGACGCGCCAGACTTCAACCTCCCGCTCGCCCGGAAGGCCCGTGCAAAGGGCATCCCGGCAGTCGGCTACGTCAGCCCGCAGATCTGGGTCTGGCGCAAGGGGCGGGCGAAGAAGATCAGCGCCGGGCTCGACCAGCTCCTCTGCCTGTTCGCCTTCGAGCCGGAGCTGTACCCCGACCTCGACGCCCGCTGGGTCGGCCACCCGGTCATCGATCGGCTGCCCCGCCCCGTCCAGGCTCAGCCCCACCTCTACGGGCTGCTGCCCGGCTCCCGTCGCCAGGAGCTGTCCCGGATGCTGCCGCCGTTCCTGGAGACCGCCCGGCTCCTCCATGCCCGCGAGCCCCGGTCCCGGTTCCGGCTGGTGCTGCCCTCGGCACTCCACGATGGGCTGCCCCCCCTTCCAGGCTTCGTCACCGTGATGGATGGCGGGGCCGCGGCGCTGTCGGGCTGTCGGGCGGCGCTGACCAAGAGCGGCACCATCACCCTGGAGCTGGCGGTGATGGGCATCCCCCAGATCGTCGCCCACCGGGTCCACCCGCTGACGTACTGGGTCGGCCGCATGGTGATCACCGGGGTGAACCACATCGCGCTGCCCAACATCCTGGCGGGTGGCGAGGTCGTGCCAGAGTACGTGCAGCGGTTCACCCCCCAGATCCTCGCCGACGCCCTGATCGACCTGCCGGGGCACCAGCCCGTCGACCTCTCCGCCCTTGGTGGAGCCGGGGCCTCACAGCGGGCTGCCGAAGCGATCCTGTCCCGATGGAAGTGAGCGACCGGAGGGCCTGGAAGGCGACCGTGGCGCTGATCCTGGTGGCGGTCTTTGGCCGGGTGCTGTTCAGCGGACTCATCGGGCTGTCAGAAGACGAGGCGTACTACTGGGTCTGGGGACAGCACCTCGCCGCGGGCTACTTCGACCATCCCCCAGCGGTCGCCTGGGTCATTCGGGCGGGCACCGAGCTGCTGGGAGACTCCGAGCGCGGGGTGCGGCTGGTCGGCATCCTGCTGGGTGGGGTCTCCGCAGGGCTGGCTGCGGCGGCGGGTCGGGATCGGCTGCTGGTGGCGTTTGCGATGATCGCGATGCCCCTGTTCGCGCTCGGCGGCATCCTGGCGACCCCGGATGTGCCGCTCCTCGCAGCGTGGAGCCTCGGTGTCCTGGCGGCGAGTCGGGAGCGCTGGGAGCTGCTCGGGGTGGCGTGCGGTCTGGCGATGCTGTCGAAGTACACCGGGGTGCTGCTGCTGCCGCTGGTCATCGCCGCGCGTCCGTCGAGCCTACAGACCCGCGGGCCCTGGCTCGCCGGGGCGATCGCGTTCCTCATCTACCTGCCCAACGCCCTGTGGAACTACAGCCACGATCTCGTCTCCTGGTCCTTCCAGATCGACCACGTCGCCCAGGAGGCCCGCCGACTCGACTTCCTCGGCGCTCAGATCGGGCTGGCGGGGCCGGTGGTGTTCTTCGTCATCGCGGCCTGGTGGGCGGTGGGCTGGCGGGGGGATCACGTCGATCGGGTCTGCTGGTGGACCTCGCTGCCGGTCCTGGTGGTCGGGGTGTGGGCCGGGGGCGAAGCGAACTGGGCGGCCCCGGCGTTTGTCGGTCCGCTCATCGGCATCTCCCGTCGTGCCGGTCGCTGGAGCCGGGCGCTGTGGATCGGCAGCGGGATCAGCCTGACCCTCTCCGCCCTGGTGATGCTGCACGCAGTCCGGCCGATCATGGACCTGCCCAACGACCCGATGAACCGGCTCATCGGCGGGGAGATCCTGGCAGACTCGGTGACGGCGTGGGGAATCGAGGCGGTCTACACCGAGCGCTACCAGGAGGCGGCGCTGATCCACTTCTACAGCGGCATCCCCGCCCACGCCCTGCCCGGTGCCGCTCGGCCTGATCAGTACGACCTCTGGCCCATTGAGCTGGCGGATCACGCCCTGTTCGTCCGGGTCCGCCGGGGCTCTCGGAACATCCCCGACCTCGACGCCGCCGGCTACCGGTTCGACCAGATCGGCACCGTCTCGGCCTATGCGCCCACCACCGATCCCCTCTTCGACCACGCCATCGCCCGGTGGAACGTGGTGGAGATCTGGCAGACGGAGTGAGCTACTCCTCGGGCTTGACGAGGCGCAGGGACTCGGTGACCGGTGCATCGAAGTGCACGTCGATCTGGGGGAAGGAGATGGTGATCCCGGCCTCCTTGAAGCCCCACCAGATCGCCTGACGAAGCTCAGAGGCCCGGATGCAGTGGTCCCAGGGGGTGCAAACCCAGATGGATACCTCGTAGTCCACGCTGGAGGAGCCAAACGAGTGGAGGAGGATGCGCGGCAGGCGTCCGTCGACCTGGTCACCGACTTTTAGAGCCGCCTCTGCGAGGGTCTGCTCGACTGCCTTCAGATCCGACTCATACGCCACCCCGACCAGCACCCGCACCCGGAGGTTTCCGCTCCTCAGAGAGAAGTTCTTGACCGTGTTCTGGGCGAGGAGGGAGTTGGGGACGATGAGGTATTCTTCGTTGAGGGAGCGCACCACAGTGGAGCGGATGCCCATCTCCTCGACCTGGACCACCTGCCCATCGATCTCCAGGACGTCCCCTGGCCGGATGACCTGCTCGGCCAGCACGATGACCCCAGAGACGAAGTTCTGGGCGATGTTCTGCATCGCGAAGCCGATCCCGACCGCAAACACCGCTCCGGCGGTAAACAGCGCGGAGAGGTTGATGCCCGCAGTCTGGAGGCCCACGCCGAGGCCAAGCATCAAGACGAGGTAGTGGATGAGCCGCTCGATGGCCTTCAAGGTCGCGTCGTTGACCTTGTGACCCAGCCGCAGCATGGTGGTCCGGCGCACACCGGCCTGGATGATCCGGGAGAGCCACGAGGTGACCAGCATCACGACCGCGACGATGGCGATGGTGGTGAGGCTGATCGGGGTGGAAGCGATCTGGAACAGGCTGAAGTTGAGCAGCCCGAAGATGGCGTCGGTGAACTGCCCGAAGGTGAGGATTCTCCCCATGTCCATGGCGATGCCGATCATCACCAGCAGCACGATGACGCCCGCCAGCTCCCCGATGAACGACAGCACCCGCTCGTCTTCGAGGCCCCGCTTCTTCGCGAGCCGGACAGCAAGTCGGCCACCCGGCTTCTGCACCAGCAGTCCGAGCAGCGCCATCACACAGAGAAGCAGCAGCCCGCCGACCGTGATCTCGACCCCCGAGATGGTCAGCAGGACTGTGGTCGAAGCAGGCCACCATTCGTTGAGCATGGAGATGAGGTTCATGGACTGCAATTATCGACATGCCTCTTGGGTTGCTTGCGGAGGTGGGGCGAAAAGATCGGGTTTTTACCTGCTTGAATCCGCACTGATTTCAGTGACCTCTGTGTGAACTGCCGCACATATTCCACACATGTGCTTGCAGATCGGGAGGCCATGGAGCACTCTAAGAGTCAGAAATGAGCACCTCTGCCACTACTACTGTCTCTCACTCTGCGGTCTTTCTGACCGACGGCGGGCGTTGGTGGTGGTGCGACATGGAGGCGGCTCTGGCCTGACGCGACACACGCGCCTGCCAAGAAGACCCCGCCTCCAGCATCCGCTGAGGCGGGGTCTTCGCGTTTGGAGATCCCATGCACAACGACCCCTTTACCATTGACCCGACCGCGTTTGCCGAGGAGCCCGTCGTGGCCTGGAGCAAGCTGGCGAGCCTGTCTCCCCGGTTCCTCCTGGAGAGCGCCGACGATGGTCGCAAGCAGCTTGCCCGGTACTCGTTCCTCGGGCTCGGGAAGATGCAGCACATCCGCCTGTTTGCCGGGCGGCTGGAGATCGACGGGGTGAGCCGATCCATCGAGCTGACCCGGGCTCACCTCCTCACCACCATGCGCGACCTCCTCAGCCAGGCCCCTTCGCCTGGCTTTGCTGCATCCGGCCTCCGCCTGCCGGGCGGGCTGGTCGGCTGCACCCACTTCGACGCGGTGCGGATCTTCGAGCCGAGGCTGTCCGCGAAGCTCTCTGAGGACACCCTCATCGGGGAGTGGCTGGCCCCGCGCACGCTGCTGGTGTTCGACAACCTCCGCCGCCGGGCCGCGGTGCTCCATGATGGCGACGAAGCCGAGCAGGCCGAGATGACCCGGGAGGTCACCGCCGCGCTCAGCAAGCCCGCGCCCCGCCAGCCCCGTCCTGGTCGCCACGGTTCCTCGTCTCCCTCGATGTCTGACGCTGCCTTTCTCGATGCGGTGACTCGCGCCCAGGCGCACATCGTCGCTGGGGACATCTTCCAGGTGGTGCTCTCCCTGTGCCACACCGGGCAGACCGACCTCGACCCGTTCTCGGTCTATCGGGCACTTCGCCGCCTCAACCCGTCGCCGTACCTCTACTTCCTCGACCTCGGGGACCGCCAGATCGTCGGCTCCTCACCCGAAGCCCTGGTGAGGCTGGAGGGTCGGAAGGCGTGGCTGCGGCCGATCGCTGGCACCCGCCCCCGGGGTGGCAATGAGGCGGAGGATGTCGCGCATGAGGTCGATCTGCTGGCGGATCCCAAGGAGGCCGCTGAGCACGTCATGCTGGTGGACCTCGCCCGCAACGATCTCGGCCGGGTCGCCGCGCCGGGCTCGGTGACGGTTGCGCCGTTTCGGACCATCGAGCGGTACAGCCACGTCATGCACATCGTCAGCGGGGTCAGCGGCGAGCTGGCGGCGGAGCACGACGCGATGGACCTGTTCGCCGCCTGCTTCCCGGCGGGCACGGTCAGCGGAGCACCCAAGGTCCGCGCGCTGCAGATCATCGACGACCTGGAGCCCACACCCCGGGGGCTGTACTCCGGCACCGTCGGCTACTTCGGGCGCGGTGGGGACATGGATCAGGCCATCGCGATCCGCACCCTGGAGTTTCAAGACGGAACCTACCGCTGTCAGGCCGGGGCGGGCATCGTGCACCGCAGCGTGGCCGTCAGCGAGCTGGCCGAGTGCAAGGCGAAGGCCGCGGCGCTGATGCGTGCCCTCGTTCTTGCGGAGGAGCGCTGACATGGTCCTGCTCATCGACAACTACGACTCGTTCACCTACAACCTCGCCCAGGCCCTCATGGTGCTCGGTGCAGAGGTCACGGTGTACCGAAACGACGCGATCACCCTGGCGCAGATCGCGGAGCTGGCGCCAGGTCATCTCGTGATCTCCCCAGGACCGGGCCGACCAGAGGACGCCGGGATCTCACCGGATGCCATCGCTATGCTGACTGGTCGCATCCCTGTCCTCGGAGTGTGCCTGGGCCATCAGGCGATCGTGTCGGTGCTCGGCGGGGTGATCGGCGCGGCGAGATCGCTGATGCACGGCGAGCCCTCACAGGTTCGCCACGACGGGCGCGGGCTGTTTGCAGGGCTCCCGGCAGACCTCACCGTCGGCCGCTACCACTCCCTCGCTGCGGATCCGGCCCACCTCCCGGCAGCCCTGGAGGTCTCTGCGACCACCGCCGATGGCGAGATCATGGCGGTCCGCCACCGCACCCACCCCACTCTCGGGGTCCAGTTCCATCCTGAGAGCGTGCTCACCCCTCAGGGGCCAGCGCTGCTCGCGAACTTCTTGAAAATGAAGGCAGACCAATGACGTCGATGCTCAAGCGGCTCCTTGCTGGCGAGGACCTCACCGAGGCCGAGGCCGGCGCACTGATGGCCGCGATGGCCGACGGCGAGGTGCCCGATGCCCTGGCCGGGGCGCTGCTGGTCGCCCTGCGCATGAAGGGCGAGTGTGCGGCGGAGGTCCGTGGGTTCGCTCGGATGATGCGACAGCGGGCGGTGAAGCCAGACCTGCCACCGACCACGCGCACGATGGTGGACATCGTCGGCACCGGGGGCGACGGCTCCGGCAGCCTGAACCTCTCCACCACCGCTGCCATCCTCTCCGCTGCGGCGGGCCTCGGGGTCGCCAAGCACGGCAACCGGGCAGTCAGCTCGCGGTCGGGCAGCGCTGACGTGCTCGAAGCCCTCGGCATGCCGCTGGGCCAAGACGAGGGCGCGATCTTTGCGGCGACCGGCTTCTGCTTTCTGTTCGCCCGCAGCCACCACCCGTCGATGAAGCGCATTGCCCCCGTCCGAGCAGCGCTGGGGGTGCGCACGGTGTTCAACCTGCTCGGACCGATCACCAACCCCGTCGCCCCGCCCTACCTCGTGATCGGGGCGTACAGCGCGTCGGTCGCCCGGCTGCTGGCGGAGGCGCTGATGGAGATGCCGATCGTGCGTGCCTTCGTCATCCATGGCGCGCTCGGCTGGGACGAGCCCACCCCGGTCGGCCCGTTCCTGCGCTTCGACGTCCGCCCTGGGAGCCTCATGGAGCAGGTGGTGGACCCGCTGGAGGTCTACGGCATCGCCCGGTGTGAGGCGGCGGATCTGAAGGGCGGGTCTGCTGAAGACAACGCCGCGGCCATCCGGTCGATCTGTGCGGGCACCCCGGGACCGGCACTCGATGCAGCAGTGCTCGGCGCGGCACAGGCCCTGGAGGTCACCGGGATGTCCGCGATCGATGCGGTCGCTGCGGTGCGTGCTGCGATCACCGACGGACGCGCCCAGGCTGTCCTCGATGGGATGGTCCGATGAAGACCCCGGGACTGCTCGACCAGATGAACGCCCACAGCGCCGAGCGTGTTCGAGCGCTTCGCAGTCGGGGCCCCCTGGCTCGGCTCCGGCGTCAGGCCATGGGAACCGCACCGGCTCCAGCGCTGGTGCTGTCGGGCTTCGATGTGCTCGCCGAGGTGAAGTGGCGCTCGCCCTCTGAGGGTGCGCTGGCTCTCCCGAGAGACCTCGGAGCGGAGACCGCGCTGCGGGCCATCGAGTACGCCGAAGCCGGTGCCGCAGCGGTCTCCGTGCTCACCGAGCCCCTCCGGTTCGGCGGCGACCTCTCCCTGCTCACCTCGGCGGCCGGGATCTGCCCGGTGCCGGTGATGCGAAAGGACTTCCTTGTCGATCCTATCCAGGTCTATGAGGCCCGAGCCGCTGGGGCTGGCGGGGTGCTGCTCATCGTGCGCTCCCTGTCTGATGCGCTGCTGGCCGACATGCTCGGCGCGGCGGCGGAGTGCGGGCTGTTTGTGCTCATCGAGGCGTTTGACGCTGCAGACCTCGCCCGGCTCCCGCCGCTTCCGCCCGGCACCCTGGTCGGGGTCAACACCCGGGATCTGGTGACCCTGGCGGTGGACCCAAGCCGGCTCGCCGATCTCGTCGGACTCATCCCGAAGAGCTGCGTCCCGGTCGCGGAGAGCGGCATGCTCACACCGGCGGATGTCGGGGCTGCGGGGGCGCTCGGCTACCGGATGGCCCTGGTCGGCTCGGCGCTGATGCGGTCGGCGGATCCGGCGGTCCTGGTCGCGCAGATGAAGGAGGCAGGCCGATGTTCGTGAAGATCTGCGGTGTGACCGATGAGGCCGGGCTGGCTGCGGCGAGCCGGGCCGACGCGGTGGGCTTTGTGTTCGCCGAGTCCCCCCGGCGCATCTCGCCTCAGCGCGCGGCCGAGCTGACCGAGCTGCTGCCTGACGGGGTGGAGACCGTGGCGGTGTTCTCCGAGGCCACTCAAGCAGACATCGACGCGGTCTGCGAAGTCTTCCGACCCGACCTCATCCAGACCGAGGACGGCGGCGGACTCACCCTGCCCGACGGCGTGGCGCTGCTGGCTGTGTTCCACGACGGCGACGGGATGCTCTCAGAGCTGGCGGCGTTTGCAGTCAACCACCCCAGCGCCCGGGTGATCCTGGAGGGTGCGGCGGTCGGCGGGCAGGGAGTGCGCGCGGACGTCTCCCGTGCTGCGCAGGCTTCGTCGCTTCCGCTGCGCATCATCCTCGCTGGCGGCCTGAGTCCGGCAAACGTCGGCGACATCATCTCCGAGACAAGCCCCTGGGGCGTAGACGTCAGCAGCGGCGTTGAGTCCAGCCGGGGCGTCAAAGACCCCCACAAGATCCACCAATTTATCGATGCCGCGAAGCTGGCAGCGAGGAGAACCCGATGAGCGAAGACCTGACCAGTGGCACCCTTCCCGACGAGCGAGGGCGATTCGGATCCTTCGGCGGTCGGTTTGTCCCCGAGCTGCTCTCTGGCGTGCTCAGTCGCCTGGAGACCGAGGCCCGCGCGGCGCTGTCCGACCCGGCCTTCTGCGACCACCTCGACACCGAGGCCGCCACCTGGGTTGGCCGACCCACTCCGGTCACTGCCGTCCCCCGGCTGTCCGCAGCATGGGGCGCGGAGCTGTTCCTCAAGCGCGAGGACCTCGCCCACACCGGGGCGCACAAGATCAACAACGCCCTCGGCCAGGCCCTCCTCGCCAAGCGAATGGGCGCGACCCAGGTGATCGCGGAGACCGGTGCAGGCCAGCATGGCGTTGCTTCGGCGGCGGCGTGCGCCCGGGTCGGGCTGCCCTGTCGGGTCTACATGGGCTCCGTCGACATTGAGCGGCAGGCCCCCAACGTCGATCGCATGCGGCTGCTCGGCGCGGAGGTCGTGCCGGTGACTTCTGGCGACCGGACCCTGCGCGCAGCCATCGACGAGGCGATCCGAGCCTGGGTCGCCGACCCGGAGGGCATCTTCTACCTGCTCGGCAGCGCAGTGGGTCCCCACCCCTACCCGTGGCTCGTCCGACAGCTCCAGTCGGTCATCGGTCGGGAGGCTCGGCGTCAGATGCTCGACCTCGGCGGGCTGCCCGACTTCGCGGTGGCCTGTGTGGGCGGCGGCAGCAACGCCATCGGCCTGTTCCACCCCCTCCTCGGCGACACCGACATCCGGCTCATCGGCGTGGAGGCCGGGGGCAGGGGGCCTGCTCTCGGCGACAACGGCGCCACCATGGTCCACGGTCGCCCCGGGGTCCTCCACGGCAGCTACTCCCTGCTCATCCAGGACGACGACGGACAGGTCATCGAGACCCACTCCATCTCCGCTGGCCTGGATTACCCCGGGGTCGGCCCGGAGCATGCCTTCCTCCGAGAGATCGGACGGGCGGAGTACATCACCGCGTCGGACGATGAGGCACTTGAGGCCCTCTCCGCGCTGTGCCAGCTGGAGGGCATCCTGCCCGCGCTGGAGTCCGCCCATGCCCTCGCCGGTGCAAAGGTGCTCGCCGCACAGCACCCCGGCAGCCGCATCCTCATCAACCTCTCCGGTCGTGGCGACAAGGACATGGAGACCATCTCAAAGCACACCAACCCTCAGAACAGCGGGAGTCAGCAATGACCGGCATTGATCGCATCGAGTCCGCCCTGTCCGGTGGTGCTGCTTCCGGCATCCCCCGCATCGTCCCGTTCCTCACCGCCGGCTATCCCTCACCCGACGCCTTCCGCCGGCTGCTGCCCCTGCTCGCAGAGCATGCCGACGCCATCGAGGTCGGGGTGCCGTTCTCCGACCCGATGGCCGACGGCGTGACCATCCAGGAGGCCAGCCAGGTCGCCCTGGAGGCCGGGGTGACCCTGCGCGGCATCCTCGCCGATCTTGCGGACCTCAAGCTGTCGATCCCGGTCCTCCTGATGAGCTACCTCAACCCGCTGCTCGCCTATGGCCCTGATCGCCTCGCCGAGGATGCTGCTGCGGCCGGTGTGTGTGGCTTCATCGTGCCGGACCTGCCCTATGAGGAGCGGGCGCTGCTCGGGGAGCCGCTCCAGGCTGCGGGCCTCGCGCTGGTGCAGCTGGTCACTCCGCTGACCCCGCCGGCTCGACTCGCGGCGATCTGCGCGGTGAGTCGGGGCTTCGTCTACGCGGTCACCCGCACCGGCACGACCGGGGACGGCGCCGGGCTGCCCGCAGACCTCGCCGACTATCTCGATCGGGTGCGTGCGGTGAGCCCCCGGCCGGTCCTCGCGGGCTTCGGCATTCGCTCTGGTGCTCAGGTCGCTGCGCTCTCCGGCCACGCTGACGGCGCCATCGTCGGCAGCGCGCTGCTGAAGACGCTGGCCGAGGGCGGAGACGCGGTGGCGTTCCTCCAGCAGCTCCGACAGCCATGACCACCTCAATCCGCGCGGTGCTGTTTGGGCACCCCGTCCACCACAGCCGCTCCCCGGAGCTGTTCGCCGCCCTGTCCGCAGCGGGCGGTCCGGTGATTGACTTCCAGCTCGAGGACGTTCCCCCCGGTCAGCTCGCTGAGGCCATTGCTCGTCTGAGGGGCGGGGAGTGGGACGCCGCCGGGGTGACCATCCCCTACAAGGAGGACATCGCTGCCCTGATCGATGGGGTCGAGGGCGTGGCGGCGCAGGCTGGCTCGATCAACGCCATTGTGCGCCGGGGAGACCAGCTCATCGGCACCAACACCGACGGCCCCGGCTTCCTGCGTGCTGCCGAGCTTCACCTGCCCGGGGTGGCGCTGTCGGGTGTGTCGGTGGTCATCCTCGGGGCTGGGGGGGCGGCCCGGGGGGTCGCCGCCTCGCTGCGGGCACGGGGGGCGAAGGTGACGATGGTCACCCGGGATCCGGTGCGTCGGGCTGCGGTGCTCGATGGCCTCGCCGACCGGCTCATCGCCTGGAGTGATCCGTGCCTCATCACCACCGTCCGTGAGGCCGCCCTGGTCATCCAGGCCACCCCGGTCGGCATGTCGCCCCATGTCGAGGATCTCCCGCCGCTGCCGGAGTCCGCCATTCGACCAGAGCATCGGGTCATCGACCTCATCTACACCCCCTGGCAGACCCGGTTCCTCGCCATGGCCCGTCGTCGGGGTGCGGTCGCGCTCAACGGCTGGCCGATGCTGGTCCACCAGGCTGCGGTGGCGGTGGATTTCTGGGTCGGCAGTGGTGCCGGGGCTGGACTTGCGGCTGCGGTGGGGCGCATCGAAGCGCGGGATCCGCTGGGGAGCGATAGGTCATCGCGGGGAGGAGCGACATGGGATCAGCGATCGGCCACCTGTTCCGGGTGACCACATTCGGCGAGAGCCACGGTGCGGCAATCGGCGGGGTCGTGGAGGGCTGTCCGCCGGGCATCGCCCTGGACATGGACGCCATCCAGGCTGAGCTGGTCCGTCGTCGGCCCGGCGGACGCCTGTCCTCACCGCGCAAGGAGCTGGACGAGGTCGAGATCCTCAGCGGAGTGTTCGAGGGCAAGACCCTGGGCACTGCCATCGGGCTGCTCATCCGCAACAAGGACGCCGACCCCCGCTCCTACGCCCCGTTCGCCGACCGCTACCGCCCCTCCCACGCCGACTACACCTACGACGCTCGCTATGGCCGACGGGACTGGCGGGGTGGGGGACGGGCGAGTGCTCGCGAGACCGCGATCCGGGTCGCCGCCGGGGCCATCGCCCGCCAGGTCCTCACAGCGATGGCGGGGATCGAGATCGTCGGCTGGGTCGAGCAGGTTGGCGGGATCGTCGCCGGTCTGGACCCGGACACCGTGCAGCGGGATGCCGTCGAGGCCAGCGAGGTCCGCTGCCCGGATCCGGTTCGGTCTGCGCAGATGGTCACCCTCATCGAGGACGTCCGGCGCGACAAGGACACCGTCGGCGGGGTGGTGCGCTGTGTGGCCCGGGGCGTTCCGGCGGGGCTCGGGGATCCGGTGTTTGACAAGCTGGAGGCAGACCTCGCCAAGGCGTGCATGTCGCTGCCTGCTGCGAAGGGATTCTCCTCGGGGACCGGCTTCGCAGCGGCAGCAATGCGTGGCAGTGCGCACAACGATCCCTTCATCCCTGGCGTGGACGGCCCGCGCACGACCACCAACCACTCCGGCGGCATCCAGGGCGGCATCTCCAACGGAATGCCGGTGCTGATCTCGGTGGCCTTCAAGCCGGTCGCGACCATCTTCAAGTCCCAGCAGACCGTGGACACGGACGGAAACGCCACGACCATCCAGCCTCGTGGTCGACATGATCCCTGTGTGGTGGCTCGCGCGGTGCCGATTGTGGAGGCTGCGATGGCGATGACGCTTTGTGATCACTTTCTCCGGCATCGGGCGATTCGCGAATAAAGGGCACCGGTCATCTCATCCCCTTCTCGTGGACCGTCTGTTTCAGAGGATGCCTGCGCGAAGCGGGGGGTTTGGGGGTGAAACCCCCTTCTCAGACAAAGAGCACCAGTCAAGCGGGATAACTGTCCACCGCGATGACGGGTTCCGAATAAAGCCCCCGTGGCAGCGTACCTGTCGAGTCGAGGTGTGAATGGTTCCAGCGATTGTCTTCGGAGTCCTCGGACTCATCTGCACCGGGCTGGTCCTCGTCGGACTTCCCGGGGCCTGGATCTTGTTGGCCATCGGGGTCGCCATTGAGATGCTGGATCACCTCTGGGCTGGCGATGGCTTCACCACATTTGGCTGGCTGCCGCTGGGGCTGAGCGTTCTGGTCCTCGGACTGGGCGAGGTGTTTGAGCTGGCGACCGGTGCGGTGGGCACGAAGCTGGGCGGAGGCACAAGGCGCGGCATGGTCGGCGCGTTCCTCGGCGGCATGGTCGGTGGCATCGTCGGCACCGGCATCTTCCCCGTCGTCGGCACCCTCATCGGCGCGTTCCTCGGCACCTTCATCGGCGCGATGGTCGGCGAGAGCACTGGCCCGAATGCCCGAAAGAAAAGCGAGGCGATTGGGCCGGCACTGGCGGCGACGGCGGGACGGGTGATTGGCACGGTCATCAAGCTCGGTGCGGCGATGGCGGTCTGGTGGGGGCTGCTGGGCGTGATGGTTTATCGACTCGTCGCGTAGCTCAGATCACCGCATGCTCTGCGGTCCAGCGCCATGCGTCCGCCTGACGAACAAGGCTCACCGGCGCACGAAGCTCCAGCAGCTTCTCCTGGGCAGTGATGACCGGCACGTCATGGGCGGCGTTGTGGTGGGTCAGGGTCTTGCCGGCTTCGAGGCGGGCTGAGACGAACGCCCGGTGTGCAACCAGCCGATCCGCCGCGCGCTGCTTCCCGACCGCGACGGCCGCTGCGAGAGAGGCCTCAATGCTCGGTGCCATCGAGGCATCCCGCTCGATCCCGATGCTGTTGCGCCCGGTCGCGATGGCGGCGGCGAGGGTGGTCCCGGTCCCGGCGAACGGGTCGATGACGGTCTCGCCATACAGCGAGTACATGCAGATCAGTCGGTAGGGAAGGGTGAGCGGGTATGCCCCGGAGCGGTCGCGGTCAGCACGGCTCAGGGCCTGGTTGGTGCCGCGCATGCCGGTCCAGAGGTCGGAGAACCAGCGGTTGCGCTCCTCCCAGAAGTACGCGCTCCGCCGACGCAGCGCCCGGGACTTCGTCGAGAACACCCGCTTGCCGCCCTTGCGCGCGATGAGGATGTATTCGTGCTCATAGGTGACATAGGCCCCGCCGGGCAGCATCCCGGAGCCCATGAACTTGTTGGGGGCGTTGGTCGGCTTGCGCCAGAGGATGTCGGGCAGGGTGGTGAAGCCGACCTTGGAGAGCGCGGTGGAGACCCGGGCGTGGTTGGCGTACAGGCCGAACTGTCCAGCCAGGGTCCGGGTGGCATCGCCGATGTTGATGCAGAGGAAGCCGCCGGGGATGAGCGCCTCGAAGCAGCCCCGCCACACGGCGTCGAGCTGTCGGTGCATCGCCTCGAATGCCCGACCACCATTCCCTGCCTTCAGCGCACGCTTCGCCGTCGGACTCATCGCGCCGAATGCCTGATCCCACATCGCGATCATCGGGTAGGGCGGGGAGGTGACCACCAGCGCTGCGCTCTGCGGCGGAGCGAGGAGGTGCTTGCGGGCATCAGCGAAGTGGAGGGTGTGGGTGGTTTGCATCGGGGAGAGGCTATATCCAGTGCTCTGACCGGAGGAGTGCAATGACCAGCCCCCTTCAGGGCGTGCGCGTCCTGGATCTGTCCCGGGTCCTCTCCGGACCGTTCGCCTCGATGAGCCTCGCAGACCTCGGGGCAGACGTCGTGAAGGTTGAGCACCCCCTCCGCCCCGACGAGACCCGCAGCTTCGGCCCCCCGTTTGTCGACGGGGTCAGCGCCTACTACCTGTCCACCAACCGCGGGAAGCGCTCGATCACCCTGGATCTCAAGGATCCAGCAGACAACGCGACCGCCCGGAAGCTGGCCCTGTCCGCGGACATCGTCTTGGAGAACTTTCGCCCCGGGGTCACCGCCCGGCTCGGTCTGGGCGCCGAGCAGCTGCGTGCCGAGAAGCCCGAGCTGATCTACTGCTCGATCTCCGGCTTCGGACAAGACGACCCCCGACCCGCCTACGACCTCGTCATCCAGGGCATGGGCGGCATCGTCTCCCTCATCGGTCCCCCCGACGGTGCGCCATACAAGGTGGCGACCTCCATCGCCGACCTCGTCGCCGGGCAGTCCGCCATCTCCGCAATCCTCGCCGCGATGCTGCGCCGGGAGCGGACGGGGGAGGGGGCGAGCATCGACGTGCCGATGCTCGACGGGCAGCGGGCGATGCTGGTGTATCGAGCGAGCAATTGGCTCAACGCCGGGGTCGAGCCCGCCCGCACCGGCAACCAGCACGCCTCGCTCTACCCCTACGCCACCTTCGCGGTCGCCGATGGCTACCTCAACATCGCGGTGGCCAACGACAGCCAGTTCGCCGGGCTCTGCCGGGTGCTGTCCCGCCCAAGGCTGTCCGACGACCCCCGGTTCGCCACCAACCCTGCCCGGGTCGGCAACCGCATCGCGCTGGGTGCCATCCTGGAGGCCGCGCTGCTGGAGCGGGAGCGAGACGACTGGCTGACCACCATGGCCGAAGCCGGGGTGCCTGCCGGTCCGATCCTCACCGTCGCCGAGGCCCTCGACGGCGCGACCCTCGTCACCCACGAGCACCCCGAGGGTGGCCGCCCGGTGCGCACCGTGCCCCTGCCGTTCATCCTCTCGGGTGCCCCCCGGGCCAGCGAGCGGAGGGCACCGAGGCTGGGGGAGCACAGCGACGAGGTCCGCGCGGAGTGGCTGGGGGAATGAACCCGAACGTCCGGCGTCTGCTGGGGTACTTCGCCCCGTACCGGCTTCAGCTCGCAGCAGCGATCGGCATGATCGTTCTCCACTCCGCGATCCCCGGGGTGATGGTGCTGCTGATCCGGGACGTTCTCGACGAGGTGCTCATCGCCCGGGATCAGACCCGGCTGGCCCTGGTCCCCGGGGTGCTGATCGTGCTGTTCGCGCTCAACGGGGCGCTGACTTTCGGGCGCGGGATGCTGACCCGCTACATCGCCTGGAAGGTGGTCACCACGCTGCGGGAGGAGCTGTTCGCCTGCTACCTCAGCCAGGACATCGCCTGGCACCAGTCTCAGCCGGTCGGCGAATTGCTCGCCCGGCTCTCCAACGACGTCACCAACGTCCACTACGGCGTCAGCGGCATCGTCACCGCGGTCCAGAAGCCGCTGACCCTCCTCGTGCTCATTGCGGTGGCGTTCCACCTCAATCCCCGGCTTGCCCTCATCGGCATGATCGCCCTTCCGCTGGTCGCTGTGCCCATCGATCGCTTCGGCAAGCGGCTGCGGCGGACCTCCCGTGGCGCCCTCGACAACATGGCTGCCCTGACCGGCTCGGCGGTGGAGACCCTGTCGGGGGTGCGGGTGGTGCAGTCCCACAACGGTGAGGAGCAACGGCAGCAGGCATTCGCCGAGGAGAACGAGCGATACCGAAAGCAGAAGATGGACACCTTCGCCGCCCTGCTGCTGCCCGGCCCGGTGGTCGAGATGATCGCGGTGGTCGGAGTCGCAGCGGCGCTGTGGTACGGCGGCCAGCAGGTCATCGCCGGTGAGGTCGCGCCCGGCGAGCTGATCGCCTTCCTGTTCGCGATGTCACAGCTCAACGCCCCCCTCAAGGGGCTCGCCGAGATCCAGTCCCTCACCCAGCGGGCACTGGCGGGCTCCGAGGCGGTGTTCGCTGCCCTGGATCGCGCGCCTGCCGTCTCTGATGATGGCACCCAGACCCTTCAGACCGATCGCATCCAGCTGACGTTTGAGGGCGTGAGCTTCGACTATGGCGATGGCCCGGTGCTCACTGACCTCAAGCTCGACATCCCGCCTGGCAAGACCGTGGCGCTGGTCGGGGCATCGGGGTCGGGAAAGAGCACCGCCGCTAACCTCATCCCCCGGTTCTACGACCCGGCGGCAGGCCGGATCCTCGTCAACGGTCAGGACATCCGCACCTTCTCCCTGCACTCCCTCAGGCGCCACATCGCCCTGGTCTCCCAGGAGGGCTTCCTGTTCAACGACACCGTGCGAGACAACATCGGATTTGGCCAGGATGCCGACGAAGCTGAGATCATCGAGGCCGCGAAGATGGCCCACGCCCACGACTTCATCACCGCGCTGCCCCAGGGCTACGACACCCGCCTCGACGAGCTGGGCATGCGGCTGTCTGGTGGGCAGCGTCAGCGGATCTGCATCGCGCGGGCGTTCCTCCGAGATGCGCCGCTCCTGGTGCTCGACGAGGCCACCAGCGCGCTCGACACCGCCAGCGAGCGGCTCGTCCAGGAGGCCCTCGACCGCCTCTCCCAGCACCGCACCGTGCTCGCCATCGCCCACCGCCTCTCCACCATCCGGCACGCCGACGAGATCATCGTCCTGCACGAGGGAGTGGTCGTCGAGCGTGGGCGCCATGATGAGCTGGTCAAGCTGGGCGGACCCTATGCGGGGCTGGTGAGCGGGCAGGGGTAGCCGGCGGCATCCTCCTGCTGTAGAGGTGGCGCTGTGGTGTGGGTGCTCATGGCCTGCGGGCCCCGGGAAGGGCTGACGGATGCCCACTGAGACACCCGGTTCTACGTGGTGGACTCCGGGGAGAAGGAGGACGATCGCCGCAACGGGGAGTGGGCCAGCGCTGCGCCGGTCTCCGTCGCGCCGCTGACGGTGCTGGCCTCCGATGAGATCGAGGACGCATTGCTCGCATCGGCAGGTGCGCGCCCGCAGGATCGAGACACGGTGGATCTGCGCATCTTCTCGCAGATCACGGAGCGGACCGGCGGGCTGATCGACAGCCAGGATGATGTGGGCGGGTGGCCGGAGCTGGCGGAGAACACGGTGATGTTGGACTTCCCCGCAGACCCTTCCGGAGACGCGGACGGAGATGGCTACACCAACCTTGAGGCATGGCTGCACGAGCAGGCGGAAAACCTGGATTAATGCAGCATCGTGACTGAATGCTAACACCGACTCGACAATTGGATCCGACCTGTTACACTCGCGACTCGATCCAGAGTTTTGGCATTGAACGCCAGTGTTTTGAGCTTCATGTAAACCATTACAGGATCTGTTGACTGGCAAACAGATCCGACCGTTCTGTTCACAGTCTTCATAGAGTTATCAATAGGACGATCAGCGTACCGGTTGAGTCGCATTGCGTTCTCTTCTCTGGAACTTAGATCATCCCGAAAACTCCGAACAGAACGCGCCCCCAGGTGTCACAATGCGCCATGCCCTCAGCCCCCCGGACCTTCTGTGAGCAGTGCCTGCGCAACACCACCACGCAAGGCGACTGCGAGCAACATCCCTACTCCCGCCAGCTCTCCATGGCCGACCCTGAAGATCGCGAGCACTACCAGCTGATGTGTCGGCTGCGTCGGAGCCGTCGGGTGCCCTGGATTCTGCTGGGGCTCTACCTGGTCTCTCTGCTCAGCGTCGGCGGGATCTACTACGCACTCGATCACAATCCCTCAGTGGTCGGCTCGTTCATCTTCGCCAACCTCGCCTTCCTCGGTGTGCTCCTGCTGGCCTGTCCGCTGCTGGCGCCGGTGTGGTTCTTCGGTGTGCTCGGACGAGACCTGATGCTCGGCATTCGTCGGAAGATCTGGGGCATTGACATCGAGGAGCTGCCCGAGATGCTCACCGCGCCGATCGAGGATCCGGATCCGATGCTGTCCGCCGAGGAGGCCCGCACGCTTCGCCAGAACCATCGCGATGCGCGAGTGACGGCCGGCTACGGTCGGTTCATGGTGTGAGGGCCACTCAGATGAGCAGGCAGCCCGACCACCAGACGTAGATCATGCTGCCAAACGCCACGAGGTTGCTGCCCACCCCAAACAGCTTCATCTGGTTGAGGGTGTAGCGGCGGCTGCCGAACAGCACGGTGACGTCGAGGAGCAGCCAGACCAGAAACAGCGAGAGCATGCCGGCGAAGATGAGGTCGCTGTAGACCCCCACCAGCAGGGCGACCTCGGCGGCGACGGTGGCGATGATGAGCAGCTTGGTCCGCTGAGTGCCGAGGACGGTCGCGGTGGTCTTCCGGCCAGACTCCCGGTCTGGGTCGATGTCCATGACCTCGCCGATGAGCTGAGACTGCACGCAGAACAGGCAGAGGTACAGCCACGTCGGCCACGCCGGGAGGGGGGCCGCGTTGAGCCATGCGCTCATCGGGATGACCAGCAGGTAGCCGGCCTGACACAGCAGCTCCAGCGGCGGACGCCCCCTCAGCCCGCGCTCGGGGAGGTTGTACAGCGCGATGACCCCGACAATCGCGGCGAGCAGCGGCAGCATGGCCAGCCCACCGAGGGCAACCACCGGGGCGAAGCCGAGCACGGTGAACGCCGCCATCGCCCACGGCAGCCGGCTCAGCTGCTCGGGTGTGCCCCGGGCGCCGAACAGCCAGCTGTCCTTGCGCGGGTTGTTGGCGTCGGTCTCGACATCGACGAGGTCGTTCCAGCCATAGGTCAGCAGGTTCAGTGGGAAGCTGACGAACAACAGGCCGGCCCAGAACGCAGGGCTGTCCAGTAGATTTTGTCCGCCGAGGGGGAGACCATAGAGCCAGAGGGTGGGGAACCACAGGCCGGGTCGGGAAGCCTTCAGCCAGAACCGCATGGCCTCGCAGTAGCCCACCAGTGCCCCACAGACGATATCTTCTCGGTCATGGCGGACGCACTGCGACAGGCCCGACAGATCTTGAGCGACCACGGCTGGCAGGCGGGGGTCTGTGCGGCGGTGCGCTGCATCCCAGCGGGCTGTGTGCTCGGCTACCGGGACGTCGGGGTGCTGCTCGGTCGTCCCCGGGCGGCCCGTCAGGTCGGCTACGCCCTCGCCGCGCTGAAGCCGGGCCAGGACGTGCCCTGGTGGCGGGTCACCCGCTCCAACGGCACGATCGCGATGCAGGGCGATCCCTCGCGCGGCATGGTGCAGATCAAGCTGCTGCGGGGGGAGGGCGTGACGGTCAGCGACCGGGGGCGCATCGACATGAGGGTGGCCCGCTGGGAGGCGCCCATCCCGGACGACGGGTGACCGGGAGGCTGTTTCTGCTGCTGTGGCGGCTCGTCGGGCTGCTGGCCCTGCCGGTGCTCCTGCTGCATCCCCGGGCGCGTCGGCACATCCTCAGTGTTCCGCGACCGGAGCCCGGCTGGACGTGGCTGCATGGCGCCAGTGCCGGGGAGCATCGGGCGGCGGTGGCGATCGAGGCGGCGCTGCCCGGTCGGGTCTGGCGGACCTCCTCCTCCTGGCGGACTCCGGTGGCCGGTGCGTTCCCGGCTCCCCTCGACCTGCCGTTTGTGTTCTCCCGATGGCTGGACGCCGCCCGACCCGGTCGGCTGATCCTGGTGGAGGCCGCGCTGTGGCCGGGGTGGCTGGCGGCGTGTCGCCTCCGTGGGATCCCGGTGGTGGTGGTCAACGCTCGACCGGGACGGGGCACGGATCGGTGGAAGAAGCTCGGCTGGCTGTGGCGGTGGCTCATGGACGGGGTCACGGTCATTCCGCAGTCCCAGACCGGCGACCTCAAGCTCTCCGCGACCCCACCGCCGGCTCCGTTCTCCCTGCCGCGACCCGCGATCATCGCAGCGAGCACCCGGCCCGGCGACGAGGCGCGCATGCTGACGGCCTGGTCGGCACTGCCTCTGCCCCGTCCGATGCTGGTGATCGCACCGAGGCACCTCAAGCGGGTCGGGGAGGTCGTCGGGATGATGGCGGCATCGGGGCATGCCTGGTCTCGGCGCAGTGTGGACATGGACCTCACTCGACGAGTGCTGCTGCTGGACACCGTGGGGGAGCTGGCCGGGCTGCTGCGTGAGGCGGACGCGGCCTTCATCGGCGGCACGTTCGACGCCGACATCGGCGGGCACTCCCCAGCGGAGGCGTTCGCGGCGGGGCTGCCGGTGGTCCGCGGTCCCCATGCCTGGGCCAGCCCGGCAGCCTGGGAGGCCGGGGTTGTCATTGAGGCTGGCGACGACCTCGCTGGTGCGCTGTCTGAGGCGCTGCATCGCGGACGCCAGCCCCCCGCCGCACAGGACGGCGCCCGCCTTGCGGTCGCCTCGCTCCCTGCATCGCGCACTCCACCGGAGCGACCGACTCGCCCGAGCCTCCGTCCGCTGCGACCGCTGTGGGTCTGCATCGGGGGGCGGCTGCCGGCCTACGCCGATGAGCCAGAGTCGGTGGGGGTGCCAGTGGTGTCGGTGGGCTCTCTGGTCGCGGGAGGGGCTGGCAAGACCCCGGCGGTGGCGTGGCTGGCGGAGCGACTGCCGGGGGCCTGGGTGGTCGCTCGGGGCTACCGACGCGGTGGCGACGATGATGGGGTGCGCAGCGAGGGCGACCTTGGCGACGAGCTGGAGATGCTGCGTCGTCGGGGGATCCCGGTGATCTCCGCACCAGACCGGGTCGCGGGTGCACAGGAGGCGGTCCGCCAGGGGGCACGGCTCATCCTGCTCGACGATGGCTTCCAGCACCGTCGCCTGCACCGGGACCTCGACATCGTCTGCATCGACGGACGCTACCCCGACAGCGGCGGGCTCATCCCGATGGGCAGTCGCCGGGAGCCCTGGTCCGCCCTGAGCCGCGCGAGCTTCGTCTGGCACAGCCACGCCGACCATCCGCTGCCCCGCGCCATCTCACAGCCCACCGTCTCCGCTCGCTATCGACCGGTCGGCTGGCTGCGTCGGGGCGTGGTCCTGCCACTGTCGGCGTTTACCGGTCCCTGCACGGTGGTCACCGGCATCGCCCGGCCCGAGGGCTTCGTCTGCGCCCTCCTGTCCGCCGGACTGACCGTGGCGAGCCTCAAAGCACTGCCCGACCACGCCCCCCTCGGCACGCTGCCCCCTGGCGCAGTGGTCACCGAGAAGGACGCCGCCCGCCTGCCGCCCGATGCCGATGTCTGGGCGCTGAAGATGGAACTTGAGGTCACCGGGGCCGAGCCCCTGCTCGCAGCCATCGCGGCTTTGGAGGAGACATGATCGCCTGGGCGCTGGGCTGGATCTGGTGGACGGTGCTGCCGATCCGCAAGCGGCTGGCGGTGGCCAGCTACCGCCGCTGCTTCCCCGAGCGCTCCCCCGGCGAGCTGCGCCGGAGCGTGGGGGAGCTGGCGGTGCAGTACCTGGAGCTGGCCCTGGGGCGGCGCGCTGTGGTGGTCAACCCGGAGCTTGCCGAGGGTGGAGGGCTCTGCCTCGCCGGGCACTTTGGCGCCTGGGACATCATGCTCGTCTCCCTCGCGCTGAAGGTGCCGGTGACCGCGTTCATCAAGGTGCCCTCCAGCCGCCTGGCCGCCTGGGTCCTTGCCCGGCTCCGCGCCCAGGCCACCGACCTGGAGCTGCTCACCGCGAGTGACTCCCCCCGCCGGGCCTATGACGCACTCAAGGCGGGACGGCTGGTGCTGCTCGTCCAGGACCAGCGTCTCAACAGCGGCCGGGCGGTGCCGTTCTTCGGCCACCCCGCGAAGACCTCGCCGGGCTTCGGTGCGATGGCATGGCAGACCGGCGCGCCGCTGCTGGGGGTCTACCAGTGGCGCGAGGGGGGGCAGCACTACGTCAAGCTGGAGCGATTGGTGGCGGAGATCCCCGAGAAGCGCGGCGAAGCCATCGCGGCACTCACTGCCGAGAGTCAGCGGTTCTATGAGGAAAAGATCCGCCTGCGTCCGTGGTCCTGGCTGTGGCTTCACGATCGCTGGCGATAGAAACTCAACAGACGAGGGGCGCTTTTGTCGCGAGCCGGGGTCTAAGACGATTGAATACCCGGGGGCGAAGGCCGTCTCAGGGCCAGGCGAGGGGGGGGATATGCTCTGGATGATGATGGCAATGACCGCACAGGCGGACTCATTTACACTGGACAACGGCGCAGTCATCGAAGGGAGGATGGTTGTCTACAACTACGGAGGCGAGTGTCAGATGTCGATCACCGAGGGCGACCTCGTCGGCAGCATCGTGCTCATTCCATGTGACCGGATCACCAGCTTCTCCCGAGGGTCACAGACCCCGGCCCCGCCGATGGAGGCCCCGACACTGACCGCTGCTGTCATCGAGCAGGCGCTGATGGATCCCGCTGAGGTGATCCCGGTCGAGGCGCCGATGGTGGCGGAGGAGGTCGCAGCCGCACCACCCATCGTCGAGGTCATCGCCATCCCCGTCGAGGCGGCGTTCTCTGAGGAGCCCGTCGAGCTCGCAGAGGCCCCCGCTCCCGAGCCGGTCCCCGAAGCCACCGCGCCCATCGAGGAGGCCCCCGAGGCCATGGCAGCCACACCCTGGGCCGATGAGTCTGGTCAGCCCGCCGACGGCATCGTCCGCCCTGAGGCCACTCAGCCCGAGCGCAGCATCGGCGGCGTCTCGATTCCCGCCCTGCCCAACCTCCGGATCATCCGGTCCGCGCCCGAGGTAGCCCCGGAAGTCGACGGAGAGTAGGAGAGTCGCCTCCTCTGCGAGGCTGGCTCATGCGCTTTCATCCCGTCGTCGTCCTGCCGCTGGAGACCGAGGTCCTCGACCTCTCTGGTCCCACGATCCCCGCCCCGTCCACACCCTGGGCCATCGGGCGCTACGACGAGCAGCGACCGGCGATGTACACCCACGACCTGTTTGGTGCTTCTCGCACCCTGCATGTCGGCATCGACCTCGGCGGACCTGCCGGGGTCGCCGTGCATGCGTTTGATGCTGGCACCATCCTCCACCGTGGCTACAACCCGGCTCCGGGCGACTACGGCCACGTCATCGTCACCGAGCACATCCTCGATGGCGCGCCCCTCTACGCCCTCCACGGCCACCTCTCCGCACACTCCATCGTCCGCTGGAAGCCTGGCGATGTGTTTGCGCGCGGCACGGTGCTTGGCTGGCTGGGGGAAGAATCGGAAAACGGCGGCTGGCCTCCGCACCTCCACTTCCAGCTCTCCCGCCTCCGCCCAGACACTCACGACATGCCCGGCGCGGTCGATCCGGCCCAACGTGAGGCCGCTCTGGTGCGGTATCCAGATCCGCGCATGGTCCTGGGGGCGGTGTACTGAACCCGAGGGCCGCAGCGGCAGGTTCTCAGCTCCAACAATCGGAGGCTATGCTCCAGACATGATCCCCCTCCTCCTCATCACCTCCGCGCTGGCCGGCTCCCTGGTGGGAGAGGTCATCCGCTGGGACATCCAGTTCGCCGGGGTGACTGGAGGGCAGGCGTGGTGCGAGGTGCTGCCGGGAGCAGATGGCGCCGTACACATCGAGGCGTATGCCCGCTCGGCGGATTGGTACGCCCGGCTCTACCCCATCGACGACTTCGTGCGCAGCACCTGGACCCCGGGCGACGGCTCGTCTCGCTATGAGACCCGGTTTCGGGAGGGGCGCTTCGAGCAGGACCAGGACATGCGCATCTCCGCCGACGAGATCGCCGTGGCGCGTCGACAGAAGGGCGACGAGGGCTGGCGGGAGTGGGACCGCACCTACCCCGGTGCGCCGGGCATCGAGGATCCGGTCTCAGCGATCTACGCCATGCGCTCCCTGTCCGGCGACGGCCCCTGGATCTACCCGGTGTTCTCCGGCAAGGAGACCTGGCCCCTCCAGATCGAAGTGGTCGGCCAGGAGCACATCGAGGAGACTCCGCTGGGGGCAGTGGATGTGGTGGTGCTCTCCCTGCGAACCCTGCACACCGGGGACTGGGAGCAGAAGGGGCGCTTCCTGATGTACGTCACCGACGACGACCGGCGGATCCCGGTCCGGTTCGTGGTGAAGACCAACTTCGGTGCGATCCGGGCCAACATCGTCGCCTACACTCCCCCGGGCTGATGCTCGAACGGGATATGCTGGCTTCCAGCAAAACCCCCGGAGCAATCAATGTCCCTGAGCGTCGAGACTGTCAGTCTCATCCGCAAGACCAACATCTCCCTGGAGGACGCCGAGGCGTTCCTCGTCCTCGCACTTCAGATCTGTGCTGGAGAGGACGAAGCGGTCGAGTGGCAGCAGATCAACAAGGTCGAGCGCGGTCGCGGTCTCGCGGTAGAGCGCACCCTGACTCACTCCTGGCAGGGTGGCGGCATGCTCGATGTCCGGCGCACCCAGGTCCTCTCCTTTAAGGAGGGTCTCGAAGGCGAGGAGCTGAAGAGCTCCCGGACCACCTACGACCTCCGCGGCTTCCCCGACGAGGGCCGCCTGGACTATCGCATCGACAACACCCGCCTGAAGGGCGCGAGCATGGAGGTGTACTGCTCTCCCGAAGCCGCCACATCGGTCGCCGCGCTCTTCCGCGAGACGTTCAGCGAGTAATCGTAGGCCTTCAGATCGTGACCTGTAGACAGCGCAAGTGAGGAGGATGCCGTGTCGGATGACGGACAGAGCGGTGACAGCGGCGAGCGCCTGAGCGCGCCAGTCTATGAAATGCTGTGGAACTGTGAGTTCTGTGGGGCAGAGAAGCTGCTCGGCAAGAGCCACCGTCACTGCCCCCTGTGCGGAGCCGCGCAGGATCCCACCTCGCGCTACTTCCCTCCCGAAGAGGAGAAGGTCGCCGTCCAGGACCATGTCTACTTCGGCGTGGACTGGAAGTGCGGCAACTGCCAGACCCCCAACTCCAACACCTCAGCGTTCTGCGGCAACTGCGGCTCGCCCAAGGACGGCGGCGGTCAGGTCGATCTGGCCCACGACAAGGCGGAGAAGGCCAAGAAGGCTACTGCTGCTGCGGCGGCTGCCGTGGATGAGGAGCCCCCGTCGAAGTCCAACAAGGGCAAGATCTTCGGTTGCTGTGTGATCTTCGTGCTCGGCGCGATCGCGTTGTTCTGCGCGGTGGGCATGTTCTGGACGAAGTCATCGAGCTTCACCGTCTCCAGTCACTCCTGGGAGCGCACCATCCAGGTCGAGGAGTACGCTGCGGTTTCGGACTCCGACTGGTGCGACGATGTGCCCTCAAAGGCCTACGACCTCAGCGAATCCCGCAAAGAGCGCAGCACCGAGAAGATCGCCGACGGGCAGGACTGCAAGACCAAGAACGTCGACAACGGCGACGGCACCTTCCGCCAGGAAGAGGAGTGCACCACCCGCTACCGGGAGGAGGCGGTCTACGCTGCCTGGTGCAGCTACTCCGTCGACAAGTGGAAGGACGGTCGAGTCGCACGGGCTTCGGGGAACGACCTCAGTCCGACCTGGCCAGAGTCTGGCGCGAAGACCTGCACCGGGGTGCGCAAGGGTTGCCAGCGCGAGGGCTCCCGGGGCGAGACCTACACCGTCATTCTGAAGGGCGATGGCGATAACCACCCCTGCGACTTCTCCGAGTCGAAGTGGCGTGGGCTTGCGGATGGTGCCAAGGTCAGCGGCGAGATCAGCATGCTGATGGGCGGCCTCCAGTGCAGCACCGTGAAGTAGCCGCTTACAGCGCGTCTCGAATCCGCTCGGCGAGGGTCAGGGCGGCGAGGGCGTCGGGGCCGGTGCAGATGTAGGGGGCCTCTCCGCGGACTGCGGCGAAGAAGGCGGCCTGCTCGGCGAAGATCGGATCCCGCTGAGGCACCACCACCGGCTCCGGGGTCAGCTCGCCCTCTCCCCAGCGGACCCGGGTGAGCCGACGGGTGCGCAGATCAGCGCTCCAGTACAGCCCGGGCTCGACGAGGCGCAGGGTGCGGACCGGGGCGGCGGAGACCCGGGAGGCGGACAGGCTGGCGACGGCGTCTCCGATCTCGATGCGGGCGTTGACGATGTCGGCGCTGCCAGTGAGCACACCCACCCCGATCGCGCGGACGTCGCGGATGTCATTGCCGAGCATGGACAGGGCGAGGTCGATGTCGTGGATCATGAGATCGGCGATGACGTCGACGTCGGTGCCCCTCGCGGAGAACGGGGAGAGGCGCTGGGCCTCGAAGAACCGCGGGCGGACCCCGACGGGCAGCGCGGGGTTGAACCGCTCGACGTGGCCGACGGCGAGGTGGGGGAAGGCGGCCAGGGCGGTGGCATCGACGAGGCTGGCGGCGAGGGGCTTCTCGATGAGGCAGGGCACACCAGCAGACAACAGCGGCAGCGCGAGGGCGGCGTGGGTGGTCGTTGGGGTCGCGATGATCGCGAAGTCGAGGGCGGGCAGCACCGGATCGAGCCCACAGGGCGGATCGACCACCACAAAGCCGCTGATGGTGCCAGCTTCCTGGTGCTCACGCAGCTTCATGGCGTGGATTCGGCCCATGTGGCCGTGTCCGAAGAGGGCACCGAACATGGGGGCTACTCGCCGGGGGCTGGATCGGTTGCGGTGGAGCGGCAGATGCCCCGCCGGCTGCTCTCGATGAAGGCAACCAGCTCTTGGACTTCTGGCACGTCGGCGTAGGCTTCGCTGACCTGGACGAGGGCCACCCGCATTGAGATGCCCTGCTGGAACAGGTCGCGGTAGGCGCTGCGCAGGGAGTGCATGCTCTCTCGGGAGAAGCCGCCGCGCCGCAGTCCGACGATGTTCAGGCCGAACAGCCGGGCGCGGTCCCCCTGCGCGATGGTGAACGGTGGGACGTCCTGAGCGACCTTCGCGCCACCGGCAAGCATCGCGAACCGACCGATGCGGCTGTGCTGGTGGACTGCGGTGAGCCCAGCGAGGATGGCGTTGTCGGCGATGGTGACGTGGCCGGCGAGAGAGGCACAGTTGGCCAGCACGCAGTGGTTGCCGATTTGGCAGTCGTGCGCGACGTGGGAGTAGGCCATGAACAGGTTGTGATCACCGATGCTGGTGACCCCGCCGCCGCCCTCAGTCCCCCGGTTGGCGGTGGAGAACTCCCGGAAGATGTTGTGGCTGCCGATCTGGAGCCGGGTGGGCTCGCCGCTGTACTTCTTGTCCTGCGGATCTTCACCGAGCACTGCGTGGGGGAAGACGCGGGTGAGCTCGCCGAGGCTGGTGTGGCCGCTGAGCACCACATGGGCGCCGAGCTTTACGCCGGAGGCTAGGGTGACGTGCGGGCCAATGACGGCGTAGGGGCCGATCTCGACACCCTCAGCGATGACGGCGCCCGGGGCGATAACAGCGGTGTGGTGGATGGCCATGGTGAGCAGTCTTAGCCCATCTCAGGCGCTACCGCCCGGGATCACACCCGACCAGTAAATGGGACTACCGGAAGAAGTCGAAGAATGCTTTCTTGCGACGGTCTTCCTGGTGATCGATGCCGATGAGGGACTCGGCGAGCCGCCCGAAGTCGGTGGTGATCTCGGCGCGAGGGGCGTCCTCGATGAGGGTTCGGCCCCGCTCCAGGGCGGTGGTGACCTCGCGCCAGGCGTTGGAGAGAGTCGCGGCGACGGTCACTCCGACGGACTGCTCCATGCGCTGGAGCTGCTCGGGAGAGGCGTCGTGGCAGCGGTTGATGATCGCCTGGGTGGAGCGCCGCTGGGGATCGAGCATGCGCAGGGCCTGGATCCGACGCCGGGCACCGAGCCGGGAGGACAGCTCCTCGGTGGTCACCAGGAGCCGCCGATCCGCAGTGGTGCAGGCCGCGAGGGAGGCCTCGGAGATGTCAGAGCCACAGTCGAGGATCACGAAGTCGTACCAGACCCGGAGCCGCTCGATGAGGAAGACGACCTGCTCAGCAGTGACCGGGTCGGCGGACTCCAGATCGCCATCGAGGCCGAACACCCGGAAGTTCCGGCGGTGCAGCGGCGGGGACTCGGTCCAGGTCCGGGCATCGGCCTGGGCGGAGCGGCTGAGGAAGGTGAGGGTGGTCGGCTTTGGCGTGATGTCCAGCAGCAGCGCGACGTCGCCCATGTAGAAGTTGAGGTCGACCAGTGCGACCCGCTTGTCTGGTGACCGGGTGACGATTGCATCGGCGAGGTTGCAGGCGATGGTGGTGGTCCCAACACCGCCCTTTGCCCCCAGAAGGGCGAAGGCTTCGCCGTCTACGGCGTCGGTGACGTCTCGCTCCTGGAGTGCTCGGAGTGCCCGCTGTAGATCGGCGGGGCAGTCGGGCAGCAGGACCATGTCCACACACCCCGCCACCGAGATCATCTTGACCAGCTCCGGGGTATCGGCATCGACAAGGGCGATGACCTGGAGTGCAGGGTACAGGGCGAGGAGGCGCCGGATGCCAGCCAGCCGCTTGCTCGGGCTGCGGCCGAGGTAGACCGCGAGGATGTCGGGGGTATCCGCCGCAATGTCTGGCTCGGCTCGGCTGAGACTCGCGACGACCCGATCCGGCTCGATCAGGGTCCCAGCCATCTCTTGCAGTCGGCGGGCGGAAGTCTCACTCATCCCAGCGACCATCATCCGCATCTGACCACCTTCAGTCGTTCCTGCTCAACGTAGCGCAGCCAGCCCGCTTGATCCGCTCTGAAGGCGAATCCAGGGGGCTAAAATGACCGGGGAAGTTGCGAAGAAGCCGATTCTTCGCGAATCCGATAGCCCGCTCAGTAGCGGAGGTAGTCCATCATCGCGGCGGGGGAGGGATCCCGGGCGAAGGCGTCGATCAGGTCCGCTGCCGGGCTCCGTCCAGTGGCGACCTGGGCAATGAGGGGCTCCAGGAGTGGGAGACCGGTCGGATCGTGCTCCGCGAGGCCCGCAGCGGCAATGTCGAGCAGCTCCGTGCCCCAGGCCGCGAGGGTTCGCCCGCCGATGGTGGCCTCAAGCCCGTGCTGACACGCAGCCTCCAGGCGGGTCTCCCGGGTGCCATGTGCGGAGAGGTCTGCCGCGAGGACCAGGGCATCAGACAGCGCCGAGCGGCCATAGAGCAGCCCGGTGAACAGCGCGCAGAACGCCACCGACATCGGCAGCGAGACACAGTCCGCCCCACGCACCTCGATGGTCTGCTTGGTGCGGACCTCGGGGAAGACGCTGGTCATGTGGAGGTTCCAGTCGGACATGCTCGGGAAGTGACCCTCGATGCCGACGGTCATGTACTCAGAGAACGGACGCCCCTCGGCTGGGAGCCAGGCATCGCCGCGCTTGTAGAACATCATCGGCACGGCCAGCAGGTAGTCCACCCAGCGCTCGTGGGTGTAGTCGTCGCGGAGGCCGGGAGGGAAGCCGGTCCGGTCGGGGTCGGTCTTCGTCCAGATGTGTCCCCGGTAGCTCATCCAGCCGGTCGGCTTGCCGCGGTAGATCGGGGAGTTGGCGAACAGCGCGGTGGTCAGCGGGGCGAGCCCGGCGGCCATCTTCACCTTGGCTGCGCAGTCGGCCTCGTCGGTGTAGTCGTAGTTGCACTGGACCGAGGCGGTGCCCTTCATCATGTAGTGCGCGAGGCTGCCGGGCAGGTAGCGCTGCATGATCTGATAGCGCCCCTTGGGCATCCAGGTGATGTCCTCGATGGCGACAAACGGGGTGAGCCCGACGGCCACCGGGACGATCGGAGCCCCCTGTGAGAGGCGCAGGATCGTGCTGCGGTTCTCTTCGATCTCCGCTTGCAATTCGGCGAGGGTGACAAACGGGGCGCCGGACAACTCGAACTGCCCACCAGGCTCCAGGGTGATGGACGCGCCGTCCTTGAGCAGGGCGACGAGGTTGCCTTCCTCGTGGTACGGCACCCAGCCCTCCGCGGCCATCTGCTCTAGCAGCCAGCGGATGCCATGGGGCTCGTCGTAGCCGATAGACGTTCCATCGGGGCGCAGCAGGATGCGCTCAAACTCCCCTCCAATCAACCAGCGCTCTCTGGGAGCGCCGTAGCCATGGAAGGTCTTCAGGATGTGCTCGCGGGTCAGCATGGCACGACCCCTATCCCGATGCCGATGGGGAATCCGTGAAATCGACACGATCTCCATCGGGCGCGATCGCTCAATAAACCGGATAGACTTGGACCCAGGAGGATGAAATGCTGCCGACCCTTCTCGCCATGGGATGCACACCGGTCCTGGAGAGCCCTGATGTGGCGGGCTCTGACAGCGGCATCGACACCACAAACTGCACCTGGGAAGCCCCGAAGAACACCTGGGAGCAGTCCTCCCCACCATCCTGCATGGTCGGTGAGGGCTTCGACGAAGGACAGATCATTCCCGACATGCGGGTGCTCGATCAGCACGGCAATGAGATCTCGCTGTGGCAGTTCTACGGTGACCTGATCGTGCTGGACTTCTCGACCATGTGGTGCGCGCCTTGTGCGGTGCTCGCTGAGGGAGTCGATGAGACCTGGGAGGAGTTCGAGTCCGACGGCTTCATGTACCTCACGGTGCTCTCCCAGGACGTCTACAGCAACGTGCCCGACGTCGAGGACCTCAACCAGTGGGCTGGCGATCACTCGATCACCGCGCCGGTGGTCTCCGACGACGGGACCTACACCGACGAGGTCATCCCCCCCGGCGGCGCGTTCCCCAAGGTCATGCTGATCGGTCGGGACATGCGGGTCGCTGTGGAAGAGATCACCCCGGCAGAAGACGCCACGGTGCGCTCGACGGTCCGGGCCGCGCTGTAGCGGTCTATTCGACTCGAACGATGACGTGGTAGCCCAGCGGACTCTCCACGATCTTGGAGATGCCACCCGCGCTCAGCGAGAACGCGGCCTCGTCGAAGGCGGGCACCATCTGGCCGCGCTGGAACCAGCCCAGGTCGCCGCCGCGCACACCGGTGGGGCCGTCTGACAGCTCCCCAGCCACGGTGCTGATTGGCTCACCGGCCACCAGCCGGGCACGGGCCTCCTCAGCGCGAGCATGGGCCTCCTCCTGCGTGCGCTCCACCTCGCTGCGCGCCACCCCGGTCCACTGCACCAGGACGTGGGCGACGTGGACCTCGTCGAGGGCGACCCGCTGGATGAGGTGGAAGCCAAACGGGGTCTCGACGAGCCCGCTGATCTCATCGACGCTGAGCGAAAATGCTGCGGTGGAGAAGTCCGGGTGCATGGCATCGGCCTCAAACGGGCCGAGGTCGCCACCGAGGACCCTGCTGGGGCCATCGGAGGCCTCCCGTGCGAGGGCCGCGAAGTCCTCTCCGCTCTGGAGCCGTGTGAGCAGGCGCTCCGCGTTGGTTTTCGCCTCTGCGCGGGACCGGCGCAGGGTGCTCTCCGCTCCGACGGTGCCCTGCCAGGCGACCAGGATGTGCCTCGCGGCGATGCGCCCGGTGGTGTCGACGGGGTCGTTAGCGGGGGCGGCCTCGGCGATGGGCTCAGGGGTGACCTCAGCGGGCGCATCGACTGTGGGCTCTGCGACAGCCACGGCAGGCTCGACATCTTCTTCACCGCAGCCGGTGAGGCTCATCAGCATCCAGACAGCGTGCATTCTTCACTCCGAAGGCGCAGGAGACCCGTAGTAATCGGTTAGTCACCCCCATGTTGTGGGTCTATTTGACAGGGTTGGCGGCCGCTGAGGAGCCTGAGATCGACATCGAGCGCTGGCTGGACAGTGTGGTGATGCTGGTCACCGGCCCGGCATGGTGCTCGGGTGTGGTCATCGACGACGCTGGCACCGTCGCCACCGCCTACCACTGCATCGCGATGGGGCGGAAGAGCCTGGTGAGCACCCGGGACGGCAGTGAGTTCATCGGCGAGGTCCTCGCCGCTCTCCCCGACGAAGACCTCGCCCTGCTCAGCGTGCCAGACCTCGCCGGGGTCATCGAGCCCCTGCCGATCCGTGCGGACCGACCAGCCCTCGGAGAGCACGTCTACGGCCTCGGCCACCCCTACGCCCCCACCGCGCTGCGGGATCCGGCGATGAGCGGGGTGCTGTGGTGGAGCGTGACCGAGGGCATCGTCAGCGCGGTTGGCCCCCGGCTCATTCAGACCGACGCCGCCCTGAACCCTGGCAATTCCGGCGGCCCGGTGGTCGACGAGCAGGGACGGATCATCGGCATCGCGAGCCGAAAGCTCTCCGGCGACAACATCGCCTTCCTCGCCCGGTCCAGCCTGCTCTCCAAGCTCGTCCTCGATCAGACCCCGATGCCCTGGCTCGGTGGGCAGTGGTATCTCGGCTCTTCTATGGCCACTCTCCAGGCCACCGACGGCAGCAGCAGCTACGAATTGCTCGCGGCGGCCCTCATCCGGGATCGCATCCTCCTCTCCGGCGGCATCGGCCTGCCCCTCGACGCCCGGAGCCGAGCCGCCTCCGTCGGGTCTGCCCGCTACCTCGGCGGAGAGCTGACCGCCGGGCTGCGTCTCCGGGCCGGTCGCGGGCTGTGGAGCACCACCCTTGATGTCATCGGCGGGGGCTATGTGCTCGGCGAGGTCGAGCAGGTCACTCTGTCCGACGGCAGCGTCTACACCACCCAGAGTCCGGGCCGCATTGTGCCTGGGGCGGGCGGCCGGCTGGGCTTCTCCGGCATTGGTCTGCGCTATGTGGCGCTGTTTGGTGACGAGATCGAGCCGATGATTACGGTTGATCTCGACGTCCCGGGCGTGTTCAGGACGTTCTGAGTTCGCCCTGGTCCTTCGCCCTGGTCCTTCGCCCTGGTCCTTCGCCCTGGTCCTTCGCCCTATTCCTTGGTCGCATCCCGACGCATCAGCATGTCAATGGCAAGGCGAGGCTTGAGCTTGCCCGAGAAGATCGCTGCCAGCGCGGTGGTCAGAGGCATCTCAATGCCCCGACGGGCAGCGAGTCTCAGCACTGCGCCGACCTCATCGGCCAGCCCAGCGGGAGCCGGACGCCCCGATCCGATGCTCTTGCCGATGTTGTAGCCCGGGTTGTCGGGGTGGCTTCCGGCGGCGATGAGGTCGCCGACCCCGGCGAGTCCGGCGAAGGTGCGATCCTCTGCGCCCAGCGAGGCGCCCAGACGGGAGGCCTCAGCCAGCCCACGGGTGACGATCACGCCGCGCACCCCGATGCCCTGCTTCAGCGAGTCCGAGATGCCCATCGCGACCGACAGCACCCCGACCATTGCCCCGGCCAGCTCGACGCCGCGGAGGTCGGTGGAGGTGTAGACCCGGCAGATGGAGGAGTGCAGCGCCTGCTGGGTGATCTGGCAGACGGTGTCGTACTCGCTGGCGATGACCTGGGCAGAGGGCTGTCGCCGCATGACCTCTGCGGCGAGGGCCGGACCCGCGAGGGCACCGACCCGGAGGCAGGCGCTCTCTTCGGTGACGATGTCGGTCAGCCAGCCGCCGGTGTGGATGTCCAGCCCGCGGGCGGCGATGACCACCTGGGAGCGGGGATTGGGCTTGCTGGCCCGCACGACCTCGCGCACCGCCGCCGGGGGCACCGCGATGAGCACGAGATCCGCGTCTCGGGTGAGGGCGGCGAGGTTGGGGCTGCCCCGGAACCCGCCCGGAGGCTTGCCCCGGTAGCCAATGTGGGGACGGTGGCCCGCCTCTGCGACCAGGGTGGCCAGGGCCTTGCCCCAGGCGCCGCTTCCAAGAACAGCAACGTTCACGACAGCTCCTTCTCAAGACCGTAGCCGACCAGCCGGTTGCTGTAATACAGCGCCAGCTTCGGTCCGACCTGGATGCGATCACCCGACGCAGATAGCGCCGGGATCTTATGGAATCCCCCGAACCGCGACAGGGCCTCTGACAGCACCGCTTCCGCGCCCCCGGGCAGCGCGGACTGGATGCGCCCAGCCTGCTGGAGTCGCTTGATGGCAGCGAGCACCGTGTCGATTCCCGCCAGCATCTCGGAGCGAGGCAGCTGGCAGTCCTCCCGGCCCAGCATCACCCGGTGGAAGACATCCAGCCGGGGGTGCTTTGCGCTGAGCAGGTTCCAGGCGACGAACCCGGCGACGTGGGTCGGCAGGGCGATGTTGTCCCGGAAGTAGGACGCCGAGATCTGTCGAGAGAGCCGCGCGGTATAGATCCGATCCCGCTGCCGATCCCGGATCACGGTGCCAGAGCGGTCGGTGACGTAGGCCCGCCGGTCGATGCGCGCGCCGGACGGGTCCATCGAGTGGCCCTCTGCGTCCACCGGGTTGCCCATCAGGTCGAGGGGGGTGCCGAAGCGGACGTAGGTGGAGGCGTCGAGGTTGAGCACCCGCCGCGCAAAGCTCGCCACCGTGCGCGCCTCGCTGAACTCGTCGTCGGTGATGATGTACCGGGCCTTCCCAGACGCCGCGAGAGCATCCTCGATGAGAGTCTCTGCCTCCAGCACCAGGGCAAACGAAAGGGTGCAGGGCACCACCAGGATCTCCGGACTGGCCCGCTTGCCCTCCAGACCATCCTGCCAGGCGGTGATCGCGGTCCCCAGCAGGCCCTTCTTGAGGTCGGTCTCCAGGATTCCGGACCGGGAGCGGGTTCCGCCAGGGAAGAACAGCGAGTGCGCCCCCCGCCCGATGGCCTCGATGGAGTAGTCCTTCAGGACGTCCTTATACAGGCGCAATTGCTTGCGTCGGTCGACGGTGTAGGCCCCCAGCCGGCTCATGAAGAACGACATCGCCGGGTTGGAGAACAGGTTGAGCCCCGCGCCGTAGATGCACGGTGGCAGCCCGACCTTGTGCAGGGCGTAGCCGATGAGCGGGCTGTCGAGGTTGGAGAGGTGGGTTGGGGTGAGGACGAGGGTGTGGGTCTTTGCCAGGGCCTTGAGGGTGTCCACCGGCCCCTCGACCACGATGCGACTGGTCGGATCGAAGTCCGCGCCGAGGAGCTGGGTGGGCTGGGCGGCGGTCAGGAGCCGGGTGAGGGCACCGGGCAGAACCCGGGTGGCGAAGGAGTAGGTCTTCTCGGAGAACCGGTTGTGGATCTCGGCGGCATAGACCGCGACCAGATCGAGCAGCGCGCGTTCCTGAGCGGCGCGGCTCTGGTGGCTGGCCCGGGCGGCGGCGGCGAGGCGCTGCTCGTAGTCGGGGGTGGCGTCGTCCCGGTCGGTCTGGAGGCGGCGGCGCTCCATGTAGACGGCATCCGCGATGTAGGCGAACACCACCTCGTCGGACTGACCGCGCAGTCGCTCGGCGGTCCGGCGCTGCAGGGCGTCGATGATCTGGCGGTCGGTGGGAGAGTCAATGCCCGACAATCACGGCCTCCTGGCTGGCTGTGAGCATACTGCATCTCACCGCCGAGGGATGCCGAGACGAGAATGTCTCGGGTCCTTGACATTGCGGCGGTTTGGTACAAAATTTGCTACCCCCACGGTCCTGATGCCCATGGAGATCGCCCGATGGTTCGTGTCCTGACCGCTGCAGTGCTGCTTACTGGATGTGATGAGGTCGGCCTCGACCCCCTCCTCGCTGGCCAGCTTGGTCCAATCCTGGAGGTCGAGCCCGCCGGTGACATTACATTCGGCGGCACGGCGATCACTGGGAGTGGCGGCACCGAGACCCTCCTTCTGCTCTCCACCGGGGACGAGGATCTGGTCATCCTGGGAATCAAATTCGACGAAGACACCCCCCCGGCATTTGAGATGAACGGCGACCTCCCGCTCCCACTGAGCCTCCCGCCGGGCAAGGAGTTTCCGATCAGTCTTCACTTCATGCCAGAGGAGCTCGGCGGCCACAGCGGCTGGGTGGTGGTCACGGTCGAGGGAGACGGCGAGATCCGCGACCTCACCCGTCGGCTGGTGGGGCAGGGTTGTGACCCGGAGTACGCCGAGGGTGACTGCACTTGATCGGCTCGTCACTTGATCGGCTCGTTGGTGGATGAGCTTCCCGCACAGCTCGTCCGTCGGCTGACCGCTGCAGGGGAGCTGCTGCCCCGGCTGTCGGTGGCGTCCGCCCGCCAGGCTGCTCATCCTGTCTCGCTGGTTCTCCACTCCGATGTTCGCGCTGCCCCTGAGCCGCGATCAGCTCTGGGTCACCGCGGATTCGGCGCGTGCCATGCGGAAATCGACCAACTCATCCGCTACGACGACGGAGTGCTGTCCGTCTCTGAGACCTGAAGCTCGCCCATGATGAGGTGCTCGGTGCGGGTGGAATTCCGGGCGTGGTCGGGGCGGTTGGCGCTGGCACGGGCGATGATGGTCAGGCCCGCGGCCTCCATGGCCTTGATGGTGGGGTGCAGGGTGTCGATCTGCCGGTCACCGACCAGGCCATCTCCAACCACAATCGCCATCCGGCCGCCCGGGTTGAGCGCAGAGGACTGGGTGGTGATCCACTTCTTCGTGTCCTTCTGCCAGGCCTTTATCGCATCGTCGTGGCCCTTTGACCTGAAGTTTCGACGACTGCCGATCTCTTTGGTGTAGTCCGGACCGGGATTGAGGCCGAGCCAGGCATACCGCAGCTGCTGCATCGGGAGGTAGTCGTACACCCCCGGGTAGGGCGGGCTGGTGAGGATGAGGTCGACCTTGCCCGGCGGCTTGATGACCCGGGCATCTCCATGACGCAGATTTGCCGAGGGGAGGTTCTTCGGCAGGAACTCCAGCGCGCGCCCCAGCAGCCGGGCCTTCTTGTGGAAGAGGGTCAGGCAGGTTCCCGGCGGACGCTGGGTGGGGGTGCGGTGGTTGGAGGTGTCGCTGTTGCGGAAGCTCGTCTTGATGAGGATCGACGAGAACACCGTGTTCAGCAGCGGCTGGACCGCTGGATCCATCTTGAGGATGCCGTCGCGGAGGCGACCAAGCTCCTGGGCGACGTGGGGCTCGTACCAGGTCGTCACCTCTTCGGGGACGATGACCTCGATGGGCTGCTTGGCGTACTCGGCCACCTTTCGGGCGGCGGAGCGCAGCGGGGTCGCCATGTGCATCGGCGCGGTGCGGGTCGCAGCGACCAGGAGCGCGATCGGGGAGATGTCGGTGCCGGAAGTCGCCCGGTTCGCCAGGATGCCCTCGACGAGCACGGTCCCGCCGCCACAGAACGGATCGTGGACCGCTCCGGGGCAGACCGCGATGATGTCCGCCGCGCAGTCGGGGTGCATGCCGGCAGGGTAGGTGTGGAAGCCATGAGTCTCCCGCTCCTCCCGACCGGAGTACTTCAGCGCCTTGGCGAGAACCTCCGCGAGGTCTTCTTTGCCGTGCTGGAGGATATCGTTGGTTTCAGCGGGGCCCGCAGATCGGTTTCCATCGGCCTTGAAATTCAAGTCCATACCGTAAAGCGGCTCGCTGAAGAAGTCGGAGTTGCGAATGCTCTGTCGCTTGGATCGCTTCTTCTTAGCCATTGCTGGCCTCCACAAGAGAGAGCGCTCATAACCGACCACGCGGCCACCTTCACTGGATAATCAATCGGAATGGTGTCATGCGGGTAAACCCGGTGCGTTCATAGCAGCGAACCGCGGGCTGATTTGCTTCGTTGACATGGAGGGTGATGCATCGGGTCATCGGTAACAACGCCGATACTGCGGCACGCATTCCTGCAGTTGCGATGCCTTGACCCCGAAATTCGGGTGGGACATAGGTCCCGCCAACCTGCACACCATCGTCGCAGAATGTACCGACATTAAGCAGGAAGCAGAGCTCGCCGTCGCGCATGCCCAGCAGGGTCCGGCTGCCCGCGCACCGACGGCGAACGCTCTCGAGATGCGCCGCCGGATCCGGGATCCGAGGGTCCTCACCGAGATCCTCCACCATCATCGCTGCGGAGAGGGGAGCAATGCGCTCGGCGTCTTCGACCGTGGCGAGTCGAATCGGCAGCCGCTCTCCGGCCATGACCCGGGTGCAGCTGTAGAGCCGCTGGTTGAAGAAGGTCTTCGGGTCGGTCTGTCCCAGCCCCCGCCAGATGGCATCCGAGGCCGCCCGGGGGCCGATGATCATGCTGACGGGGCCGTCCTGCTGGATGCGTCGGCCGATCTGCTCGCAGGCAGCGGCATCACCGAACGGGACCACCAGCCGAGCGGGCGCGTTGGGTGCGGACCGGCCGATCACCAGGGCGGTGGCCTGGAGGGGGTCACCAGAGCCGATCCAGGTCTCGTCGAGGGTGGTGGAGGGCGGACGGCGGGTGAGGATGTCGATGAGGAAGAGGTTGGTGTCTGGAGCAGGGGCGAGCAGCTGTAGGAGGCTGTCGCGGTGTGCAGGGGTGAGGTGATGAGCTTGCATGGCTACGCTAGGGGGTTGGGAGCTCGGTGAGGTTCAGGACGGTCCTTTGAGCCTGCGTGGGGTGGTGATTAATTGGTGTCGGGGTGGGGGTCGAAGGGGGCGGGGACTGGAGGTGAGCAAAGCGAAACGCAAGGAGTGCAGCCCCCTTGAGCGAAGCGACATAAGCAGGCCGAAGGTCGGCGTTGGAGTGGAGTGGCCAGAAAAAGAATGGCGCGGACGATGGCGAACCTCAGCTCACACAGGGAGGGAGAACCCGCCGTCACCCCATCGCCCCGAAGCTGAGAAGCCAACGGCGAGCAGAACAGGTCGGCAACATCGAAAGCAGAGATGGGCGAAGCCTTGAAGTCTGGCGGTACTGCCAACCCCGTCTCCGTAGCTCGCCCATCTCCCGACCGGCTGCTGCCGGAGAGTCTAGTGGAAAGGCCAGGCGAAGAAGACGTCTAAATCCGGGCAGGTGAGAATCCGAGACCGTCTGCCAAAACGAAACCGCCTCAATTAGATGAAAGAAAGAAACAGGAGCAGTCATGCAGATCAATTCCGAGAGCCGCATCCAGCATCCCCGGTCCACCGTCTACAGCGCCTATCGAGACCGGCTGCCGGAGGTCGTCCCCTACATCCCCGACATCAAGGAGATCCGGGTGGAGTCCCGCGAGTCGACCGCTGCCGGGGTGAAGCTGCACAACCTCTGGATCGCCGACCGGGAGATTCCGCGCATGGTGCAGAACTTCCTCAAGCCGGAGATGCTGCGGTGGAACGACTACGCCGACTGGAACGACGACAAGATGTGGTGTGACTGGACGCTCCAGATCCCCGCCTTCCCCAACAACGTCACCTGCTCCGGTCGCAACGCCTTCTACGCCGACGGTGAGACCACCCGGGTCGTGCTGACCGGCAGCCTGGAGATCAACCCGAAGTTCCCCGGGATCCCCCGTCTGCTCGCCAACCGCCTCGCACCGCAGATCGAGAAGTTCATCGTCATGTTGATCACCCCCAACCTGGAGCGGGTCAACCAGTCGCTCGGGGATTTCCTCGACGCGCAGTAGTCCCTCAACACGGAGCCGTGGTCACTCCGTCGTTCGATGAAGGATGCGGTGCATTGACGCTGGCACGGACTCCACCGAGCCGGTGTCCCCGGTGGCTTCGACCAAGAACGCCCGAACCCAGCCGATCTTCGCATTGCTCGCCTGCACCACGGCGAAGGACTCACCGGTGTGTTTGTTGTGGACGACGAGCTGTGTGCTGAAGCTGCTGCCCGTAAACCAGCGCACGCTCAGCGCCAGCTCGGATCGGGGAATGCGGCGAGCTGGGCCGCCGTCCGGGGTGACCTCAAGGCGAGTGGGGGTGAGGGTGAGGGTGGTCTGTGGGGCGGGTCGGCTCGGGAGTTTGGTGCTCAACGCGACGTTGAGCAGCACCAGCCCGACCCCGGTGCCCGCGACGAAGGACGGAATTCCGGCGAGGGTGATGAGCGGGAGCAGGCCGGCGAGGGCTGCCGCTGCGATGGCGACACCGACGAACAGCGGTCCGATCCAGACCACCGGATGCAGCCTATGGCGTCCAGGCAGCTTCCAGGGGTGCGCGCCGGTGCTGTCCAGCCGACAGGACCAGCGCTCCAGGGTTGCGGTGGGGGCAAGCCCGCTGGGAGCAGCATCGGGCGGAGAAACCGCGAAGGCGGCCAGGGCAGCATCGAAGTCTGTCCGTCCGTCCTGAAGGCAGGCAATGACCTCCAGGGAGTTCGTCGAGTTCTCCAGGGCGAGGCGTCGCTGGCTCAGGCCGTCGGTGAGGCACACATGTCCGTCCTGGTAGACCAGCGTGGCGGTGTCGGGGACCAGGCGCATCGCTGACATTGCCGCGCCCTGCGACAGCCCGGTCTCCGTCAGGCTCAGGAGCACCGTTGCGCGCTCACTGAGGCTGATCATCAGCCCGATCATCCACGGAATCCCGCCGAGAATTCCGACTGCTCCGAGGAGGAAGCTGGCGCCTCCCAGGCCGACGCCCTGCCCGAACGCTCCGGCCCCGACCCCGCAGACGCCGCCCCACAGCACCGCCAGGGGCACCCGGTCGGACTTGAGTCTGGTGGACAGCACGCGCCAGACCTCATCGCGGGGAGGGCTCACCGAGGCAGCGGGCGGGGGAGGACCGCGACAAGAGTGGCACCGCCGCCGCGCTCTTCGAGGAGGCCGCGCTCGATGAGCGGCTCGGCGATGTCCAGCAGCGCGTGCTCGGAGAGGCCGAGGCGTCCGGCGAGCACATACGGCGAGCGGGGTCCGGTGGTGACTGCGGTGAGCAGGGCGCGCTGGCTCGCGGTGAGGTCGCTGGGCAGACCGCGGCGGAGGATGTAGTCGCGGACCACGCCGGGGTGTCCCCGGGTGATGCGGTGAACATCGAGGGCAAGGCCGGGGAACTGACCGGCGATCTCCAGCATGTTGGCGATGTCCCCTTCCTCAAGACGGGTGGGCTGCACGCAGGCGCTCGGGGGAAGATCGGGTGGTGGGGACTCGGCTCGGATGAGGGTGATGCCGGGGCAGCTCTCCCGCTGGATCGCCGCACAGAGGTCGGCGGTGTGGGGATCGGTGGCCTCCAGACGCAGGGCGAACGGGGCCTGAGCGAGCCGGGCAAGCATCGTCGGGACTGCAGCGCGTGTTGGTCGGTGGATGGCGAGTCCTTCGCGCTCAGCGGCGGTGAGGATCTCCTCGATGAGGGTGCTGCGGCCGGACCGGGGGGCGCCGAGGATCGCCATCATCGGGCTGCCACCTTCCATGGCCTCGATCAGCCGCCGTCGGAGCAGGCGGCGCGCCTCCAGCATGCCGAAGACCGGGCGCGCGGTCGGGGAGGCGAGGCTGGCGCTGAGGTCTGAGGCGAGGCGGTGGAGATCGGTGGGTCGGGCGGACGGGGTCCGGGCGAGGCAGGCCATCACCAGCGCCTCCAGTCCCGCTGGGATGCCGGGGGTCAGGGAGGACGGCGGGATGGGCAGCGTGTTGACCGGCATCCACAGCAGCGCAGCCCGATCAGTGGCGGCGAACGGTGCCTCGTCACACAGCAGCCGGTAGCCCAGGCAGCCCAGGGCGTAGACATCGGCGGGCGGTCCAGCCCACCCGCCGAGGAGCTGCTCTGGCGCCGCGTAGCCAAGGGTGCCGCCGCCGATGCCCGGGCTGAGGTCCAGCAGGGTCGGGCGGTCCTCGGCATTGACCAGCACGTTGTCCGGCTTGAGGTCTCCATGGGTGACCCCCTCATCGTGCAGGAAGGCCACCGCTGCGATGAGCTGGGAGAGCAGCGTGATGCGCTCGGTGAGCGACCGTCCCGCCGCCCACCGATGCAGCGGGACCCCGTCCACCAGCTCCATCGCCAGCCAGCGCCCGGCGGGGTCGTGGCCCAGTCCACGCACGATGTTGGGGTGCTCCAGCCGCTCCAGCAGCTCCCCCGCCGCCACCAGCCGGGTGCGCTCCCGGGGACTGCGGGCCAGCTTCACCGCGACGATCCCTTCCGGCCCCCTCGCACGCCACACCTGCCCCTGCCCACCAGCCCCAAGGCAGCGACGCAGACGGTAGGGACCGGCATCCTCTGGCATCGGGTCAACGTAACCGTGGAGTGCGAACCGGGATCGGTGAAGGTATGGTCAGCTACACGGAGGACGACAATGCTGACCCTGGTGCTTGTGCTCAGCGCGATAGCGGAGGAGGCGAGTTGGGCCTCTGAGGCCTATCTTCGACCTCAGGGTGGCGTGAGCGCCTGGGCCGGAACCGGCGGCGGAACCAGCACCGCACTGAACGTCGGCGCGGTCGCTGGCATGTACTACTGGCAGAACGAGTCTCGCTCACCGATCCTCCAGGGGCAGGCCCGGGCGAGCGGAGCGAAGGTGTTCGGCTCGGGAGTCACCGGGACGGACCTCCACATCGGCAACTTCATCGGGCCGTCCTGGTCCTCGCTGATGCTGCAGACCGGTCCGGACTTCTTCTGGAACGAGTACCAGTTCGGGGCAACCACCCTGGCCCCGACCCTCGGGCTGGGCTGGCCGCTGACCGCCTCGACCGGGCTCGGCGCGGTGTCGGTCAATGCCGGGGTCGAGCCGGCGTGGTTCATCTCCTCCCAGCGCCCCAGCGTGGACTGGGACAGCCAGTCGGTCCCCGGCTTTGGCGATGAGTTCACCTACACCGTCGGCGGCGGAGTGAGCATCGATCCAGCGCGGCTCTCGCTGAGCTATCGCTACACCGTCACTGCCTTCGGCGCACAGAAGGGGCTCGGCGTCGGGCTGAAGATCGGCCGATGAGGGCGCTGCTCCTGGCTGGCCTGCTCGTCGGATGCAACCGCTCCGGCATGCGCAGTCCCGGCAGCCTCAGTGCGCTGGGCGGAGATGCCTCACAGTACGATCGACATGCTTCTGAGCCCGCCGCGGTGACCGCTCCCGCTCATCGTCCCGCCGCTCGGTCCAGTGGCGGCCAGGACATCGCCGCCGGGGCTGCCAAGCTCGTCGGAAAGGGGCGGCTGACGGTCAACAGCGAGCGCTATCGCTACGACTGCTCGGGCATGGTCTGTGCGGCCTATGCGACCTCTGGGTATGACCTCTCCGGCTCCAGCAAGAGCCTGTACGAGAGCGCGGATCAGACCGGCGTTCTCCACACCGAGACGCTCCCTTACCCCGGTGACATCGCCTTCTTCGACAACTCCTACGACCGCAACAAGAACGGCCAGCGGGACGATGAGCTGACCCACGTGGCCGTGGTCGAGTCGGTGAGCGAGGAGGGCACCATCACCCTCATCCACCTCGGCAGCGGCACGGTGGGGCGCATCCAGATGAACCTCCTCCGTCCCTATGATTCTTCGGTCAACTCCTACCTTCGGGCGCGCTCCGACCTCGACGGCGGGCCACGGCTGACCGGAGAGCTGTGGTGTGGGTTCGCCAGCTTCTGGGCGCTTCCGGAGGGCTGATGCAGTTCGTTCGTCCGGTCGTAAAGACCACCGGCACCCTCGCCCGCACGGTGCAGAACATGGGCCGGCTGCGGCAGGTCTCCGTCGTCCTCGCCCGGCACGGCCTCGGGGTGCTGGTGTCGGGGGTGGAGCTGCCGGGGGTGAAGGTCAGCCGTCGCTTCGAGTCGACGCCCGATCGCACGGTAAAGGCCATTCAGGAGCTTGGGCCCACGTTCATCAAGCTCGGTCAGGTGCTCTCCACCCGCGGTGATGTCATCCCACCGGCCTACATCGAGGCCCTCCAGTCCCTCCAGGACGGCGTCACCCCGTTGCCGTTTAGCGACATCGACGCCCAGCTGTCTCGGGAGCTTGGAGAGGAGTGGCGGGAGCGGTTCGCCCGGTTTGATGAGGTCCCCCTCGCCACCGCCAGCATCGCCCAGGTCCATCGCGCCCGGCTCCACGACGGCCAGGAGGTGGTCCTCAAGGTCCAGCGCCCCGGCATCGGCCCCCGGATCCGGGCGGACCTCGGGGTGCTGCGGCTGCTGGCGGGGCAGGCGATGGCGGAGTTTCCCGAGATCGAGCTGTTTGACCCCCAGGGCATCCTCGAAGAGTTCCAGAAGTCGATCCTCGCGGAGCTGGACTTCAACGCCGAGGCCCGCAACCTCCAGCGGTTCTCTAAGAGCTTCGCCGAGAGCCCTGAGGTGGTCTTCCCAGCGCCGGTCCGAGAGCTGTCGACTGAGCGGGTGCTGTGCATGGAGTTCCTCCAGGGTGTGCCCATCCGTGCGGCCCGGGATGCTGGCTTCGACATGGACATCGTCGGACGCCGCTACCTCGACATCGCCTACGCCATGCTGTTCGACCACGGCTTCTTCCACGGCGACCTGCACCCCGGCAACGTCCTGGTGCTGCCCGATGGCCGGGTCGGGGTGATCGACTGCGGCATGGTCGGTCGGCTGACCGGCGAGATGAAGGACAACATCGCCGCCCTCATCTTCGCGCTCGACCGCGGCGACAACCGAACGATCTCCCGACTGTTCTTCGACATCGCCATCAAGGAGAAGCGGGTCGACTACGCGGCATTTGAGCGCGACGCGGTTGCAGTGGTTGAGCGGCACTGGTCTGGCGGCTCGATCGCGGAGATGCACATCGGGGCCTACCTGATGGACCTCACCCGAGCCTCCCTGCGCCACTCGGTTCGTGCCCCGCCGGAATTCACGATGTTCTTCAAGGCCATCCTCACCACTGAGGGGCTGGCCAAGGCGCTGCTGCCGGAGGTCGATCCCATCGGCGCGGCCCAGCCGTTCGTCCAGCGGCTGCTCGCTGAGCGCTGGGGGCGGGAGCGCCTGGAGGACGAAGGCAGCTACACGATGCTGTCGATGTCCTCGCTGGTCCGTCGGCTGCCGATCACGCTGACTCAGCTGCTCGACGACATCGACCACCAGCGACTTCGGATCGGGGTGATGTTGGAGCAGCCCAAGTCAGCCCAGGACGCAAAGGACCGCCGACAGAACCGGATGATCCTCTCGATGTATGCGATCACCGGTGCGATCTGCGGCTCGATCTGCCTGTTCTGGGAGGGGAGCCATGTCTATGGCTTCCCGGTGCTCTCGGCAGTGTTCTACGCCGTCGCGCTCCCGCTGTTCCTGCTGACCCTGGCGATGACCCTGCGCAACCGGGGGTAGGCGCAGGGTCGGGGCTCAGCGGATGATCAGCTCAGCCACACTGCCCCGTCGGCTGGCGGCGCTGTTGATGGAGCGGCCGACCTGGATGGTGTGCTTGCGGAAGCCTGGGGTGTAGAGCTTGCGGACCCGGGGGTGGTCGGCGTTGCTGAGCAT
>JBLHNG010000004.1:0-48578 GCA_047621685.1 Myxococcota bacterium | reverse complement strand
CCCTCGTTGATGATCTCACTGTCGGCGATGCCACCAATCTCTTCAGCCTCCACGAGGCGCCCTACCGGCCTTTTATGACCTACAGGGCGCGTGTTGCGCTGGATGGACCACTCGCTGCCAGCGGCGGCGGAACCACGATCAAGCTTCCCGGTTTGGAAAACACCGCCGAGAAAGCAGACAACCGGCCACCTGCATCCGGGCGCATCAGACCGACAAAGCCTGGTAAGCGTAGGATGGAGATGCCCGGACCCAAACCCCACTTCATGCGGCGTTCACCTGCCGAGTCCGACACGGAGGATTGAGAAGTCCTATGGAATACCATACCCCAGGCGTCTATATTCGCGAGGTTGATAGCGGCCCAAAGCCGATCAGCTCTGTTGCAACCAGCATCCCCGGATTCCTCGGGCTCTTCCCGTTTAATCCCGAACACGATGCCATTGCGATCACCGGATTTGATGGCCGCCGTCGCATCCGCGGCAAAGTCATCCCCCAACTTGTCGATGCCAAGGGTGCCGTCAAGGGCAACGCGGCTGAGGCCACCACTGCCTTGACCCAGGCCTTCCGGCTCAAGCGCAGCCAGGTTCGCGACGTCAAGAAGTACTTGGAACTGCACGGTGCCCCCAAGGGCGGCAAGGGTGCTCCTGCCTTCGGCGCCGGCTCCAAGGGCCGCGTCAAGATCTCCATGGGCACCGCCTCGGTCGAGGTCGCTGAGGTGATCATGAGCGTCGCGGGCAAGGTCGTCACTGAGAACGACCAGCTCGTCGACGATCTGCTCAACCAGCTCCATGAGAACTTCGAGCTGTCCGCCCCCCAGCCCAAGACCGCAAGCGACGTCCTCGAGACCTACGGCTTCGAGTTCAAGGGCGCTGAGGGCACTGCGCTGCGCAGCGAGTACTCCATCCCCCCGGTCGCTGTGACCAACAAGGGTGAGTTCTTCCGCTGGCTGCAGAGCTTCTTCGCACAGTTCCTCCTGGAGACCACTCCCATTGAGGAGCTGGTTGGTCAGTCCTTCGACGACCCGGATGACGCCGCCGATGCTGTCTACGAGGCACTGAGCAAGGACGAAGCGCTCAAGCAGCAGTTCCGTCAGTTCCTCTCCCAGCCCACTGTCTTCAGCTTCGTGGCATCCGTCAACGGCTTCTACGACAATGGCGGCGGCAAGTGCTACGTCTACCTGATGGGCACCCAGAACGTTGAGTGCTCCATTCGCGAGAACCAGGCAGACAAGCTCGGTCTTTATGCGTTCGATGATGCAGACGACATGGCCTTGATGGCCGCGCCGGGCACCACTGATGCGCAGCAGAAAGAGATGCTGGAGTACTGCGAGACTCGCAAGGATCGCTTCGCCATCCTCGACGGCCCGATTGTCAGCTCCGGCGACATGAAGATCCCGGCCTCCGCGAAGGGCTACGGCGCGATGTATGTGCCCTGGTTCCGGATCACCAAGCCCTCATGGTTTGTCGGCGAGCAGGACATCAAGGTCTCTGGCCCCAACCGCCGGAAGCTCATCAAGACCTCCAAGAACGAGATGTTCGTTCCGCCGAGTGGTCACGTCGCTGGAATCATGGCCCGCGTTGACACCGAGCGCGGTGTGCACAAGGCTCCGGCAAATGAGCTGGTCATGGGCATCACCGGCCTGACTCAGACCATCAACCGGATCGAGCAGGGTCAGTACAACGACCGCGGCATCAACGTCATCCGTGAGTTCAAGGACCGTGGCATCCGGATCTGGGGTGCGCGTACCCTCGCCACCAAGTCCGACCCGTCCTGGAAGTACATCAACGTGCGCCGCCTGTTCATCATGATCGAGCAGTCGATCATGGTTGGCAGCCAGTGGGCAGTGTTCGAGCCCAACGATCACACCCTCTGGAAGAAGCTCACCCGCGACGTCCGCGCGTACCTCATGCGTGTCTGGCGCTCCGGTGCGTTGTTCGGTCAGACGCCGGAAGAAGCCTTCTACGTCAAGTGCGACAGCGAGACAAATCCGCGGTATCTTATCGATGCGGGCCAGGTGAACGTGCAGATTGGAATCTGCCCGGTCAAGCCCGCCGAGTTCGTTATCTTCAGCATTGGCCAGTGGGATGGTGGCGCCCTAATCGAAGAAGTCTAATCCCCACTGATCACTCACCCGTTCGAGGCGTAAGCCACCACGCACCGAACACAACCTGAAGCGAAGGAGCACACCAACATGCCTACAGAGGAACTGTTCGGTGCATACCACTTCCTCCTGGAAATCCAGGGGGTCATCAATGACAACAAGATCATCGTCGGCGGATTCAAGTCCGTGTCCGGCATGGACTCAGAGACCGAGGTCATCGAGTTCAAGCAGGGTAACGATCTGGTCGTCCGCAAGAAGCCGGGTCGCACGACCTACGCCAACATCGTCCTCGAGCGTGGTTACACCGCGACCGACGACCTGTGGCAGTGGCGAAAGAACATTGAGGACGGCAAGATCGATCGTCGTGCCGGCTCGGTGATCATCCTCGACCAGGACGGACAGTCCGAGGTCGCACGCTACAACTTCTTCGAGGGCTGGCCCTGCAAGTGGAACGTGCCGGAGATGGACTCCGACGCTTCCGCCATGGCCATCGAGAAGATCGAGATCGCCGTCGAGAAGGTTGAGAGAGCCTAATGGATCTGAAGACCGAGTACGAGTTCATCCTGCCGCGTGGATACGTCGACAAGGAAGGCAACCTCCATCGTGAGGGTGTCATGCGACTGGCCAATGCCAAGGACGAGATCGTTCCACTGAATGATCTCCGCGTCCAGCGCAACCGGGCGTACCTCATCATCGTTCTGCTCAGCAGAGTCATTACTCAGCTCGGCAACCTCAAGGAGGTCAACACCGGGGTCATCGAGAACCTGTTCGCGAGCGACCTTCGGTTCCTTGAGGAGATGTATAATCGGATCAACGAGGACGAAGCTACGATCACAGTGGCCTGTCCCGAGTGCGGTGCTCGCTTCGAGCGGGAGTTCGGCCGCCTGGGGGAATCGTAAGCTACCCCTTGGAGAACATCTTCAAGGAGGTAGCGTTCATTGCCTACCACTTTCATTGGGATCGGGACTCGATCCTGGACCTCTCCCATCGGGAGAGACACTCCTGGGTCAAAGAGATCTCCAAGATCAATGAGAGGATCAACGCACCTCGCTGATCTGGTTCATCCAGACAGACCTTCCTGAAGCGGCTTCCTTGGGAGCCGCTTCATTCGCTTAGAGGGTGTCCATGCGTCCAGGAATTGTGGTCCAACACGGCCGGCTTCCGGTCCGCTCTCGCGAGCTGGTCCGATGCGACGTGACTGCATTTATCGGCTTCATTTCAGAGGAAAAGTGGCCTGAGGGGATGACGGCCGGGGATTTTGTTGAGATCCCACTGCGGCGTGAGCCCGATCTCTGGGAGCACCCCCACTGGCGCCGGTTCGATCAGGCCTCTGTGCGTGCAGTGCATGACTTCTTCGTCAACAACGGAGATGCCCTCTTCCTCTTTGGGGTGTGCATTCGCTCCACGGTGGACTTTGAGACCCCGGCCACCGCAACAGAGATCTTCGTTCCGCTCCTCGACCGCCTCCGTGCGGAGGACGACATCGCGGTGCTGGCTTCACCGGCCCTGGCCTGGCTGCCAGTGAGCGTGAGCCGACTCGGTGAGGCACACACCGATGCCGAGCATGTCTACGATCTACTGCTTGTTCATTGCCGGGAGATGAACAACCGCTTCCTCATCCTCGATCCGCCCCGCGGACTCCACGGCGACCTGCTCGTTCGGTGGGTTCGGGACTTTCGGGCACGAGAAACACACACCCGCTCCTATGGTGCGCTGTACTACCCCTGGCTGTTTGAGGGGGGAACCACCTTCCCCCCCAGCGCCTCACTGGCGGGAATCTACGCGCGAATCGAGAAGGAGAAAGGGGAGTATGGTGTGGTCTGGCCACCGGCGAATGTCCCGGTAAACGGTGTGACTCACCTGGAGTTGGACCTGGACTTCACCGAGGCCGGTGACATGGCCGAGGCCTCTATCAACCCGCTGATCCTCCAGGCTGGTCGTGGGATTGTGGTCTTTGGTGCTCGGACCCTCAGCACAGATCTGGCGTATCGGTTCATCAACAGCCGTCGGATCATCAGCATGATCACCGAGCAGCTGCGCCGGGACAATGAGTGGGCGGTGTTTGAGACCAACAATCCGCACCTCTGGGATGTCCTTGAGCGCGACGTGCGCTACCGGCTGGAGCAGTTCTGGCGTGCCGGACTGTTGGCCGGAGAGCGGGCTGGCGAGGAGTATGCGGTCACCTGCAACACCAGCAACAATCCCCGATACCTCCTCGATGCTGGTCAGGTCAACGTCGAGATTCGCATGAAGCCAGTCGGCACTGCCGAGCAGATTGTTATCGATCTTCGACTTGGTGGATAACCAGGCTGCGATGAAGAACAGTGGTTGGAGTCTGGTAGACTGGGGTACAATACCGCCTGAGCAGGGGTGTCAGTAATGTCGAGAGACTGGCTGGATGCGGAAGGAAATTATGTCTTCGCCCTCGAGATCGATGGCGTTGAGATCGCGCACTTCATGGAGTGCTCGGGGATGAAGTCAACGACTGAGGTCTTCGAGATCCAGGAAGGCGGCGTGAACGACCGGGTCCACAAGGTGCCTGGGCAGAGCAAGTGGGAGAACATCCAGCTTCGCTACGGCGTCACCTCGGACACCTCCCTGCTCGGCTGGAGAAACGAGATCCTCCAGGATCAGTTCTCCGATAGTAACTACCGAAATGGCTCGATCATCTTGAAGAACAACAAGATGGAGACCGTCCGGCGGTACAACTTTAAGTCTGCATGGCCCGTCGCGTGGGAGGGCCCATCCCTCTCCTCAAGCGGATCTGAGCTGGCCATTGAGATGCTTGAGATTGCCCACCATGGCATCGAAGTTTCCTGATCTGGAGAGGCGATGAGTGAGAGAAACTTGATCGGAGCTCGGCTGCTGAAGCGCCTTGAGAAGCGCTCAGTCCGTCGTCCGCGCATGGGGCTTTCGCCTGCCTTCTATGAACGGTTTGGGCTTGCAGACCCCTGGCTGCAGGGCAGCACTGCTCCCGAGGTCCGTGAGGGGAGTGGAGACTTCGTCTACCTCTCCGGAAAGCCGTTCTACCAGATGCTCCGACGCCTCGGGCAGGCACGACTCCGCCGTCAGAAGCGCCTGGAGCGCTATGCCAGTCGCTATGGCGAACGTCGGCCAGTCAAGGCTGCGCGTCGGCTGTGGCCGGGTGAGTCGTCGAGCCGCCCTCGCTTCCTCTCCGGGCTGCTGACCATCTCTGATGGCGACATGCTCCTGCCAGAGCCCACCACACCGACCCCAGAGGTCGAGCCGGAGGAGCCTGGAATCCGCACAGTGCGGGGATGGAGTGGCAGCACCGCTCGCAGCGTCTCCGGGCAGGCCGCCTGGCTCTCTCGCCCGACATCTCCGGCGAGAACTGCGGAGAAGCCGTCCCGTTCGCAGATCATCGTGCGCAAGGTCTTGGCCGAGCCCCGACTCAGCGTGCGAGAGGTCCCGGCCAGGTCCCAGCGCTCCCGTCCGATGGAGCGTGCAGGTCATCGCCTCCAGTCCACTGCCTCTTTCAATCATGCCTCCAGTGATGCCGTCGAGCCGCTTCGGCGTCTGGTGCGGTCTTCTGGGCGTCCCGCGCGCCGACTGGTCCGTCTGATCGAAGAGATCGAGGCCCTGCCGGCTCCCGAGCAGGTCCGTCGTGTGCGAAAGGTTGTGCGCAGCCTGGGCGGGACCAATCGGGCTGCCCGGGTTGAGATCGAGCGTGCGCTGCCAGACCACGCCGCATCCCCGGTCACGGTTGCTGCGGGGCGCATGGCCTCTGCCAGCCGACAGGAGCGCCGCCGAGGGCTCCGTCCGGTCCTGCACAGCTCCCCGATGATGAAGGCGGTGGAGCCATCGCGTCCGATGATGCAGCCGGAGACCGCCGCGCCGACGGTGTCTCGCCCTGCCGCACCTCGAGCCGCAATCACCTCGCGTGCTGCGACCCCAAGAGGCGCGACTCCGCGGACTCCGCAGTCGGCCCCCGGGCGTCGGGTTGCCAGCCGTCGAGCGTCCGCGACGACCCCCCGAGCCCCTGATGGTCCTGCTCAACCCCGATCATCCCACCCCGGATCGCTCACTCAGCGTGCGCTGACCCGGGGACTCAGAGCAGACGACTCCAGCACATCGGGCTCAGCCCGTGCGGAGATCCTCCAGCGGGCTTCCCGACCGTCTTCAGTGGCCATCTCGGCCTCCCCGGTTCGCCTGTCGGGGGCAGAGACTGCAAGCGCCCATGCTGCTCGGCGGCTTACCCGGCGTCCAGCGCCCAGCAGCTCCATCAGCATCGAGTCCGCGCGTCCGGTTCGACCGGTTCGGGCTCGCGCACGCCGCTCGCTCCTCCCGACCATCACCCCGCAGCTCATTGAGCCGGCTCCCGCTCAGACAAAGGCCACACCAGAAGCGGCGTCCCCGGTTCGCCAGGCCGCCGCACGCGGCCGTGTCATTGAGGCTCGACCGGGTTCCGTGCTGCCCCGAGTGGTCACCCGAACCGTCTCATCGAAGCGACAGACCATCACCCGGGTGGTCCCAAGCGCCGCTCCGGCTCCGATGCAGCGAGTGCTCAGTCGCCAGGCCATCGGTACGATCACTGCGCGCTCGGCCATCCCCCGGAGCACCCCGCCCCGTCACGCGCCTCCCCGCCCCTCAGCGCTGCCTGCGGCACGCTCCGATCGTCCGGTCCGGATTGCCTCTACCCGACGGCTCGCAGCCCGGATGGAAGCCACAACCCCGACAGCAGGCTCCCTCCTGCCTCGGGTGACCCGGGCTGCACCAACAAGGCAGACGGACCCCTCAGGAGCCCCGCTCACTGAAGCGTCTCCATTCATCAAAGCATCTCCGCTCACCGACGCCTCCCGGGCCACAACCCCGCAGCTCGCTGAGAAGGTGGGAGCGGCCTCATCAGAGGCACGCAGCACGCGTCGGATGGCGGTCTACGCCCCGGCAGAGGTCCTTCCCTCCTCGGCCCCGTTACCCGAGGTCTCGACCTCCACTGAGGGTGAGGGGACCACCCCACCGAGACGTGCCTCCGCCAGCTCATGGTTCTCCGGTACACCCGCCACCGACACCCGGCGTGACGAGACTCCAAGCAAAAAGCCGCGCTCCACAACCCCGCCGGCTGTTTCCACACGGAAACCGTCGGATGCCGCGCCGAGCCTGTCTGTCACTGGCGGCACGACCCGTCAGCGTCGGGTCGCTGCGATCATCGCCGCCAGCCAACGCTTCGACTCCAGTCCCCTTGTCGGCTACTCCGCCCGGCAAGCAAGCCCGACCAGCACCCGTCGAGCTGTCGCCAGCCGCGGAAGTCGGCCAGCCACTGGCCGGATGGTGGCTGGCAAGACGGTGACTGGCCAGACGGCCAGCCGACGCACGGCCTCCTCTCGGGCAGCCTCCTCCTCAGCTCAGGCCACGGTCGAGGTTCGCGTCCGTCGACGGCTGCTCAGCTATGCCCCCAGCGCGCCGCCCCAGGTGGTGATCGTCACCGAGGAGTCCCGCGCTCCCGAGCCAGCGATTGCCCCGGCATCCCCCGCGCTGACGAAGTCCCCTGGGTTTCCATCGATCTTCTCCCCGTCGTCCACGGTGACTCCACCGACGACTTCGTCAGCGACTCGGGCCACCGCCTCGGTCACCAGAGCGGCTGGCGGGAAGCAGACGATCCGCACTGCAGCCTCTCGTCGCTCCCCCGACCGTCCCCTGGAGCGGCTCTCGAGTCGCGCACAGTGGGGGCGTGAGCAGTGGGGCCAGGAAGAGGGACGACCCGCAGCACTCACCCGAGACATCGGTGGGCGTCAGCCACACACGCAAAGCCTCACCCGCCGTCCCCGCCTGCAGACCACGGCCGACGGCGTCATCCTCGCGGCTCCCCGGTCCGCAGAGGCTCCGTTTGATGCCGCCATCCCTGCCGTGACCGGTCGCCAGAGCGCGCCTCGCTCTGCTGAGGGCACCCCGCCCACGCCCTGGAGTCGCCCCCGCTTCTCTCGGAGCGGTCGGATTGAGGACGGTGGTGTGGTGGAGTCCTCCTACACCCGCCCCCTCCCGACCATCCACCGCACTGACGGTGGCGTGTTTGTCGGTGAGCGGCGACCGTCCCGTACAGCTTCTCCAGAGCAGCGTCTGCCGCTGTCCTGGACCCTCGAAGCCGTCGAAGCGCAGTCCATCAACACCGCGCTGCCCAGCTGGGCCCGGCGCTCGTCTGGCGAGCTTCTCCCCCGTCCGTCCTCCGCCAACCAGGGCCTCATCGCTGCCTTGGCGCGTGCCTCGGATGTCGAGGAGGTCGTGCGGGTGATCTTCGAGCGCTCCAACGATCCAGCACCCCGGCTCACCCGGATGCCGTCTCCGGTCATTCAGGTCATCCAACAGCTCCGCCGAGAGAGCGCGAAAGTCGAGGCCAGCAGCAGCAGTGCCGGTCCCGCGGCACCGTCTGGTCGTCAGATGACCGCAGCAACCACCCGCACTGTGCGCTCACCCCGAAAGGCCCGCAGCTCCGCTCGGGTCGTCCGGGGCTTCACCGGACTCCGCCCCCTCTCCACCGCACAGGGTGGTGCTGGAGTGGGAGACGGTCGCGTCATGAAGCTGGCGAAGCGGCTCCGAGATCTCATCCACCTCGCCGAGCACCAGGGTCGGGACACCGCCCGCCAGGGGGTTCGGATGGCAGAGGACAGCTCCTCCGCACGATCCGAGGGACAGTCCTCTCCGACTCAGCCCGAGGGCGGAGGCAACAAGCGCCAGATCGACATCGACGCCCTTGGACGTGAGGTCCTCGAAGAGGTCCAGCGCATGGGCGAGCTTCGCCGGGAGCGGAGCCTGGACGGCGGAGGGGATCAGGACTCATGGTGGTAGGACTTGTCCCAAAACAAACATCTTGCAGGGGTAGAATATGAGCGTCTCCAAAGCACAATTCTGCGCTGAGACCGGCACCTTCCCGGTCCAGTACAACCCGGTCAACTTCAAGTTTGACAAGCCCGTCTCCTGGAAAGAGCACGATGAGCAGGGCCAGGAGTCCAAGCTCGAGTTCCAGAAGTCGCAGCCAGCGAACATCTCAATGGAGCTGATCTACGACACGACCAACTCCGGCAGCGATGTCCGTCAGACCTGGGTCGACCAGCTCCTCGCGCTGACCAATCCGGTCATCCCCGATGAGGGCGACACCGACAAGATGCGACCGCCCAAGGTCGACTTCGAGTGGGGCTCGTTCTGCTTTACCGGGGTGGTGGAGTCGGTCAATGCGACCTACACCATGTTCGCTCAGTCTGGCAACCCGCTGAGGGCCAAGGTCCAGCTCAAGATGAAAGAGTGGACGCCAGACAACGAATACAGCGGCGGCGGCGGTGCCGATGGGCTGTCCTCGACCAAGATCCAGCTGGTCACGGTGCAGGCAGGGCAGAGCCTCTCGCAGATCGCATCAAGCAACAACACTACCCAGGGGGCCATTCAGGACGCCAACCCACAGGTCTCAGACTGGCTGAACCTTGCGGCGGGAAGCATCCTGTCGGTCTTCGGCTAAGAGGTACTCATGGGCGAGAACAGCGGCGCGATCAAGTATGAGATCACGATCGGCGGCACCACGCTCAAGCAGGCGGAGAAAGACGCCCTGCAGATGGCGGTGGTTGAGGACCATGTCGACATGGTCTCGATGTGCACCGTTCGGGTCGGTGGTGCGGAGGGACAGCCGTCCTGGAACTTCAACATGGGCGATGCCGTCGAGGTCAAGCTCGATGGTACGGCTCTGTTTTCCGGCGAGGTGACCTCGATGGAGCCGGGCTTCCAGATCGAAGGCAACACCAGCATGACCGTCCGGGCGATGGACAAGACTCACCGACTGGGGCGTGGTCGCAAGACCCGGTTCTGGGAGGAGATGAAGGACTCAGACGTCGCCTCGGAGGTCGGCGCGGAGTCTGGTCTCAGCGTAGACGCTGATCCGACCGAAGACACCATGCCCTACATCCTCCAGCGCAACGAGAGCAACATCGCGTTCATCAAGCGTCTGGCGGCCCGCAATAACTTCCAGGTGCGGGTGGAAGAGGGCAAGCTCCTGTTCAAAAAAGCCAGCTTCGACGGCAGCTCCAAGTCCGTCAAGATGGGAGAGGACCTCCGCTCGATGCGCATGTCCTTCAACTCCTCCGATCAGGTGCAGAAGGTGGTTGTCCGGGGCTGGGACATTGCCGGTAAGCAGGAGATCGTCGGTCAGTGCTCCGCCGGAGAGGTCGCCGCCATCGGCAGCGGCGAGCTGGGTGCGACCAAGTGCGGTGTGTTCGGAGATTCCACCGCCTACATCACCGATGTCCCGGTCAGCTCTCAGACCATGGCCAACCAGATCGCCAAGGCTGAGATGGAGCGGTTCGCACGTCAATTCTGCCACGGCAGCTGCTCGGTTCGCGGAGACGCCAGCGTCCGCGCCGGAAGCATGGTCGAGTTCGAGGGCCTGCCAAGCGGGCAGAATGGAAAGTTCTACGTCGTGGCCACCCGACACATCATCAGTGTACGCACCGGCTACACCACTGAGATGACCTTCTGCAGCAACACCATGGGTAGCTGAGTCCCGCGCAGCACAGCCCCCTGTCAGACAGTCTCCTGTGGTATCTACAGGGGGCTGTTTTTTTTTCATGTCTACGACAGAAGGGGTGTGTGATGACCGCCCGGAAGGAGTTCCTCGGACGGGGTTGGGCGTTCCCGTTCCACTTCGATCCCGCCACCGGTCGGGTCGCGACCTCGGAATTCGAAGAGAACATTCGCCAGAGCATCACCGTCATCCTCGGCACCCGCCAGGGAGAGCGCCAGATGATGCCGGAGTTCGGATGTCGGATCCATGAGCTGTTGTTCGCCCCCAACACCACTGCCACCGCCCGACGCGCCCGACGCTATGTCGAGGACGCTTTGGAACGGTGGGAACCTCGAATCGAAGTCATCGACGTCCGAGCGGTCTCCGACCCCAGCGGCTCCATCAAGGTGGAGGTGAGCTACAAGATCCCCTCCACCGGCCAGGTGAGTGCACTCCAGCACGTCGTTACGAATCGCTAAAGGGTACGCCACAAGATCATGCCCATTAAGCCGCCAAAACTCGATGATCGCGGTTACGACGACATCATCGAAGAAGCCCGGAAGCTGATCCCACAGTATTGTCCGGAGTGGACCAACCTCGGACCTGCCGACCCGGGCATGACTCTGGTTCAGCTGTTCGCCTGGATGACCGAGCTGATCATCTACCGGTTGAACAAGGTTCCGGACAAGACCTACGTCCACTTCCTCAACTTCATCGGAGAGGAGCGAAAGCGCGCCCGACCCTCGGTCGGCCCGGTGACCTTCGCTTTGAAGACCGACCGGCCCATCGAGCTGCCGGCGTTCTCTCGGTGTGCGACCCGTCAGCGGGAGGACAAGCCGGCCCTGGAGTTCCTCTCGGTCGACCGAATGACCCTGCACAGCGCCCGGATCTCCCGGGTGATGGCAGTCAAGGGCGGAGCCAGCCCGGTCGTGAGGGAGCTGCCCTACGCCCTGCTCGACGGACACGACGCCGCGCTGTCGTTCTCCGAGGGCAGGGGGATCCAGTTCTTCGACCTCGATCCGCTGGAGTACGGCCCCGACGCCTACACGCCGCACCAGTTCTTCTACCTCGCCCACAACGACTTCCGGCTGATGGACATCGATCCGAAGAGCGAGCGCCCCGTCGGTCGCATGCGGATCCGTCGCTCCGGCGGCGACACCATGTCCATCGTCAACTTCTTCAAGTGGGAGTACCCGACCACCGACGGCTGGGCGCCCATCGAGACGGAGCGAGAGCTGGAGGACGTGCTCGGCATGCCCGAGCTGGCCCTGCTCACTTCGATGCCTGGGATCATCGAGCTGCCGTTTGACGTCGGCGATTCGCGGGTCAAGCTGCCGGACCCCATCGCGAAGTCGAAGTGGTGGATTCGCGGACGGCTGGACTACGAGCGGTGGATGGCCGCTCGCATGGACGACGACCTCGACGTCTACTGGAAGGACGACCGTGGCGGCGAGGAGCGCCAGATCCACAACTGGGAGGTCCGCCCCTCGGGTCGCTCCCTGGAGTTCTTCCTCCAGGATCTCCCCCCCATCCGTGGCGGCTGGACCATTCGGCTCGCCCTCGTCAACCGCGGCGTTCCCGCCGGGCGCAACAGCTACCTGCCGAAGTACCGGTGGTGGTATCGGCGCGGAGATGCGTGGGAAGCCATCCCATGGGAGCGGGTGCGGGTCGAGAAGACCCAGGTCATCATCACCGGTCCGCTGCCGGACATGGCCTCGGATGGCTACAACCTCCGGGCAGAGCGCATCGAGACCGTGTTCATGCGCGGCTTCTGCCCCGATCTTGAGGTCGACCTCAATTGGATCCGCCCCGTCGAGGTCCACCTCGCTCAGGGCGACGATCCCCGTCGGGTCGAGGTGCTTCCACTCGGCGATTCCCCATGGGATCCGTTCCAGATCTCACAGATCATCCCCCCGACCATCGGCCGAAGGTTCTTCATCGGCTCCGACCTGTTCGAGAACCGCCGACAGACTCCGGTGCTCGTTGAGATCGAGGTCGGCTTCGAGATGAACGGCGAGCCCATCGCCGAGCCCACCGATCTGTACGCCCTTCAGCTGACCTACCGAGCAGAAGACAGCTGGCGGGTGGTCTGGACCGAAGACAAGATCTACAGCAAGTTCACCTTCTCTGACCTCGATGAAGAGGGCGCGAAGAAGGCCGGACGTCGCAAGCTCCGCATTGTGCTGGACCCCAAGAGCCAGCTCAAGGGACTCGGCCGCCACACGATCGGCGACATCGAGACCACCTGGCTGCGGCTGGAGCTGATCAAGTCCAACCTCACCGGCACCGACGAGAAGAAGGAGCAGAAGCCGATCCAGCTCCGCTTCTTCGGCATCAAGCTCGGCGCGGACAAGACCTTAGGAGATGCCACCTACGAGCAGCCCATGCCGAGCCCCCGAATGGCTCAGCTCGATCTGCGCGAGGAAAATCGCCGCCTGACCCGGGTGCTCACCCGCGCCATCGGCCGGCTCAACGAGTTCTACCCGTTCTACCCGTTCGTTGAGATCCAGGAAGAGAACCAGGCGATCTACATCCAGTTCGATCGCCCGCTGCCCGAGGGCTCCAGGCACACCATCCACGTCCGCTGTCGCGGCGAAGCATTCCTCCCAGAAGGCGTGGGCATGGAGTGGGAGCTGCTGGAGAAGCGCGCCCACGGTCGCACCGGCTGGCGACAGCTCCAGTCTGAGCAGCGCTCCGATGACGGCCAGGTCCGTCCGGCGTACTCTCTCGCTGGCTCCGGGGTGCTGGAGTTCCCGCTTCCCGACGTCCCCGAGCACCCCGAGCAGGACGGCTTCTGGCTGCGCGGTCGGTTCGTGCTGCCCCTGGGCTCCGGCATCGATCGCATCCCGCCGCTGCCGCCGGTCACCCACATCATGCTCAACACCATCGATGTGGTGAACCTCCACTCGATGCGCACCGAGCGCTACTCCGGCCACGGCGTCCCCCACCAGTCCATCCAGCTCCTCCGCAAGCCGCTGTTCCTCCATGAGGGAGAGTCCGAGCGCGCGGTGTTCCCCCGACCCGAGCTGTTCGCGGACATCAAGGTCAGCCTCGATGAGGGGGACGGCGAGCAGACCCCCTGGAATCAGGTCCGCCCCTCCGATCTGCTGACCGCTGGCAAGGACGACCGCATCTTCGTGGTCGACCCGGTCGATGGCACCCTGACGTTTGGAAACGGCATCCGCGGCCGCATGCTGCCGACCGGCTCCAACAACGTCCTGGTCGACACCTACCGCCTCGTGCCCGGCACCCGGGGCAACGTCGGTCCCCATGAGATCACCATCTGCGAGGGCTACGGCGACGCCATCAAGGTCACCAACCTCGTGCCGACCACTGGCGGACGAGATGCCGAGAGCATCGAAGAGATCATCCGTCGCGCTCCGAGCCTGCTGACCAGCCGGGACCGCGCCGTCACCCGCACCGACTTCGAGATCATCGCCCGGGAGGCCTCCGGTGAGGTTGCCCGTGCGGCCTGTCGTGGGCGCCTCGACGAAGACGGTCGGGTCGACATCATCGTGCTGCCCCGGCGGCGCGACGGCGAGCGGGTCCCCGATCAGTTCCTCTCTGCCGGTCTGCGTGACCACGTCTCCAAGTACCTCAAGCGCCGCTGCCTCATCAACGTCGATCCGGTGGTCCACCTCGCGGCGTTTCTGCCCATCGACGTCTCCGTGACCCTGCGCCTGCGCCCCAACGCCAACGTCATCCTCGTCCGCGAGCAGGCCAGTCGGTGGGTTGAGCACTTCCTCAACCCCTACAGTGGTGGGCTTGATGGTGAGGGCTGGCCATTCGGCGGCACCCTCTACGCCCAGGACTTCGCCCGGATGGTCTCCGACATCCCCGAGGTCCGTCACGTCGTCGACGTCCAGCTCTACGACATGCGCGGTGCGGATCCCCGGGGCGTTCCCGGCTGGGAAGAGGGTCTGGGAGACGGCGAGCTGATGCTCCAGGATCACGACCTGTTCGTGGTCCGTCGAGTTCGCATTCGCACTGAAGAGGGCGCGGAATGAGCGGACTCGGGATGAACGGCCTGCTCTCACTGCGCACCGCCCGGACCGCCCGGAAGCCGCCTGGGGACTACGCCTACCTCTCTGATGTGGTCCGCATCAACTACCCGGTGCGGGATGCCCGGGTGTACCTCAACCGCCACCTCGGCAACCCGGTGACCTACCGGCTCGTCGAGGCCCGCCGGGGAGAGCCCACCGGTCGGATTCGCGCGGTCGAGATCCAGCCTCATGTCGGCGGCGAGACCGTGATGGTGATCGCCGCGCGCGAGCTGCCCGATGGCTCTCCAGCGACCTGGTTCACCCCTGAAGAGCTGGTCACCATCAAGGTCCGGATCACCGTTGGTGGTTCCGAAGAGGGCGACATTCCCCCACTTCGCAGCCGGGATCTCATCATCCTGCACGTCCCGGTTCGCTCCTACCTCCGCTACCTGCCCGGCATCTTTCAGGGCAGCGCTGCCACCACCCGCCAGGACGTGCCCCAGGTCACCGACCGGCAGCGGCGTCAGTATGGCTACAAGAGCGACGACTCCGGAAACAAGGGCGTGGATGGGACCGACCAGTTCCGGCGCTTCCTGCTGATGTTTCAGCACATGATGACCACGGTCACCGACCGCATCGACAACATCCCCTCCCTGACCGACCCCACCCTCGCCGACCCATCGTTTTTGCCCTGGATTGCCTCCTGGGTCAGCTTCGAGCTGGACGGCTCCCTGCCGCTCCACCAGCAGCGCGAGCTGGTCCGCCGGTCCATCCGACTCCACCGGACTCGGGGCACGGTCGCTGGGGTCACCGAGATGATCCGGGTGCTCACCAGCGCCCCGGTCGAGGTCGAGGAGCGGGAGAAGCCCCACCCCTGTGTGCTCGGCGCGATGACCCTCGCTGGCGGACAGACCGTGGAGGAGCGCTTCCTCCGAAACGAACCCACTGCCCACTACCTCATCCGTGAGGAGCGGGCGAAGACCACCTTCTTCGTGCTGACCCTGGAGTCCCGGGAGCGCTTTCGCGAGCGCTTTGGGGAGCGGGCGACGGCGGTCCTGCGGCGGATCTCCCAGATCGTGACCCAGGAGAAGCCGGCCAACATCACCTTCACGATTCGGTTCAAAGAGACCGTGGACTGATCAATGAGCAAAGACCAACTCCTCCGTCGAATGCGTCCCTTCGAGGGCCTGTGTCTCACAGCACGGGATCTCGAAGACGAGCAGACCTACCACCGCAACAACATCCATCGGCACAACCTCTACCTGCACGGTCACGGCATCGTCCAGGGCCTCCAGGTTGAGCTTCAGCAGAAGGGCAAGCGCTACGTCGCGATCATCCAGGCGGGCTTCGGCATCACCCGGATGGGGCAGCAGGTGCGCCTCCCAGAAGCCGTCGCGGTGCAGCTCGAGGTCCCCAAGAAGGACGGCGAGTACATGCTCTGGCTGTTCCATGTTGAGGCCCCCGACGAAGCTTTCAACCGGCCGATCTTCGACACCAACGAGCGTCAGGAGTCCCGGGTGGTGGAGAGCTGCGCGCCGCGGCTGCACACCATCGACTCCGACCAGCCCGACGCCGTCGCCCTGTGCCGGATCAACGTCCGGCTGGGTCGCATGGTCCAGGTCCTCCTCCCGGTGCCCCGCGCCGGTCGTCAGGAGCGTGCCGCGGAGAGCTACCTCAAGCCCCGGGTCGAGACCTTCATCCGGGTCAACAAGAAGATCATCAACAACCTCCTGCGCACCAACTCGCTGCGGGAGCTGGAGCTGTCGACCCTGTCGTTCAACTCCGCGCTGATCTCCAGTGAGTTTCTGCTCATCGAGGAGGGCACCAGCGACCGGGTCCTGTATCGGACCGCCGGATCGCTGATCAACTACGCCCACGAGTTCTTCAACAACCTGCCGGTCAGCGTCGATCGCATCGTGCAGTTCAAGGAGTTCGTGCGTCGGGTCCATGCCGAGGTGCCGGCACCCGATCAGGCCAACGAGATCTGGCTGCGGTGGTTTGACAAGTTCGAGCGCCTGCTTGGTCCGCTCAACAAGATCTCTGACGAGCTGGAGCGCACCGTCGAAGCGCAGCGGTAGGTGGCCCCCTCGGCCCCTCAAAGCCCTGGCTGGCAGACATCACCGTTGACCTCTCCACTGCCCGGGGCGTGCTGCGTTGGGCGGCTCCACAGCTGGCGGAACGGCCGCTGTCGGTGCTGGGGGAGGGGTGGGACAACCTCGTGGTCACCGTCGGGGACGACCTCCTGCTGCGGCTCCCCCGTCGGGATCTCGGCGCAGAGCTGCTGTCTGGCGAGCTGGACTTCCTCGCCACCTGGGCGGCGTCCCTCCCCGCCCCGGTGCCACGCATCGTCCAGCGCATCCCCCCAAGCGAGGACTACCCGCTCCCCTGTGCGCTGGTGGCCCGGGTCCACGGACAGACCGCCGACCGTGCCCCGCCTCAGGATCGCCGTGGCGTCGGGATCGCCCTCGGCGGCTTCCTCCGTGTACTCCACGACCTGCCGCCGACCTCTCCATCGCCCTCTCCTGGCTACCCCCTGCCGACCGGCCCGCATTCCAGAAGGCCTACGGCGACATCGACGAAGCGACCTGGCGGCGTGCCCGGTTTCAGGCGGTCCACTACGCCATCAACCTCCTCCGGTTTGGCCACCGGGTCGGCGATGTCGCAATGATCCGACTCGCTCAGGACGCCTGGCGCTTTGCTGTGCTGACCTGAAGCGAGGGTCGTCTCAAGGCCAGACCAGGGGCATCTCATCAAGGGTGGCGTAGATGATGGGTCCAGTGTCGTCTTCGGCGAGGAAGCCGTCGAGGTGATTGAGGGTCTCCTCAATGCCGTACCGATAGCCGGGGTAGGTGCTGTTGTGGTAGCCGATGGAGAAGGCGATGGGTGCGTCGAGTACTCCACCATCCCAGTTGGCCTCAAGGACCGCGAGCATGTCCTCAACGGAGACGTAGTCCGCCAGCGCGGCGTTGTCGGGGACCTCCAGAAGCGAGAGTCCGGGAGCCCCGGGCACCTGCGGATCCACCGGATCAGGATGGTAGGGCTGGCTGGTCGCTCCGATGTCCGACCAGTTCTCTGCGTTCCAGTCAAACAGCACCGAGTTGTACTCGCTGCCGGAGCTGGCCTGATCCTCCCACTCCTCGATGAGCGGCCAGTTCAGCGCGCTGGTGTCGGCGACAAAGCCCGCCTCATCGAGCGCGGAGAGGACCGTGCTGTCGGCGATCCAGCCACCGGCCCGGAAGGTGGTGGGACGGGGGAGGCCGTTGTCCTCAAACAGAGCGACGGAGGCAAGGAGGAGGGTGACGTACTCCTCCTGTGTGTAGGCCGACGACAGCACCGTGTACCCGGTGTCGTCGCCGTCGGTGAAGACGTAGGATGGCTCGTGTCGGCAGGTGACGTCGGTCGTCTCGACGAAGCTGCAGTAGGGGTGGATGTGCAGGCCGATCTCGTCGCCGTAGGTTTCCTCCGTGCTGCGCAGCCAGCTCACCAGCTCTTCGGCCCGCTCCGGGGAGACTTCTGGATCGGTGAAGGTGTATGGGCCGACGAACTGGGTCAGGCGCAGCGATGGGTGGTCCTCGTGCAGCGCGAGGTGCCAGTCCAGCTCTCCGTCGGCGGTGTCTGCCTGGTCCCAGTCCACCGAGGTGATGACGTATAGGGGGTGGGTGCGCAGGAAGTCCACCGCGGCGAATGCGCTCTCGCCGCCATCTACGGACAGCAGGACAGTGTGCGAGCCGGGGCCGACTTCGGAGAGATCCAGGGACAGCGAAGGCTGCAGGGCGTTGTCGAGCCAGACCAGCACCTCCTCCTCGCCTTCGGGGAAGGTCACCGTGATCTCCAGGGTGTCGTGTCCCTCGGTCAGCGCATTGCCGATGAGGGTCCAGGCCCGGGAGGTGGTGGTGTAGCGGTCATCTTCGAGCAGGGGCGGTGCAGTGAGATCACCACGACCGCAGGAGCAGAGGAGCAGGAATGAGAGCATTGCCACTACATACCACCGGTTTTCGAAAAGCGGACTCAGTCTCCCGGTGTGAGCGCGGAACTGTATGAGGTAGGATCGGGGCATGGACTACGCGGGCAGCTTTGCAGAGGGCGATCAGACCGTCACGCTTCGGGTGCAGGTCGTCGACATGCAGTCGTTCACCCTCGACCTCCAGGTGCCCACCTTCCTGCCCGCGCAGGACCTCACCCAGCGCATCGTCCGTGACGCAGGCCTGGACTCCCACTGGCAGAACGGCCAGCGGCGCCTGTATTGGCTGAGGGCACGCGGTCGGCTGCTGGGCGACAAGGAGACCCTCAGCCAGCTCGGGGTCATCGACGGAGAGCTGGTCTACCTCCTCCCCGAGCCTCCGCATGGCAGCGGGGTGCTGGAGCAGCCACCAGACTACCCGGAGAACTTTGGCTACGCCGGCAGCGGCATCCCCGCGTTGATGAGCACTGTCGGCCTCGTGGTGGCCTGGGCGGTGGGCTGGGGGGCAGCCCTGAGCGTGTCCCGACAGCTGGGAGTGGTCCTGCTGCCGGGCGTCGGACTCGGGCTGCTCTGCTGCAACTTCGCCCGCCATGCCTGGGGCGGACAGGCGTACCGCGCCCGGGTCGCGCTCACTGCGCTGGTGCTGTTCATCATGATGATGGCCCTGACCCTCGCGGTGACCGCCGCCGCCGACCTGCTTGCCCCCAGCGTGCTCACCGCGCTCCCTGGTCGAGCCGTCCCCCCGACCTTTGAGGTCATCTTCCGAGACGTGGCTCCCGGCGTGATCACCGGCTTCCTCGGCGTGTTCGTCGGCTGGCTGGCGTGGTGGGGGGCTGTCGAGCCGCTGCCGGAGCAGGCCCCAACGATCGAGGCCGCCCAGGAGGCCGTCGCGGTGGTGGACTGTGGGATCTGCAGGGGCTCAGTGACCGCGGAGGTGCGCATGGACTGCCCCTTCAACTGCGGCCAGCACTTCCACTCCGGCTGCTACCAGGCCCGGGTCGCGGTGTATCGGGGTGACCAGCGGTTCTGTGCGGTCTGCAACGCTCAGGTGGCCTGACCTCAAGAGCGCTGAGCAGCCCGGAGTCTGGCGAGCGCGGCCTGGAGGGCGGCATCGAACACCTCGGCCCCACGCTCCGCCCGCAGCTCTCCGAGTCGAGCCTTGATGAGGTTGACCGCTGCGACCGCTCCCGCTGCGCTGAGGCGCTGGCCGCCGTGGAGCATCAGCGCGATGGCGTCGGTGAGGGGGGCGCCGAGTCCCAGGAGGCCGGTGGCCTGGGTGATGAGCCCGTCGGTGACCCCCAGCCAATTGCCCCGCCGGGATGCCGCTGTGACAACCTGCGCCCCGATCTTGCGGGCCTCGGTCCAGTCGGACGCCTCCAGGCGGGTCGCGGAGAGGCTGGTGCCGAGGGCCACGACCATCAGGGTGTCGTCGGTGTCCACCGCATCGAGGAGGGCCTCGCGCAGGTGTGGCTCGGCGAGGGCGGGCAGGCCGATGCTGAGGAGGTGCAGGGCGAGGCGCTGTCGGAGGACGCGGGCCTGGGCGTGCTCTCCCAGCCGATGCGCCATGGCATGGGCGGCCTCCAGGTGCTCCCGGGCAGCGACCCGGTCTCCACCCGAGGTGCAGATTCGGGCCAGCGCGGTGTGGATCTGGAGCCGCTCCGAGGTGTCTCCGCGCAGATCCCGGAGTCGATCCGCGAGCAGCCAGGCGGCATCAGGATGGGCGATCAGCGCCTCAAGGTCGGTCATCACGCGGCCTTCGCATGGAGCGCGCCTGCGAGGGTGGCAAACACCCAGCTGCGCAGCGCGGCGAGGGCCGCGGCGCTGTCTCGGAGGGCGATGACCGCACGCTCTGCGGGCTCTCGGGCCTGCATCAGCGACTTGCCCTGGTTCTTCTCCAGGCTTCGTCCGGCCTTGATGACGCCCCGGGCCAGCTCACGAAGCGCCCGATCGGTGTGGGCCAGGGGGCTGCGGATCGGGGCATCGCTGCGGATCTGTCGCACCGCGATCGCCGCTGCAGCAGCCTCAACCTGCGCCTTGCCCATGGCGGACATCAGGGCATTGGCGGCCGCGAGGATCGGCTGGAGCGACTCTGCGGTGAGGGTCGGCGGGGTCGGAGGATCCAGCGGATCGAGCCCTCCGGTCATTCGAGCGAGCACCGCGTCTGCAGCGGCGAGTGCGTCGTTGAAGATCGGCGGGGCTGGCGGCGGGGTGAAGTCGAGGGAGGGGATGGTGGGGATGAAGCCCTCCGGCAGCACCCGCTCCAGCGCCAGACCGCCGAGCAGGTTGGCTGGACCGAGGCGGGCGTGTGCGCCGGGCAGGGACTCCGGCTCCCCGAGGACCATCGCCACAATCAGCGGTGCATGCAGGCGCCCCCGGCGTGCGGCGTCCCGGGCGGCATCCACTGCTGTGGGCCAGGCATCCCGAATCAGCGCCAGCGCGACCGCTGCGTCGGTGTCCCGCTCTCCGCCCTCCGCAGCCTCCGCGCACACCGCGAGGCAGGCCAGCCTTGCCGCAGCCCCCGCGTAGCCTGAGGCTGCGGTCATCAGCGACGGGGCCGGACCGACAAGCAGCGCCGCGATGGGGGCTTCTGCATCCAGTGCGGAGAGGAAGCGGCCGATCTCCGCAGCACGACCGAGGGGATCCTTCGGACCGCTGTACCCGATGAGGGACTCCGGGGTCAGCACCGCCCGCCCCAGCCGCGCCGGATCCAGCAGCGCGCCCTCGACTGCCTCGTAGCGGGCGTCTCCCCAGCGGGGCTGATCGGAGCGCGAGGCGATCGGACCGAGGGCGGCATCGATCCCGGTGAGATCTTCGCTGGAGAGGGCGTCGGGGTACTCCTCCGCGAATGGATCCTCGATCTCTCCGTCTTCGCGCCGTGCGGTGCTCCGCCGACGGGGGCGCTGCGGCGCACCGGTCGGATTGTCGTCTTCTCCGCCGAACAGGTGCCCGACCTCCCAGGGATTCCCGGCGGACCCTCCGCCCCCTCCGCCGCCCCCGCCGCCGAGGTGGCGAAGCTCCATATCGGACTCAAGATCCTCCTCCTGCTCCTGGATCTCCTCTTCCTCCTGCTCCTCTTCAAACTCGACGTTGGAGATGGAGCTGGAGGCGCTGGATAGGCGGTTGAGCAGGTTGAGGATGGCCTGGTTGCCGACCTGCGGTTGGAGGGTCGCGGTCTGCTCAGCAGACAGCTCCTGGCCTTCCTCCAGGTGCTCCAGTTCCCGGTCGTTCTGCTTCTGCAGCTCCTCGTTGAGATCCTTGAGGGCATCCGGGCGACGGTCTTTGCGATGGCTGAGTCCAGACTGCACAGGCGTATGATATCAACGGCCTTGTCGGTTGAGGGGATTGGGGATTGGAGAGGGGAGTGGGGATGGACAGCATTGCTGGGTTTAGTGAGACCGGACGTCAGCTGACCGGCCCGGCATCGGATCTGATCGAGCTGACCTCGGACAACGGGCTCCGTCACACCGCCATCGTCTTCCACCCCGAGTACCGTGGTCACCGCGCCCTCGGGGAGGCCCTGGAGGTGGTGGTCGGCTTCCTGGAGTCCCCGCTGGTCACCGGGCTCGCGGAGCTGGTCGAGCGCGACAGCAGCCAGGGCGTGTTCATCTACCCCACCGGGCAGTGCTGGTCGGTCGCTGAGGTCATTCGCAGCCTCGCGGACATCGGCGAGAGCGAGGGCCACGTCCGCGCCGGGCTGGAGCTGATGTACTCCGCCGCTCAGATCCTCGCGGAGGCCGCCGAGCGGGGCGAGCGCGACGGCATCTACTCTCACGGTGGGCTCACCCCACGCCGGATCATGCTCAAGAAGGACGGCCAGGTCGAGATCATCGGCTATGCGCTGCCTCAGGTCGAGATTCTCCAGTTCCACGAGGACGACAAGCGCATCCCCGGGGTCGACTCCTTCCGCTACTGCCCTCCTGAGCGCATCGAATTCGCCCCGGAGAACCTCACCAGCGACCTGTTCGGGCTCTCCCTCATTGCGTTTGAGCTGATGACTGGCCGACCGGTCTATGACGGCCTCGTCGATGACATCCGACAGCAGGCAGCCCGTGGCGAGACCAGCCGTCGGCTCTACCGCTTTCGGGACAAGCTGCCGACCAGCGTCTGCGAGCTGCTCACCCGCGCCCTGCGTCCAGACATCGGGGACCGCTTCGAGACCGGCGAGGACTACCTCGATGAGGTTCGCCGGGTGATCTCCAGCCCGGACGCCACCGGCGGCTCGCTGATGGACCTGATGAATCGGGTCAGCTCTCAGGGACGCCGGATCGGCAAGGCCCTGGAGAGCGGGAAGACCCAGATGCTCTCCCGAGAGCAGATCCAGGGCATGCTCGACGAGGACGAGCCGGAGCCAGAGCGCAAGAGCTGGAGCCCGTCCGCCCGCTCCACCCGCCGGAAAGCCCCGCGCCTCGTCAAGCCTGAAGAGATCGCGGCTGCCGAGCCTGAGCCGTCTCAGCCCACCCCGCCTCCAGTCGTCCCGCCTGTCGCTGTGGTCACCGAGGAGCCCGAGAAGCCCCGCTGGTCCCGTCCAGCCCGTCGCCGGATGCCACCCCAGCCTGAGCCCGAGCCCAGCAGCGTCGAGGACATCGAGCCCGCCCAGGTTGTGCGCAGCAGCGGAGGCAACGCAGCGGACCTCCTGGCCCGGATTCGAGCATCTGCCCCGGACGTCAGTCCCGAGAAGCTCACCCAGCGCGAAGAGAACCGACGCTCCGCAGCAGGGGTGATCCAGTCCATCCTCGGCAGCTCTAGCAAGAACAGCAACTTCCAGAAGAACATCACCCCCGAGGTCCCCGACAAGCCCCGCTTCGTGCCGGGTCGGGTCCGACGGGTGCCCCGTCGGCGGGGGCTGAACGAGGAGGGTGGCGAGAAGGCCTCGATCATCTCTCGCTCCATCGAAGCCAGCCTCGCCAACCTCTCCACGCCCCGTCGTGCAGAGGTGCTCGAGCGCCCGGTCGCCCCGCCGCTCAGCGAAGGGCTCGCCGAGACCGGCCCGGTGCCCCGCCCGCAGCCACCAGAGGTGAAGCCTCCGCCGATCATTGAGAAGCCTCCGCCGATCATTGAGAAGCCTCCGCCGATCATTGAGAAGCCTCCGCCGATCATTGAGAAGCCTCCGCCAATCATTGAGAAGCCTCCAGCGAAGCCAGCGACAAAGCCCACGGCGAAGACTGCGAAGTCGGCCTCGAAGAAGCCCCTCGCAAAGCCCCCGGTGAAGACCGCTTCTGCCCCGGTGTCCGAGACTCCGGCCTCCAACAGACGAGTCGCGGCACCCGAGCCTGCTCCGGCACGTCCTGAGGTTGCAGTCCCTGCCGTCTCCGTGCCCTCGCTCCCCAGGGCTGCGGCAGCGGTCGCCGGTCAGACTGACTTTGTCGCTGCGGCATCTCTGGATCGTCCGCCCGACAGCATCACCACCGCCTCTGGGCGGGACGGGGTGGGGTCGTTCAACATCCGACGCGGACCCAGCGGCCGGACCCTGCGCATGCGGCTGCCGCTGTCGGCCACCGTCTCCGAAGCCATCGCCTGGATGCTGGGCAACATCATCCCGGTGCGTACCGATCTCACCGGTCGGATCTCCGGCTGGTATCGCCTCTCCCTCCGCGAGACCCCGGTCGCACCCGGTCAGCGCATGGCCGACCTCGACGACAAGCAGACCTACACCCTCCGCCACATCCCCAACACCATCCTCCATGCAGACATCTCGGTCATTGGTGGCGAGGCCCCGGTGCGGTTCGTCGCGCCGGTTGGGCTCGCGGTGCCAGCGGTGAGCCTCATCGACCACCTCGCGGCGTGGCTGTCGCTGCCCGCCGGTGACTGGGAGCTGCTCGCTGATGATGTCGCGCTGTCGAACTACAGCATCCTCGCTGATGTCTACAGCGGCACTGGCCTGCTCCGGCTGATGTTGCAGCAGAAGGCGAAGTCGTGAGTAGGGAGAAGTCATGAGTCAGGAGCGGTGGGACGTCGTGCTGCGGTTTCTCGGCGGACCGCTGTCCTACCAGGGAGACATCGTGTGCCGCGGCCCGGTGGTCCGGATGGGGGCGAGCCCCGGCCCTGGCGGACTGCTGCTGGATGGCTACCGCGGCCTCGACAACCGACAGGCGGTGATCACGGCCTACGATGGCGGCACCGTCGCCATCGCTCCGGTCGGCACCAACCAGGTCCGGGTCGCACCCCATGAGAGCGTCGACTGGACCGAAATTCAGACCCTCCGTGGCCCGGTCCACCTGTCTCCCGGAGACGTCTTCCACCTCGGTGCCCCGGGTCGAGGGGCGACCATCTCGTTCATGGAGTGCCGCCGGCTGGGCGTCTGGGAGCAGCGGCAGATCCTCTCGGAAGCCGCCCAGAGCAGCAACGGTGTGCAGCCGATCCGCATCGAGTCCCTCGACACCCAGGGCGGCGTGCCCCGCTGGCTCATCCCCGCCTCGCTGATCGTCGCGATGCTCACCGTCGTCGGCCTCGCCATTCCCGCCGTTGAGATCCTCCGCCCTGATCGCATCGCGCTGGGGCCGGTGGAAGAGGGCAAGGAGTCCTACGATGTGGTCAAGATCGAGGAGGTCAACACCATCGAGCAGACCCTGCTGACCGGGATGACGGGAGCATTTGACGCCTTCGTGGTCTCCCCCAATGCCCAGGCGGCAGAGTGGGATGAGCTGCACAGCACAGCCCGCCGGGACGACATCTTCTTTAAGTACGTCGTCTTCTCGATGAAGCAGCACGCTAGCGCCCGGAGCTTCTGGTCGAGGCTCGGTGAGATCCACGAGGACTACGCCTATGTCACCGAGCAGCTCACCAAGGCAGAGCTGCCGACCGTGTTCGCCGCGATCCCCTATCGGGAGTCCGGCTACCGCTCCCGCATCACCTCGCCGGTCTGTGCGGAGGGCTGGTGGCAGTTCATGCCGGAGACTGGCCGCCGGGTCGGCCTGGAGATCAGCGAGTGCAAGCTGCGCACCGGGACCTGGAGTCCGACGAAGGACTACGTGCCCAGGGGCGTGCTAAAAAACGCGGAGTATGTCAGCTACAACGCAGAGACCGGATCTGCGGTCTGCCTTCTGAAGAGGGGCTGCGTGGTCGACGAACGCCAGGATCTCGCCCGCAGCACCGACGGCGCAATCAACCTGCTGCGTGAGGCCTGGGATCACCCCACCACCCAGGAGTCCGGCTCTGCGGTCCAGATCACCATCCTGTCCCACAACGCCGGCTTCGACGACTCGGTCCATGACGGCGGCCGGCCCCGAGGCCTCAACATGCTCACCGCCTATGGTCGCCACCTCAAGCGCACCAACCAGGAGCGGGCGCCGGACTACTACGGCGCCAACATCCTCTGCGATCCGACCGTCAACGACCCCCACGTTGCCAAGTTCTACAGCTCGACCTGCGGCGGGCTCATCCCGAACCAGACCCAGCACTATGGCTACAGCATCGTCGCCCAGCACCTCCTCGCGGTCTGCTTCTACGCCAAGCACTTCCCCTCGGACTTCCCGAAGTCCTGGCAGGACTACTGGCTCGGTGACGGCTACTGTCAGGACATCAACGTTCCGGAGCTTTAGAGCATGAGCCTGCGAACCTGGATGGTCTTCGGGGCGTTCGTCACCGCAGTCTCGACCAGCTCCTACATCATCGTCAACGAAGAGATCACCAAGAGCGAGTCCGAGCTTCGGGAGGATCAGAAGAAGACCGATCCCCACCACGACATGCAGTACAGCGTCTCGGAGCGAAAAGACAACTTCATGGCGTTTGGCATGGACGAGGCGATGGCGGACCGAGCGGTCGCCCGGATCGACAAGCTCGACCCCGACCGGCTCTATGGCTTCCTGCGCTCTGCCGATGAGTCCAGCGCCATGGCCGATGCCCTCTGCGGAAGCACACGCCAGCGCCGCCCCCGCTACGGCGGCCTGGAGTTTCTCGTCGAGCAGGAAGGGGAGAAGCGCCAGACCGTCAGCCTGCTGGAGGTCTCCAGCCTCCGCCGACAAGAATGGACCAGGACTGCGCCGATCCAGCGGGTCTATGAGACCGCCGACCTCGCTCGCCCAGCCGAGCCAGACTCCACCCTCATGGCCATCGCGTCCATCTTCACCCTCAACGAGGAGACCCTCATCCAGGGCAACTCCCCCTGGGGTGCGACGACCCTGAGCCGGTGGTCCTGGGACAAGGTCAAGGAGGACCACCCGGGAATCGAGGAGCGGCTGGTGGAGTACTTCGCCCTCATGCACCTCACCATTGAGCTGGCCCGGGGAGACGGTGGCATCTGCGAGTGAGTGTCCCAAGACGGCTTCTCGGTCCAGCATGCTTCAGTGACGACCGTCCCTCGAATCGGAGCTCAGATGCGCCGACAGCACGTCATCATCCTCGTCCTCAGCCTGACAAGCCCCGGTGACCTTCTTTGATGGCGAGCCCCACCAGAGGGCACCGCACAGCTTGGCTTCGTCGACAGTCGGGACCAGTCGTGCTGGTTTTGCGACGGCACCTCAGGGACGGTGGAGCTGGAAGCCGGCTGGCTGCACTGCACCCCGGACGAGTAGCCCCGGCACAGCGCTGACTCCGATCTGTGGGGGAACGTCAACTGGACCCTGAATGCGATATAGTCTGCCAGCGCGTCCTCCCCTGAGGACACAAACTGGAGCCAGCGCGATCATGGAGCCACGTCGGCGATTTCGCTTCCTGAAGCAGCTTTCCGAAGGAACCTTCGGGAAGGTGTATATGGCGGAGATGGTCACCGACAACAACTTCTCCAGCGTCGTTGCCATCAAGCTGCTCCATGGAAAGTGGCTTGGTCACCAGGAGATCGTCCAGCGCTCTCGCGATGAAGCCCGGGTGCTGGGGCTGCTCCACCACCGCAACATCATCCGGGTCGAGGATCTCACCTCCCTCAACGGCCAGTGCGCCGTCATCATGGAGTACCTCGACGGTGTCGATCTGAAGTCGCTGATCAACTACAGCGCCGAGACAGGGGTGCCGATCCCACGTCGGGTCTGCTTCGAGGTGATCGCGGCCACCGCATCGGCCCTGGAGGCGGCGTACTACCGCGAGCCCCTGCGCGGCGGTCAGCCCCTGAACCTGATCCACCGCGACATCAAGCCCAGCAACGTCATGGTGACCGCAGCCGGTGACATCAAGGTCCTCGACTTCGGCACCGCCCAGGCCCGCTTCGAGAACCGCGAGGCCCAGACCCAGGCCCTGGCGTTTGGTTCCCAGGCCTACATGGCCCCCGAGCGCCTCCTCGGTGATCCAGACGCCCCCTCCGGCGACATCTTCTCCCTCGGCGTCACACTCTACGAGCTGCTGACCCTGGAGCCGTTCGGCAAGATCCACATCCGCCCGGAGCGCTACGACGAGAGCCACATTGAGCGCATGGCAAAGCTCGATGTGTCCGATCTCGACGAGACCCGGGCCAACCAGGTCCGCCAGACCCTCGACCTCCTCCTGAAGTACGAGGCCACCGAGCGTCCAGACGCCCGGCAGGCCCTTGAGCTCATGGAGGCCCTCTCTGAAGAGATCTACGACGGCTCCCTCCGGCGGTTCTGTCGTGAGGTCGTCACCCCGTGCCGGGATCGACTCATCAGCGCCGATGGCCCGGTCGATCCCCTTGCTGGCAGCACCCTGTTCGAGGACATCTCCGGGATCAACGGGGACTGGACCATGGACCCCGCCGAGGCGGAGCCACCCTCCGTTGCGGATCCGGCATCTTCTGGGGGCTTCGTAGAGGGCTCAATCCACACCTCGGATCCGCCCGTTGTTGCCGCGACGCCTGCAGACACCGCGCCAGCAGAGCCGGCTCCCCCGGCATCTTCCACGATGGCCTTCGAGGACGCCCCGATCGATCCGAGCATGTCCGTGCCTGGACCCGGTGTGCCTGTCGAGTCGCTTGAGCCCGCCCAGCCGCCGCTGCCCGCCCAGCCGCCGCTGCCCGCCCAGTCGGAGCCCGCCCAGTCGGAGCCCGCCCAGTCGGAGCCCGCCCAGCCAGCGTTCGCCCAGCCAGCGTTCGCCCAGCCAGAGCCCGTCCTGCCGCTGCTTCCCGAGTCATCCGTGCCGGTGTTCGCGGATCCGACCGCGGCGACGATCATCGAGCCCCCTCCGGAGCCGGCCGCCGCCCCGCCGCCCCCGGCGAAGCTGTTCAACCAGACCATCTCCCCAAGCATTGGCAACAAGCCCACAGGCCCTGGTGCCGTGGCCCCATCCTCGGACCGTACCGCTCCCCCGAAGTCTCCAAAGCCGGAGCCTTCAAGCGGTGGCGGAATGGGGAAGTGGATCCTGCTCGGTCTGCTGCTGATGTTGGTGTTTGGCGGTGGTGCCACGGTGGTCGCGCTGAAGGTGTTCAGCAAGCCCAACACCACCAATCCCCAGCCCGAGACCCCACCCGATGTCGCCGCTCCGGCGATCGAGGGCATCCCCGGGCAGCGCATCGAGCTTGGTGTGGTCGGTCCCGATGCCGGGACCGTCATCCTCAAGGTCGAGGGTGCCGTCCAGAGCGTGAAGCTCAATGCCTCCACCGGTGAGTTCGAGCAGTCCTGGGACGGCACCGGAGAGCTGGAGCTGGTCGGCCTGCCAGCCGGGGTCTATCGAACGAAGATCAAGGCAGACAGCACCGCTCGATCGACCATCGAGTCTGTCCCCGAAAAGACCTGTCGGTACACCTTCAAGGTGGATCAGGGAGCGAGTGAATGGGAGAGCGACTGCGAGTAGGGAGGCTCATTGCCGCCCTTGCGCTGCTGGTGCCGTTGTCGGCTGAGGCCGGAAACCTGGACGAAGACCTCACCACGGTCCGCGCACAGATCACGTCTGGTGAGCACAAAGAGGCGCTGAAGTCCCTCAAGCTCATCGAGAAGTCTCTCGACGAATCCGATTCGCTCGTCAGCAACCGCTCGCTGGCCCGGGTGTGGTTCTACAAGGGCACTGCGGAGTTTGGCACCGGCAACAAGAAGGGCCGCGCTGAGGACGCCTGGCGTCAGGCCCTCACCGTGAGAAACGACTTTGCCTGGGACGCCGATCTCATGGGCGACTCCGATCTCATCAGCCTGTTCGAGGCGCTGCGCGGCGAGGTCGAGGGTCGGGGCTACCTGGAGACCGGAGTGCCCGAGAAGGTTGGGGCAGCAGTGCTCTATGTCGACGGGGAGCAGCACGGTCCCGAAGAGAGCGTGATCCGCGGCACCCACCTCGCACAGATCGCCTGCCCCGACGAGCAGGGCACCTTCAGCGTGGTCACGGACTTCGCAAAGCCCGTCGACTGGTTCGCGCTGTGCCCGGATGGCGTGGACACCTCAGTGGTGGTTGCGGTGGCAGAAGAGGACGAGTGGTCGGAATTCGGCCCGTCGTTTGGCGACTCGGATCCGGTCGAGGAGACCGACCCGGTCGCTGAGGTCGATCCGACCTCAGCCGTCACCGACCCAGCCGTCACCGACCCAGCCGTCACCGATCCAGCCATCACCGATCCGGGCAACAGCCGCAGCGGTCCGGGCCTCGGGACGTACATGCTCGCCTCGGGCGGGGCGCTGGTGGCGGGCGGTCTGGTGGTCAACTTTGCCATGGTCAACCCGGCCTATGCCGAGATCACCGCAGCGAACGACGACCCGTACACCGTGACCCGGGCGGAAGCGAGCGACCTCACCACCCGGTTCAACACCAGCCGCATCCTCACCATCGGCCTGACTGCAGGGGGGCTGGCGCTGGCCGGCTCGTCGTTCCTCATTGATGCCCCGGTCCGCCCGGTCATCGGGCTTGGACACCTCGGCGTTGCCGGTCGCTTCTGAGGCCGATCTTTACGCGGCGGTCCAGGCAGCCCATGCGCTGGTCGTGGCAGGTCGCTGGTCCGAGGCGGCGGTGGCCTATGCGGACATCGCTGACCTCCCGGGGCTGTCCGTCCCCGCCCGGCAGCAGTCCCTCTCTGCGGCTGGAGACGCCCTTCGCCGAGCGGACCGACCGGCTGCCGCAGCGAAGACCCTCACTGCTGCGATCCAGGTGGATCCAGAAGGCGCGAAGTCCGGCATGCTGCGGGTGCGACTCGCCGGGGTGCTCCAGCAGGCCGGACAGCTCGACATCGCTGCGGACATCGCCCGGGAGGGACTGGCGCGGTCGATAAGCCCGCTCCATCAGGCAGTGGCGCTGGACACCCTCATCGGCACCCTGCACGCCCTCGGCCAGCTCGACGAGGCCCACACCCACCTCAAGACCCTCGCCCAGATCGCCCCCAAGCCCATGCAGGCCGCAGTGTGGTTTCGCCAGGGCACCCGGCTGCGCATGGCCGGAGACCTGACCGGAGCTGATGCTCGCTATGCCGCTGCGGCTGAGGCCATGGCTGAGCACCCCGGGGCCGCCGCTGCCGCGATCATGAGTCGGGCCGAGGTCGCGCTGTTTGCCGGAGATCCCGACCAGGCTGCCGCCCACTACACCCACGCCGGGAAGCTGTGGACCGCCGCCGGTCGCCGCGCCGGGCTGTACCGCTCCGAGGCCGGTCTCATCCGAGCCGCCCTGTCCGCCGGTCAAGCGGTGCTGTCCGCCGGAGTCCACCGCCCGATCGAATTCGCCCGAGAGCGCCAGCTCCCCCTCCTGCTCGCCCACCTCCTGCTCGCCCGGGGGGCCGCCGATCGCTCCGACGCCGATCTCAGCGAGGCGGTCTCCCTCGCACAGTGCTCCGGGGCGGTGCTGCTGGAGGGCCGAGCGCGGGTGGTCCGCTCCCGGCGGGGAGGGGACTATGGCGATGCGGATCGAATCGCGGTGGTGTTGGCGGACGATGTTGCCTGGATGGCGGTCTTTCGGGACGGCTCGCCGATGCCGTATTGAGGGCCGACCAGGGACGTTGGGAGTCGCAGAACAGGGACGCCGACAGGGAGTGAGAGGCGGAACCGCTGGGAGGCGGAGTGAAACGGAGACGGCTGGAGCCGGCACTCACGGACCGGAGTTGCGACCGCGGAGGGGACCCACAGCGATCAGCGCCGGGGGTGCCCTTCAGCCGGGGGATGGAGACGGGGCAGCACTTCTTGCTTTTCGCTCCCCTCCGGGAGTGCCCGCCCCAACCCGACACCGATTACTCCTCCCAGGGAAGGCTCCCCAGATCAACCTCGGGAAGCTCCGCGGGCTCCGATACCGGCCAGGTGTTGCCCCACAGCTCTCGCCCACCATCAACCGTCATGACCTGCCCGGTGATGTAGCCACCCGCCGGGCTGGCGAGGAAGGCGACCATCCAGGCCACTTCGTTACAGGTTCCCAGGCGCTTCATCGGGATCTCGGCCTGGATCGAGCGGGCGAGGTTCTCACCGTCGGGGTAGTTTCGCAGTCCACCAGAGGCGATGACTCCAGGCTGCACGCAGTTGATCTGGATGCCATAGCTCGCCCACTCAATGGCGAGGGTTCGGGTCATGGCCTCGACCCCGCTGCGGGCAGCGACAGAGTGGACCATGCCCGGAAAGCCCCGGCGGGTGAGCATGGTGATGTTGACGATGCGCCCCCCGTTGCCAAGCATCCAGCCATCTGCGACCGCCCGGGTGAGGTTCCAGGTACCGGTGAGGTTGGTACCGACGACCGCGTCCCAGCCCCGGGGGGTGATCAGCTCGGCAGGGGACATGAACTGCCCGCCGCCGTTGTTCACCAGCAGGTCGATGCGGCCGTGCTTCTGGATGACTGCGGCGACCAGGGCGGCGGTGGAGTCCCGATCGCGGATGTCACAGGCGATCCCGGTGACCTCCGCGCCGAGCAGTCCAGAGAGCTTCTCCGCCGATGCTGCGATGCGATCGGCCTTGCGAGAGGCGATGACGATGGTGGCGCCCAGGCGACCCAGCTCCGCGGCAATGTAGGCACCGATGCCGGTGCCCCCGCCGGTGATGAGGGCGACCTGTCCGGTCAGGAGGTCGCTGCGAAAGATCTGGCTGCTCATTGGGCGCTCCCGTCGGCACTGTCGGCGTCGTCGTTGTCGGGGTGCTCCAGGTCGGACTCTTCGAGGGCCTCGACCTTCTTCTTCGAGGGGCCACGGACCCGCATGTTGACCAGCTCGACGATGAACGAGAACGACATCGCGAAGTAGATGTAGCCCTTCTCAATGTGCTGCCCCATGCCCTCGGCGGTCAGCAGCACGCCGACCAGCATCAGAAACGACAGCGCGAGGACCTTCATCGAGGGGTGGTCGTTGACGAAGTTGCCGATGGCCTGTGCGGACACCAGCATGATGCCCACCGCGATGACCATGGCGGTGACCATGATCCACAGCTCCTCGGCCATGCCGACCGCAGTGATCACTGAGTCGAGGGAGAAGACGATGTCCAGCAGCATGATCTGGACGACGGTGCTCACCAGGCTCGCTCCGGTCGGTCCGCCGCTGCCGCTCTCATGCTCCTCTTCGTGGCCCTCGACCTTCTCGAAGATCTCATGGGAGGCCTTGCCGATGAGGAACAAACCACCACCGAGCAGGATGAGGTCGCGGCCGGAGAAGCCGTGGTCCATCAGCGTGAACATCGGCTCGGTCAGGCCCATCACCCAGGAGATGGCGAACAGCAGCATCAGCCGGGTGACCAGCGCCGCGGACAGCCCCAGCTTGTAGGCCACCCCCTGCTGCTCCTTCGGCAGTCGGTCGGAGAGGATGGCGATGAAGACGATGTTGTCGATGCCGAGAACGATCTCAAGCGAGGTCAGCGCCAGCAGCGCGGCCCAGGTGTCCGGGTTGGAGAGGGACTCGATCACGGGAGGCTCCGGGGTGAGGTCGTCGAGTATCCTCTCACAGCCGCGTCGGCATCAGCCAGCGAGCAGGCCAACGATGCGAGAAAACGCGCCGGGAACAGTGCGGAGGAAGGGCACCATCAGGCGACGGAGCGCGGGGCGATCCCGAACCTGGAGAAGCCCGAGGGTCAGCCACCAGTAGCGACGGGTGTGCAGCCACCACTGACGGTCGTAGTCCTGCGGGCGTCCGGCGGTGATGCAGTCGAGCGCCACACCGGCGCTGGCGAGTCCCAGGTGAATGCCCTCGCCGGTGATCGGATCGAGGTAGCCAGCGGCGTCTCCGATGAGCAGGACCCGTCCCACCCGCCGCCCGCTGAGTTGACGCTCAAACGGACCGCTTCCACGGACCGCAGTGCAGGGCTGGCTGAGGCGCTGTGCGAGATCGGGGAAGCCGGCGAGCAGGCGCTCATAGCGATCCCGGGAGCCGCGCCCTTCAGGGAGAGGATCGCCGGCGAACAGGATCGCGACCCCGACGAGCTGTGGGCCGACCGGGGTGACATAGGCCTCAGCCTCGCCCGACCAGTGGACCTCCACAAAGTCCGACCAGGGCGCGACGGCGTAGTGGCGACGCAGGCCGAGCCGGGGGCGGCGCTTTGCGGGGCGCTCCAGGGAGAGGGCGGAGCGGGTGGGGGAGTAGAGCCCGTCGGCGGCCAGCAGCCAGCGTGCGGTGAGCCCGGCGGCCTCCACCCGGTCATCGTGCTGCTTGATGTCGCTGACCCGCCCCTGGATGCGTCGGATTCCGAGCGCGTCGGCACGGGCGGTCAGTGCCTCATGTAGCACCGTCCGTCGCACCCCGAGACCCGGTCCCTGCGGAAAACGCCCTTCTGCGGTGCGACCCTCGGAGATGTAGCGGATGCCGACGAACGGGTGGCTCATCGCCGGGGTGACCCCGAGGGCGGCCAGCTCGGTGACCGCGCCAGGCATCAGGCCCTCACCGCACGCCTTGTCGATGACCCCGGGACGGGGCTCGACGATCACTGCATCCAGGCCGCGCTGTGCCGCCATGATTGCTGCCGAGAGCCCGGCGGGGCCGCCTCCGGCGATGATCAGGTCGTGCATGGTCGCGGATCCTCAGCCCCGGCGGCTCTTGAGGTATCCCAGCGCGCTGCTGGCCATGGCACCAGCGAGCAGCCAGGGGGTGACCTTATCCGGCGGCTTGAGATCGCCAACTTTCCACTGCCGCAGGGCCTCCGCACGGCGGATCTTTCCGCTGCTGGTCCGCGGGAGCGTGCCCGGCGCGACGACGACCACCAGCTCCGGGTTCAAGCCGGTCCTGCTGAGCACCATCTTCCGGCAGTCCTCCGCCAGACCCTCTCGGGCCTCCCGGAACTCGACGAACAGCACCAGCCGCTCGCCGTCCTCGCCGACATCTCCCACTGCCGCCGCGCAGCCGACCCGGATCCCGTCGACGTCGTCGATGGACTGCTCGATGTCCTGGGGGGTGTGGTTCTGGCCGCGAAGGATGATGACGTCCTTGGCCCGACCGGAGATGTACAGCTCGCCGTCGAGGAGGTAGCCGAGGTCACCGGTGTCCAGCCAGCCGTCGACGATCGGGGTGTCGTCCCGGTCGAGGTAGCCGACCATGATGCTCGGCCCCTTCGCCCAGATGTGGCCGATGGTCTGCTCGGGGAGCACCGCGCCAGCCTCGTCGCGGATCTCGACGGAGAAGCCCCGCAGCGGAGTCCCGACGCTGACCGCCTCGATGCCGTCCTCGCTGGGCACGACCCGACCTTCCAGCAGCGCCTCCCGGTCGATGCGGCGGGAGGAGAACGGGCGGGTGGGGTCGGAGAAGGTCACCGCCAGGGAGGCCTCGGCGAGCCCATAGACCGGGGTGAGCGCGGTCTCTGGCAGGCCCCACTTCCCGAACCGCTCGGTGAACTGACGGAGACTGGCCGGGGCGACGGGCTCCGCACCGTTCAGCGCGAGCGTCCAGCAGGAGAGGTCCACCCCCTCCATCTCGTCGTCCCGGATGCGCTCAGCACACAGGGCGTAGGCGAAGTTGGGGGCTGGGGAGCAGGTCACCCGGTGCCGGGAGATGGCCCGCAGCCACAGAGCGGGCTTGGAGAGGAAGACCTCCGGGGAGATCAGCGCCAGGGGGCCGGGAGAGGCCACAGCGACGTACACGCAGCCGATGAGCCCCATGTCGTGGTACAGCGGCAGCCAGCACGCCCCGCCCTGCGGAATGCCGCTCTCAATGGGGATGAAGTCGATGATCGCGTCGGCGTTGGAGAGCACCTGGCGGTGGGTCAGGGCGACGGGCTTGGGCGCGACGGTGGTGCCTGAAGAGAACTGCACCATCGCGAGATCGTCGGGGGAGACGTCTGCGGGATCGGTGTCTGGTCCGCTGTGCAGCTCGGTGGCCTCGATGAGACCCAGCGGCGGGCGGTAGCGGGCGATGACCTGCCCCATCACCCGACGGACCCGGCCAGTGGTGATGATCCCGACGGCGGAGACCGCCTTGAGCATCGCGGCGGTCTTGTCGTAGTACTCGACCAGCCGCCCGAGCCGAACCGGGGGGTAGAGCGGGACGGGGGTGGCGCCGAGGAGCTGGAGTCCGAACAGGGCGTCGATGAACTCCGGGCAGGTCGGCAGGATGATCGCGACCCGGTCGCCGCGCCTCACCCCCAGCTCCGCCAGGGCACCCGCAGCTCGGCGGGCACGGGCGTAGACCTCACGCCAGTGGATCGCGGTCTCCCGCTCTCTGCGGTCGATGAAGGTCAGAGCGTCCCGGGCCGCACCGATGGTTGCGGCGTTCTCCAGGTGAGCCGGCAGGGTCCACAGCTTCATCGGGTCGCCAGTCGGGCCGCGACGAGGCGGACCACGTCGTCGAGCGTGGTCACTGAGGCGTCGTCTTCTTCATCGAACGCGATCTCGTAGTGGTCCTCAATGGCAACCACCAGGGACAGGCGCTGTACGGAGTCCAGGGCCTCGGCGAGGTCGCCGTCGGGCACTCCGTCTGGCAGCCGAAGCTCCTCGGTGATCAGCGAGACAATCTCGGCGCGCAGGGCGCTGTGGTCAGGCATGCTGCCCTCCGGCGTTTGAGCCGTCCACCAGCTCGGACAGCGCCTGGTTCTCGCAGCGGATTCGCACCGAGAGCAGCCAGGCGTTGAGCACGGTGAACGTGATGGCGGTGATCCAGGCGGAGTGGATCAGCGGCAGGATGAGCCCCTCGCTGACCACTGCGACGTAGTTGGGATGTCGGATGAAGCGGTAGGGACCGCCAGTGATCCGGGGGAGACCTGGAACGATGATGACCCGGGTGTTCCAGCGGGGGCCGAGCGTCGTGATGCACCACCACCGCAGCCCCTGTGCGGCGAGGGCCAGCGCGAGCAGCGGCCAGCCCAGCTCCGGAATGAACGGCCGGTCCAGCAGCCAGACCTCTGCGGGACAGGCGAACAGGAAGCCGGTGTGCAGCAGGACCATCGCCGGGAAGTGGCCCTTGCCATGCTCCGTGCCGCCCTTCGCGAAGCTCCACGCCGCGTTGCGCCGGGAGACGAACATCTCGAACAGGCGCTCCAGCGCGGTGGCGCCCATGAACAGGGTGTAGAGAAGCGCGCTGCTCATTGGAAACTGGAGCCCATGTCACCACTCCATCAAGACAAGCTCTGAGCAGAAGCCCGGTCCCATCGCCAGCATCATGCCCGGGGTGCCCTCGGGGGGCTTGCGCTGCTCGATGGTGTCTCGCAGGACGTAGAGCACCGAGGCGCTGGAGAGGTTTCCGACCTCTTGCAGTGAGGCCCAGGTCAGCGCCAGGGCCTCGCGGTCGATCTCAAGGGCAGTCTGGAAGGCGGTGAGCACCCTGGGGCCGCCGGTGTGGCAGACCCAGCAGCCGATGTCGTCGCGGGTGAGGTCGTGCTCGGAGAGGAAGCCGTCGACATCCTGGCGGACATGCCGCTCGACCATCGCTGGCACCTCGGCGGTCAGCACAATGCCGAAGCCGGACTCGGAGATGTCCCAGCCCATGACGCCCTCGGTGTCTGGGTAGAACCGGCTCTTGGTGGCGGTGACCTTCGGGCCCTTCGCGGGAAGGGTCTTTGCCCGCTCGCTGCCGGTGGCGAGGACTGCGGCGGCACCGTCTCCGAACAAGCCGGAGGCGATGAGGTTGGGGATGGAGAGATCCTTGATCTGCAGCGTCAGGGAGCACAGCTCGACGGTGAGCAGCACCGCGACGTGGTCAGGCCAGGCGCGCAGGTAGTCGTAGAGTCGCGCGGTCCCAGCGGCTCCGGCCACGCAGCCGAGTCCGAAGATCGGGACGCGCTTGATGTCGCTGCGGAAGCCGAGCCGGTTGACCAGCCGCGCGTCGATGGACGGCGCGGAGATGCCGGTGACCGAGGCGAAGAAGATGGCGTCCACATCCGTCGGCTTGAGTCCAGCCTGGGCGAGGGCATCCTCGATGGCCTTCGCGCCGACCTCGGTGCCGACCTCGATGAACGCGCGGTTGGACTCGCCGAAGCCAGACAGCGACTCATAGCGCTCCATCGGCAGGGCGAGGTGGCGTCCGCCGACCATCACAGCCCGGTGGAGCTGCTCGACCCGTCGGGGATTGTGGTGCTTGAGAGACCATGCCCGCGAGAACGCAGCGAGCAGGGTCTCTTGATCGTAGTAGTGCGGGGGCTGTGCGGTGCCCACCGAGAGGATCTGCATGTGCGGGGGGATACCCGCCTGTCGGGCCTACGGCGACTCTTAACCGCACTTAATTCACCTGATTGTCAGCCTGTACTTGAGTACACGATTCAGTCAGACAGACGGGAAGAACTGGCCTGTCAGGGTCGATCGGGCGGCGGTCCGAGTGGAACTCCCGGCGGCGGCGGGGCAGCACCGCGCTCCTCAAACGACCGGCGCTCCAGCCCATCCTTCGCGTGCCACTGCACACCCTCGTCTGGATGCTCCGTGGCGAGGGCGTTCAGGGCTTCCTCGATGTCGAAGCCCTGACCAACACACAGCCGCATCAGCTTCGCGGCGGTGCGGCGGATGTCTGGCTCTGGGCTCTCAAGCCAGGGCTGGAAGGTGTCCGCCGGGGTGTGTGGCAGCCAGTAGAGGGCCTCCAGGGCGGCGAGGACCATGTCGGTGTTCGCTGTGAGGCTCGCGAGGCGCAGCCCGCCGCCGTAGACCGGGAGGTGAGGCTGCCCGGCCTCGTGGGGGGAGAGGATCGGGGTGTGGTAGCGGCCGAGGTGCTCGCGATCGGTCACCGGGGCGCCGGTCATCGGGGGGGCGGCGCCGGTGTAGATGTCGACGATGCCCGCCACGGTGGCTGGCTGTCCAGCGGCCTCCATCAGCCGCACCACCTCGATCGCCATGCCGGTGCGAAGGGCGCCGCCGAGGGGATGGGGGAGGTGTGCGGCGGCCGGGTCGGTCTGCCCGCTGCCGACGTAGACGTTGTAGGCGAACCGGGCCTGCACGAGATCGAGCCCCTCGCCCTCCAGTCCGTCTCCGATTCCCTCCAGCACTGCGGTGACCTGCACGGACAGCTCACTCCAGGCGGCGCCGATGATCTCCGCGCCCTCTTCCGGTGCGAGGTCAGGCTCCCGGGGGAGGCGCCAGGCGGCGTGGGTGATGCAGTTGCGGGCGAACCGACCAGCCTGGGCACAGTGGGTGAGGCCAGGGATGGTGTATCCGGCACGGCCCAGCTCCTCTCCGGCCCGAAAGTGGCACTCGTCTCGCCAGATGCCCTCCGGGATCATCGCGCAGACCTCGGCAGCACGCTGGGGCTGACCGCGGAGTCCGAAGAACGACGCTGCCTGAACCCGGCAGGTCACCGCCAGCTCCTCAAACGGCTGGCTGTCGCAGATCGGGAGCAGCGCATCGGGGTCCTGGGGCCAGGGCGCGGTGGCGGTGGAGAGCGGGTCGGGCTCGGGATCGCAGGCGATCAGCAGCCAGAGGATCACGGCTTCTTCCGGGTGGAGGAGAGGTGCGGTCGGCCGATGATCTGGCGGCACTTCTCATGGAGGGTGGTCTCTTCGACTTCCCGACACAGCCCGCTGTTCTTCTCGGGATCCTGGAACGCCAGCCGGTAGCGGATGAGGTCGCGGCTGTAGGGCTCCTCGATCTCAGCGAGGGCGGCCTTGAAGGCTGCGGAGTCGCCTGCCAGGGGGGCGACCATGGAGAAGCGGCACTCCTCCCGAGCGGTCGGTGCAGACAGGGCCGCACAGCCCGCGAGGTCGGTGGGCGTGGGCTCGGTGCAGCCGAGGAGGCTCAGGGAGAGGAGAGGGATCAGGAAGAAGGTGTGCGTCGCGCGTTCCATTCGACCTCCTCGCCGCTGATGATCGCCTTGAAGTTCTCTCGGCCCACGGCGGCATCTCCGCTCTCCAGGCACAGCTCGTATGCCTGAGCCTCCAGCTCGGCCCGGGCCTCTGAAGTCTGACCGATCCCGTCAAGCATCGCCCGCTTGAATGCGCCGATGGCGGTCGGGGAGCGCCGGGCGACCTGTGCGGCGAGGACTTCAGCACGGGCGAGTCCAGCGTCTAGGCTCTCGACACGCTCCTGGATGAGGCCGATGCGGTGGGCCTCGTCGGCGTCAATGCGCTCACCGGTCATGCCCAGGCGCATGGCCTGCGGCACCCCGATCATCGCCCACAGCTCGCTGGTTCCGCCGGCTCCAGGCAGGATGCCGAGGCCAGTCTCGGGCAGGGCGAACGATGCCCCGGGGCCGGCGATCCGGTAGTCCACCGCGATCATCATCTCCGCACCCCACCCCAGCGCCACGCCATCGACCACCGCGATGTGGAACACCGGAGCGCGCCGGAGCCGACGCAGCACACTGCGCTGCCATCGGACATGGGCGCGGACCTTGTCGTCGGGCCAGCCGACCCGCTCGGTGACGTCTGCGCCGGAGATGAAGATCGGGGTGCCGCGCCGGGAGCGGCGGCGGCTGAAGGTGATGACCGCGCGCACGTTGGAGCCAGGCAGCCAGTCGGCGAGGGTCTCCCAGTCCGACAGCTGGGTGCTGCCCATCTCGTTGGCCCGACCGTGGTCAAGCTCGATGTGGAGGAGGTGCCCGCTTTCGGAGAGCGACGGCTTGAGTGAGGTGAGGGGAGGAAGCTGTGACATGTGCTCCTGATAACCCGGAAGTTCCCTCGCATCGGTTACCCTGTGCCCCTGCAATCGCTCCCCTGGAGGCCGCTGTGCCCAGAAGAGATGAGATGCTCCAGCAGCTGGAGAAGCCCTTTGACCTCCTGATCATCGGGGGCGGAATCACCGGTGCTGGCGCGGCCCGAGATGCCGCCCGTCGGGGCCTGCGCGTCGGCATTGTTGAGATGCAGGATCTCGCCTATGGCACCTCCTCGCGCTCCTCGAAGCTGGTCCATGGCGGGCTGCGCTACCTGGAGAGCATGGAGTTCTCGCTGGTGTTCGAGGCCGTCAGCGAGCGGCGGGTGCTGATGAACATCGCGCCCCACCTCGTCAACCCGCTGGGCTTCCTGTTCCCGGTCTACAAGTCCTCCCGGCGCGGCGTGTTCACCGTCAACCTCGGCATGTGGCTGTACGACGGACTCAGCCTGTTCCGCTCGCCCAAGATCCACCGGAACCTCTCCACCAAGGAGGTCTCCACCGTCGAGCCGATGCTGAACCGCGAAGACCTCAAGGGCGCGCCGCTGTACTACGACTGCTCAACGGACGATGCTCGGCTGACCCTGGAGACGGCTCTGGATGCCGCCATGGCGGGCGCGGTCATCGCCACCTACACCCGCGCGGTCGGGCTGACCCGAGATGGCGGCGGTCGGGTGACGGGCGTTCGGGTCCGGGATGAGCTGACCGGCGTGGAGCGGGAGCTGAAGGCTTCAGCAGTCATCAACGCCACCGGCCCCTGGTCTGACCGCACTCGCGCGCTGGGCACTGGCGGGGGCAAGCCCCGGCTTCGTCCGACCAAGGGCATCCACATCGTCGTCGACTCCGACCGGCTCAAGCCCAACAACGCCGTCGTCTGCTTCCACCCCGACGACGGCCGGGTGCTGTTCGCGATCCCCTGGCGGGACCGCACCTACATCGGCACCACCGACACCGACTACCCCGGCGATCCCGGCGAGGTGGCCGCCAGCGCAGAGGACGTCCGCTACCTCCTGGCCGCCGCCAACATCTACTTCCCCACCGCGAAGCTTGTGGAAGACGATGTCATCGCCACCTGGGCCGGGGTCCGTCCGCTGATCTCTGAAGAAGACAACGGGGCCAACGAGTCTTCGGTCTCCCGGGAGCACGTCATCCGGGTCGATGAGGATGGCCTGATCACCATCGCTGGCGGCAAGCTGACGACCTACCGGCGCATGGCCGCGGAGGTCGTGGATCGCGCGGTGGAGCTCCTCCAGCTCACGGGCTCGCTCGACCGGCGGCTCCGGGAGTCTCAGACCGCGACGGAGCCCCTGCCCGGTGCGGTCGGCTGGCCGGAGAACGACGACCACGCTGCCGTCGCGGCGCAGATTCGGGAGCGCGGCGGCCAGGGCATGTCCGAAGAGACCGCCCGTCTCCTCGGAGACACCTACGGCATGCGGGGGCTGGACATCGCAGAGAGCGCCGCTCGGGATCCTGAGCTTGCTGTTCCCCTCGTCGAGGGGCGCCCGGAGATCATGGCGCAGATCGACTTCGCGGTGAACGTCGAGCTGGCCGCTACGGTCCGCGATGTCATGATCCGTCGCACCCAGCTCTTCTTCCGCGACTTCGACCAGGGACTGTCCGCCACGGACGGCATCGCAGACCGCATGGCGGCGCTGCTGGGTTGGAGCGAGGAGCAGAAGATCACCGAAATCCTCGCCTATCAGAAGGAAGTTGCACGGAGTCGGCGGTGGCGCGAAGGCTAAAGCGACTCACCCGGCGGCTCGGTGGCTCCAACGTCGAGGAGGCCGCCTCGTGCGCCCGTGCGCTCGCTGCCCTGATCGGCGCGCGACCGATCAGCAGCCTGCTGCCGGATGAGTCCGCCCGGATCACCCGCGCGCTGCTCACCGGTCGGGTGATCTCCGCGCTGGGACCGGTGCCCTGGCCCGCGGCAATGACCCGCCAGCTCGACCCGGCGCATCCGGCGTTCCTGCCGCCGCTGGGCATGCACCTCGTGCTCTCCGCCCGGGATCGCACCCTCATGGCCTTGCCAGGGCGGTCGCGTCGGGGCTGGGTGGATCCGCTGGGCTGGGCGGGCATGGGCGGCCCCTCGGTGTCGGTCTGGTTCGCCGACGGTCGCCACGGCTACCCGGTCGGCCCGCTCCCCGGGATCACCGACGACCCGGGCGGCGCGGTGGAGCAGGTCCGCAGCGACGACGGGCACGGCGTGCTCACCACCTGCCGTCGGGGTGGGGTGTCGGTGGAGGTGTTCCACTGGCCGGTGGTGCTCCAGGGGCAGGTCGCCATCGCGGTGTTTGCCCGGCTCTCCCTTGAGGCCCCCGCTCCCCGTCCAGTCCGCCTCGGCTTCGCGATGCGCCCGGCGTGCTTCGAGGGGGTCGAGCCGATCTTCGAGCTGAAGCGCGACGGAGGCGGCATGTGGCGGGCGGATGGCTCTCCGATCCTCATCGTCGCCCGACATGGCGACGATGTGCTGGTCGGTCGCAACGGTCAGGCCGATCCCTGGCAGCGGTTCTCCGGCCGCGATCCCACCGGTGAGCGCCACGACGCCGGCCCCCTCACCGTGAGCTGCGGTGCCGGGCTGGCCCGGGCCACCGAGGTCTACCGCACGACCCTCTCCCCTGGCGAGCCGTTCTCCCGGTTCGCGATCATCGCCCCACCTCCCGGGGCTCCTCCTGCGGTCGTCCGGACCAGCGGACGCACTCTCTGGAAGGGCGCCATCGCCGATCGGAAGGGCCTGCTGGCTTCTGGGGCAACCATTGAGCTGGCCGGCGATCACCAGCGCCTGCTCGATGCCGCCCGGCAGCGGGCCCTGCTCGCCGGAGACCGCCTCAGCCTCGACAACTGCATGGCCGCTGTCGCCCTGGCCCGGCTCGGCTTCGTGCGTCGGGCCGGACAGCGCATCGGCGGGTGGATGAGCCGGGTTCGCCGCGACGGCAAGGTGCTGGGCGCCTCAGGCGAAGAGGCCGCGATGCTCGGCTGGGCTGCGGCGGAGTACATCCGCTGGACCCGAGAGCGCAGCTGGGTCCAAGAGCACCTCACGTCCTGGACCCGCCTCCTCGACCGGCTCAGCAAGCAGGAGCCCGCCCCCGGTGGCCACGCCCTGTTCGGGCTCGACGGCTCGAGCCGATGGAGTCGGATCTGGCAGACCGCCGCCCTGCTGTTTGGCGCCGCCGCACTCCGAGAGGTCTCCGACGCCCACCAGAAGTGGGGACTCGCCGGGGCCACCGCTCGGGAGGCCCTGCCAGAGGTGCTGGGCGAGGCGCCGTGGTCGGCCAGCCCCGGTCGCGCAGCCGACGGCTCGAGTGCGGGCATGCTCGCTGCGGCCTGGCTGGGACTGATCCCGGTGCGCAGCCCGGCGGTCCAGTCCACCCTCAAGCACATCCGCACCCACCACTGGTACGGCGGCGGCGTGTTCACCCAGGGTGGTGCACACCCGGCGGCCACTGCGCTGCTGATGGCGGTGCTGCGACGGCAGGAGGATGGCTCAGACCCCCTCAGCGTGGTCGGCGCGCTCGCCAGTCCCACCGGGGCGTTTCCCTCCGCCCGCCACCCCCTCCGTGGGGCGCTCGGCATCGGAGACGACCTCATGGGCGCGGCGATGTTCCTGCTGCTCGCCCTCGATGCGGTTCAGGTCGAGAAGCGAACCCTCCGGGTCACCGCCGGGATAAAGCGGGCGATCGATCTGCCCACTCCGTTTGGCCGCATCGACATCGAAGATGGCCGGGTGACCGGGCGCTGGTGGGGGGCTGCCCCCGAAGTCATCACGTCCCGAAGCGATACGTCAGACCAGCCGTCATAAAGGTCGCGTGCGAGGAAAACTCGCCGTTGCCGATCACATCGCCCTCGTCGATTCCCAGGTCCGTGAAGTGGGTGTCGAGCTCGGCGAGTGGGATGGGAAACAGCGGGATGACGATCTGGCGGACCTCGCTGTTCTTGATCGAGCGCGCCTGCAGTCGGCTCTGTGCGAAGCCGAGGTCCAGATCCATGCGATCAAGCAGGGTGATGGTGCCGCCGAGTCCGAGGATGATCTTGTTTCCATCGACACTGGCGACGCTCTGCGTTTCTGGGGGGACTGCGCTGGTCTCGTAGCCCACACCACCCCGGGCCGTGATTGTGTCGGTCAATGCGAAGTCGCCGCCGAGCCGGATGGACCATGTGTTCGAGAACCCAAGCGGCAGGATGATGTCGTCTTCAACCACCACGGACTCCGGGATCTCCGCATCACCGGCAAGCGCCAGCAGTGTGGACTCCGCGTTGAGCCCCATCTCCAGCTGAACGTCAGTGACCACGGTCTCTTCGGTGTTTCCCCAGGTCTCATAGACTCCGGCAAGCTCAATCTGCATGCGATCGTTGGGGCTGACCGCTGCACCCAGGCGGAAGATCCATGGGAGGGTCTGGAGCACCGTGACCTGATCGTCAGAGAAGGAGGACTCGGTGAGCAGGTCGTTGGTGACGAGGTAGTGATCCTCGCCAAAGTCCGCCACGATCGAGCCAGACCCGGACACGTTCATCGGCGGGTTCATCGAGAAGCCGATGGCGAGGGTGTCCGTGGGCTCGACGAGCAGGCCCATGTTCCAGTCGAACCGCACCGGGTCGGTCATCGCCAGCACAATGTCGACGTCGTAGGTCGGATCACCGGCGGGAGCCGCTTCGGTGCCACCGCAGACATTGGTGTCACCGCAGGTGGTCAGCGTCAGGGCGTAGTCGGCGCTGACGAAGGTGGCCGCGACCCCCGCACCGACGGTGAGCCAGTCGTTGAACCGGTGGGCCACGCTGGGACCGAGGCTGCCCTTGAGGATGAGGGAGTCGATGAGCGAGTACCGCTGCGCGCCCTCCTCGGGGTAGCCGAGGGTGGGGGCGGAGGGGGTGTAGAGCCCGAAGGCGAACACGGTGTTCTCCAGCCCGAACCGACTGGAGAAGCCCATCATCGGGATCGGCATCGCCGGGTCTTCGTTCTCGACTGGATCGTAGGTGTAGTCGATGTTCCCGCTGGAGTCGTAGTCGATCCGGGTGAAGTCAACCTTCTGAGAGACCATCGAGACGTTGACGAACACCTGGGTTTCATCCAGCCGGATGAGGCCGGCTGGGTTGTAGTACTGCGCGGAGAGATCATTGACCCCAGCGACGAACGCACCGGCCCGGGTGACGCCTCGTGTTCCGGAGTCCATGAGGTAGTAGCCGGCAGCGCTGGCGTCGGCGGTGAGGAGGAGGAAGGGAATCATCGGCGCTCCGCAGCTTGGGGGGCCACCATATCGCAGACGGACGGGCAACCGACAGCGCATGCGATAGGCTAACGGAGATGAAGACCGTTCCCTGTCCGGCCTGCCAGCGCCCCAATGCACCCCATCGCCCTCGGTGCATGTACTGCGGGGAGGGCATGCCACAGGCAGCTCTTGCACCGGAATCCCGCTCGATTCCCGAGAACCTCGACGCCCTCATTCGGGCGGCGATGAGCGGCCAGGGGACGGAGGATCTGAAGGCTGCGCTGATCCAGGCCAGCGCTGTGGAGCCGAAGTCGGCCGTCGTTGAAGAGGTCGACGAGCTTGTTGAGCTGGTTGATCTCGACACCAGCTCGCTCCAGCCCCTGGATCTGCTGCCCATTGAGCCTGCCAGTGAGCTGGACGCCCCTTCGATCCCCCGGATGATGCCAACCTCCGCGATCTCCCCCCGAGAGTCGACCATCGACGATGGGCTGAGACAGCTGACGTGGCTGCTGAGCGAGGCCACGTCAGCCTGGAAGGGGGCGGACACGGTGGCGTGTCGGGTCAACCTCAGTCGACTCCATGCTCAGATCCCGTCGCTGCTCAGCCAGCTCCCGGCCCCTCTTGAGCCCACTCCCGCTCCGGTCCCGCAGCCGATCTCCAATGAGCCGGTCCGCATCTTTGAGGGACAGGGGAGCTGGTCGTCCGCCGGGCATCCGTTCGCCCTGGTGGTGGACTGTCCAGGAGATGCCGCCCGGGCGCCAGCAGTGGCTCGGGTTCTGGAGGTCGATGGCGTCACCGCGCGCATGCTGGCGGTCTCTCGGTATCCCCGGGTCGCGCTTCGAAACGCCGAGTCTGAGCCCCTCCAGCGCCTCTCCACCCGCTACCTCGCGGCGCTGGGGCTCGGTGCGGCGGTGATCCCCCGGGAGTCGCTGCTCGACATCGATCTCCCGAAGGTCATCCTCGGACCAGCCGGCCTCCAGGGCTTTCGGGTCTGTGATGCGCCGCTCTGGCTCCAGCCCGTCCACGACTCGCTCATCGACGGCCACGTGGTGCGCTCTCCGCGCCTGCTTCTGGCGGTTCCTGGAGAAGTGGTGACCTGCCACTACCGCAGCTCTGAGAAGGGCGCGCGAAGCCGAGACGCCTACCAGCTCTCCCGAGAGAGCCGCATCGGGGTGCTCGATCTCCACGGCCCGGGGGTCTTCCTGCGGGTGGTCGAGGGAGCGACGGACTTCCAGGGGCTGCCCGGCTACATCGTCAGCTCCCGGCGCCGCAGCTTCCGTGGGCTGGTCGACAACATCGGCCAGTGGTTCCCCGGCATCCAGGGGTTCGGATCCCGGGTGTGCCGCCCGACCGGAAACCCGCACCCCTCTCCCGATCAGCCGCTGAGACCTCGCCTGGAGGTCAACGCATGGCCAATGTGGGAGGAACACACCCGACTGTGCCGACTCCTGCTGGGAATCAGATAGTCAGAAGGCCTGACGTTGAAGGCCAGATCAGGCTTCGCGGATGAGCATGAACCAGGCGTTCTCGGGCTTGCCGTTTCGGAAGGCGGTCCCGATGGTGCAGTGGGTCGAGACCCGACGAACCCGGTCGATCATTCCGCCAAACACCAGCTTTGCGGTCCCGCCGTCGTTGCTGGCCAGCGCCGGGAAGTCCTCTGGGACCGAGCCGGGCAGGACGGTGTAGTCAAACAGGACCTCGTCGCCGTCTTGTTGGGCGACGAAGTGGCCGGGACCGGAGAACCAGGAGACCAGGGCACCGTTGTGGTTGTAGCCCTGCATGGTCTCGTCACGGGTGCAGAAGCGTTTCTCGAAGGTCGAGAACACGGGCAGAGAGTTCTGCCCGTGGTGCCGGGTGATGGCGCCGCTGTCGTCGCAGAAGTGGTCCAGCGGGAGCTGCTGCCCCTCCGCCAGCCCGTAGAGCGCCTTCAGCTCGCGCTTCCCCAGTCCACGCATCCAATTGACCCGTGCATCCGGGGCGGCGGCATCGAGGGCCTCGGCGATGGGGCCGAGGCTGTCGGAGAGCGAGGGGAGGGGAATCATGTCTGGAGACCTACAGCCAGCCCTGGATCATTTCATCGGTCAGGCGGGCGGGGTGGCCGCGCCAGACGATGGTGCCATCCTTGACGACCGCTGCAGCCGGGATGCCGCTGACGTTGAAGTAGCTGGACATGTCGCCAGTCTCCTTTGCCATCGGGTAGGCGACCTCCTTCTCGGCGATGAACGCGGTGACGCTCTCCTCAGAGGACTTCCGGGTGATCTTGGTCAGGCCGACGACCTGGAGGCCCTGACCCTTGAACTTGCCGTAGGTCTCGTTGAGGTTGGGCACCTCACGCTTGCAGTGCGGGCACCACTCTTCCCAGAAGACCACCAGGGTCGGGCCGGTGCTGGCGAGGTTGACTTCGCTCTCGCCCTGATACCACTTCTCGATGGTCAGCGCGGTCGGGGCGGGCTTGCCGATGACCTCAAGCTCAGCCGCGACCTTCTTGGCGCGGCGGGCGGTCTTGGTGGAGGCGTACTTGGTGGTGAGGACCTCGACCTTGGCCTTGGCCTCGCTCAGCTTGCCTGCCTTGACCAGCTCGGTGACCTCAGCATAGAGCGCCTGGGCGGCTTCCTCTGCGGCGGGATCGGCCTCAGCGCTGCCACCAGTGGCGGCGGCAACGGGACGACTGCCGACCTCTTCGACCTTGGCCTCCAGCTCGGTGATCCGATCTTCGAGGGCCTGGACCCGGTCTGCAGTGGCACATCCTGTGGCGAGCAGGGCGATGATGATGGTTCGACGCAGATTCATGGGATTTCTCCGAAAGTGTGTGGCAGTGCTGCATGTGGCGTGGCTGTGTATGGCGTGGCTGCGCTACATAACGCAAAAGTCAGGACGCAGAGGAGGCGGAATCTTATCCGCATATCCCCCACATCCTCAGCTTTGTTCATCGGTCTGACGGCTCGGATCTCAGTCCAACTTCTTGGGGATCGCACGCAGCTCAAGGAGATCGATGTTGGCCTCGACGAAGCCCTCGGAGTCCATCTGGACCTCCACACCCGCCGACCAGCGCAGGTCGAGGTCCGGGTCTTCCTTGCGAAGCTCCTTGAACAGGCGGGTG
>JBLHNG010000003.1:0-58029 GCA_047621685.1 Myxococcota bacterium | reverse complement strand
CGCAGGCGTCGGTGGTTGAGGTCGCATCCCCGTAGATGTCGCCGTCGGTGTCTGCGAACCAGGTCAGGGAGTCCGCAGCGTCGTCGTTGTCGGTGGTGCCATCGCAGTCGTTGTCATCACCGTCGCAGACCTCGGTGGCTGCCGGGTTGATCGCGCTGTCGGTGTCGTCGCAGTCGGTGTCGTCGGAGACGTAGCCAGTCGGCTCTGCACAGGCCTCAGTGGTCGAGGATGAGTCCCCGTAGGTGTCGCCGTCGGTGTCTGCGAACCAGGTCAGGGAGTCCGCAGCGTCGTCGTTGTCGATGGTTCCGTCGCAGTCGTTGTCGTCTCCGTCGCAGACCTCGGTGGCGGCCGGGTTGACTGCAGCGTCGGTGTCATCGCAGTCGTTGTCATCGGAGACGTACCCTGTGGGCTGGTCGCAGGCGTCAGTGGTCGAGCTGAGGTTTCCGTAGACGTCGCCGTCGTTGTCTTCGTACCAGGTCAGGGCATCCACGGCGTCGTCGTTGTCGATGGTGCCATCGCAGTCGTTGTCGTCACCATCGCAGACCTCGGTGGCGGCCGGGTGGATGGCGGAGTCGGTGTCGTCGCAGTCCGTGTCGTCGGAGACGAAGCCGCTCGGCTCGTCGCAGGCGTCGGTGGTTGAGCTGGCGTCTCCGTAGGTGTCGCCATCGTCGTCGGCGAACCAGGTCAGCGAGTCCGCAGCATCGTCGTTGTCGGCAGTTCCGTCGCAGTCGTTGTCGTCTCCGTCGCAGACCTCGGTGGCGGCCGGGTTGATGGCGGAGTCGGTGTCGTCGCAGTCGGTGTCGTCAGCGACGTAGCCGCTCGGCTCGTCGCAGGCGTAGAAGGTTGAGCTGGCGTCTCCGTAGTTGTCGCCGTCGTCGTCGGCGTACCAGGTGGCAGTGTCTGCGGCGTCGCCCTCATCGGTGAGGCCATCGCAGTCATTGTCATCACCGTCGCAGACCTCGGTGGCGGACGGGTGGATGGCGGCGTCCGTGTCGTCGCAGTCGTCATCGTCAGCGACGTAGCCAGAGGGCTCGTCGCAGGCGTCGGTGGTTGAGGACACGTCTCCATAGGAGTCGCCGTCGCTGTCTGCGTACCAGGTCAGCGCATCTGCAGCGTAGTCATTGTCGGCCGTGCCGTCGCAGTCATTGTCGAGCCCGTTGCAGAGCTCCAGGGCATTGGGGTAGACGCTGCCGTCGGTGTCATCGCAGTCGGCGTTGTTGGAGACGTAGCCGGAGGGCTCGCTGCAGCCAGAGACGGCGACCCCGGGGTCGCCGTAGCCGTCGCCGTCGTCGTCGGCGTAGTAGGTGTAGGTGCTGCCGGACTCGTCGATGTCGCCGTCGCAGTCGTTGTCTTCGCCGTCGCAGGTCTCAGTGGCGGCCGGGTTGATGGCCGAGTCGGTGTCGTCGCAGTCTGTCGCATCGGCGACGTAGCCGGAGGGCAGGCTGCAGGCCGCCGTGGTGGAGGATGCGTCTCCGTAGCTGTCGCCGTCGTCGTCTGCGTACCAGTCATCGCCGACGTCGGTACCGCTGTCGCAGTCGTTGCAGTCGGCTCCACCGCAGTGCTCCGCGTCGTAGCCATCTACGTCCATGTCGCAGCTGTTGGCGCTTGTGCCGTAGTGGTAGAGGTTGGCGAAGAACTGGCGGCTGTCGCTGTTGAGGTTGCAGTCGTCGATGAACACGTTGATGTCCGAGATCAGGACCACCTGCCCCTCGACCGCCCCGAGCGCCTGACCCGAGTTGCCCGTGAACAGCTCGGTGCCACCGCTGCCGATGGTGATGTCGCTGGACCAGCCGTACTGAATGCCGGTGCTGGAGATGCCCTCGGTCAGCGCATGGGTGGTTGCAGCAGCAGCCGTGTTGCCAGAGCAGCCGCTATCAATTCTCGTGTTCTGCAGGGTGGAGGTGACCCCGAGGTTGCCAAGCAGCGTGTTCATCGGGCTGACATGGGCGGAGTCATACCCACTTGAGTCACCCACAGCGACCAGCACACCGTCGTCGTCGATGAAGTCCTGGATCTGCTGCGTCTCAGCCGTCGACCAGCTGCTCGACGGGATCATCAGCACCACCATCCGGTACACGCTCAGGTCTGCGGGCCAGCTGCCCGTCTCCGTGAACGTGCCGCACTCCTCATTGACGATCACATCCTCGAAGTCCGACGGCGGGAAGTACGAAGACACAGAGAAGCCGCTGTGGCCGGTGTAGTACAGGACGCCGTCACCAGCTGCGGAGGCAGTAGATAAGGTCGCGAGGGCAGACAGCAGAAACATCTGGGACTCCAGACAGAGGTTTTCCCAGCCCCTTGGTCGAGGATGAGCAGGGATCGGATCGGACCCTGATAGTCTATGGAGTCCAGAACGGCGGTGCGGTTACATAGGGTTACAGCGAAGCCGTTGTCCAGATTCTTAAGTAGTAAACTACCTTCCCAGCAACGATGTCTGGGGTTGTCAAGCTTCAAACGAGAGGCACATTTCTTGCTTATCCTATGAGCAGGCGTCATCGATCCACTGCACCACCCGAGAATTCGTCCTGTCCCTCTCACCCACCACAACCCTCCAGAGTGCCGCTCGCTGCGTTCTTGCGGTGGGGCTGATGGTGGGTGGCTGTGCGCCAGGGGCCAACGAGCTGGCGTTTACCGCAGACACCGGGGGGGATCAGGTGCTGTCCCCCGATGACTTCGACACCGCCCGGCTCCGCATCGATGTGCTGCCCACGGTGGAGGTTGGCGACGACCTGCTCGCTCAGTCGCTGTGGCTCGATGAGCAGTCCGGCTGGCAGGACCTCACCCTGTCGCTGCGCCCCACGGTCACGATCACCGGCACGGTCACCGGCTTCGCTGCCAACCCCTACAGCATCACCGTGCCAGGTGCGGGAGATGTGCCCATCCTCAGCACCGTCACCCTGGGGCAGCCCGGCACCATCGCTTCCTCCAGTGTGCAGACCGGGGAAGACGGTTCCTTCACCCTCAGCCTTCCTGCAGGGGATGGCTACCAGCTCTCGGTGCTGCCCGAGGAGCTGGGGCTGCCGATGGTGGTGGAGGAGGGGCTCCAGGTCAGCGGAGAAGCCGACATCGGCGAGATTGACCTGGGCTACGGCGATCCGATCTACGGCACGGTCACCACCAGCGACGACGAGACGCTCAGCGTCACGGTTCGGCTCATCGACGCCGCGACTGGCGTGGTGGGCTTTGCCACCCAGACCGATGCCGCAGGCTTCTACACGCTCCGGGCCGCTCCTGGCGACTACCTCGTGCAGATCGAGCCGGTGACCGGCACCACCATGCCGACCATCCAGGAGCCGATCACCCTCAAAGAGGACATCGGTGTGCGGGTGGACATCGACGTCGGCATCATCGAGCCGGTGCTGGTCCGGGGGGTGCCCCGCACTGCGGACGGACAGACCATGAGCAACGCCATCGTCCGGCTCACCGCCGACTCCCTCGTCGACACCCGGGGCACCATGGTCGTCGAGACCGAGACCGACCAGAGCGGGGGCTTCCTGGTCTACGCCCTGCCCGGCGAGTGGAGCATCGAGATCATCCCGCCCCCTGACGACACCGACCTCACCGCCCCCCTCGAGCAGGCTCTCACCGTCGAGGGCAGCGAGGTCAACCTCGGCAACCTCAAGCTCACCGAGCAGGTCGTGCTGGAGCGGAGGGTGGTCGACTCCAGCGCGCAGCCTGCGGCCAATGTCCTGGTCACCTTCGTCGAGCAGGGCTTCAACCACGCCACCTACACCGCCTACACCGACGAGACCGGGGGGTTCAGCCTCTCAGTGCCCGACGTGCCCCTCAATGTCTGGCTCACCCCCACCCGGGGGGAGGCTGCGGTGACCCGCCGGGAGCTGCTCAATCCCAGTGCCCCGAGCAGCGGCGACTGGGCTCTCAGTGACGGGGTTCGCCTCAGGGGAAGCGTCCGACGACCGGATGCTGGGGGTGGGATCTCTATCGTGGAGGTCTATGATGAGGACGGGGTATTCTACGGCTCCACCCTCACCGATGCCGAAGGCGCCTTCGACTTTCGCATCACCCCCTGAGGGGCTGACCTGTGGGAACTATCCGGCGCTCTGTGGTGTGCAGGAAGGTCCTGTGAGACTGCGGGTGGTGAGCGGGTGTCCGGGTGGGGCCGCAAGGCGGGTAGTACAGGGGAGCGGCGATTGCAGGCGAGGGGGGCTGCACTCTCTCACAGGACCTTCCTGTACACCACAGAGGACCCAGTGGTTCACAATGTCCGTAGTCACTCACGCGGAGTCCTCCCATGCTCATCCTCCTGCTCGCCTGCAGCTCTGCAGAAGAAGACGCCGCCGGTCTGGCTGGCACCATCAGCCTTCCAGACATCGACGGGGAGGGGACCGTGGCGATCCAGAGCGCCTACGGTCTCGCTCAGGACGGCCAGTTCATCGCCTACCTCTCCAGCGTCCCCGACGTCGGCTGCGAGGAGATGGTGACTTACCTCACCCCGGGCAGCAACACCGACGACCCCTCTGGGATCTTCAGCGGTGACCACTGCAACCTCTTCATGTCGCTGCCCGACTGGAGCGACGGCTTCTCCGCGACCGATGATCCGGTCGCCCTGGCTGGCTTCTCGATCACCTGCACCCTCGGCGACGGTGCGTTCGTCTACGAGGAGCGAGACTCCGGGGACGAGGACTACTACTGGTCGGGGCAGCATTGGCAGGGCCACCCCGATCTCTACGACCTCACCATCACGCCCTCCGAGGGCAGCTACGCCATGGCGATGGAGATGACCGGCTTCTCCGGCACCCTGATCTACGAGGGCTTCGAGACCTACACCGGCACCGGCACAGTCAGCGGGGAGCAGGAACTCACTGAGTGTGCGGACTTCTCGACCCTCCACGACATCTACTGAGTCCGGTGCTACCCTGAGCACTGAGGAGCCACTGATATGCGTGCAATCACCCTCTTGATGCTCCTGTCGTGTAAAGGCAAGGACGCCGCCTCCGTGTCCAGCGATGAGGCCGACAGCGACAGCGACACCGATGCGGACACCGACGCCGACACCGACGCCGACACCGACACCGACACCTACGACGACGGCTACGATCCTGAGGAGGAGTCCCCCTACATCGCCCTGGAGCCGGTCGCAGTAGACGACAACATCTACATCGCCAACCCCGACCGCAACTCGCTGACCCGGGTCTCCATCGCCGACCTCTCCGCCCTGACCGCCGAGATCGGCCCCAACCCCTCGGTCATGGTCGCCTCGGATCCGTATGGTGCGGTGGTCATCCTCGACACCGGACTCGATGAGGTCCACATCGTCGACGCCACCAGCCTGGAGCTCCAGGCGGTGCCCATTCGCCCCCACCTCAACCAGCTCCAGCTCTCCCCCGATGGCCGCTGGGCGCTGTGCTACTACCAGGCCGAGGCCCCCGCCGACCACGACACCAGCGGTGCATGGTCCTACAGCGAGGTCAGCGTGGTGGACATCACCAGCGGGGTGGACTGGCCGCAGTCGGTGGGCTTCGAGCCGGCACAGATCCAGTTCTCGCAGACCGGGGACGCCGTGCTGGTCTCCGACTCCTGGCTGGTCCACCTCGACCTGCGCGGAGACGAGCCGGTGCTGACCCGCATCCAGATCGAGGACACCGTGGAGCCACCGGAGGCCGAGGAGGTCCTGGTCACCCCCGACGGGCAGTACGCCATCGTGCGGCAGTACGGAGTCTCCGACCTCATCCTCGTCGATCTCGTCAGCGGAGAGACCGATGTCCTGGCCGCCGGAGACAACCCCACCGACCTCGATGTCACCCCCGATGGCACCCGGGCGATGGCAGTGGCCCGGGGATCCTCAGAGGTGTGGATCTACGACCTCGCCGTGCCGGAGGCGCTGCCGGAGGTCATGCCCCTGCCCGTCGACACCGTGCTCGGCAGCATCAGCATCTCCGACACCGGAGACACCGCCATCCTCTACAGCACCGCCGCCGGGGAGCCGCGGTTTGTCAGCTGGGATCTCCTGGCCCCCGACCAGACCGATGCGTTCACCACCCACGGCACCGTCAAGTCCATCGAGAGCGTTCACATGGCCCCCGGGGTGCGCTCAGCGCTGATCGTCCATCCAAAGGAAGACCACAAGGACATCGACGAGGACTCCCCGTTTCAGGGTGCGCCAGCGATCACCATCGTCGACCTCGACGACTACTTCACCAACGCCCTCCGGCTGTCCGCCGTTCCCGCCGGGATCACCTTCTCAGAAGATGGGCAGTACGCCTTCTTCTACCTCGAAGACCTGCCCTACCTGGAGTCGGTGGACCTCGACGCGATGCTGCTCGATGAGATCAACCTGCTCAGCAACCCGGCGCACATCGGGGTCTTCCCAGGCTCTCACACCGCCTACGCCAGCCAGGCGCACGAGCTGGGGCGGCTGAGCTTCTACGACGCACAGACCGCTGAGCTTCAGACCATCACCGGCTTTGAGCTGAATGCCAGCATCGATCAATAGCGGCGTTTCCCTCAGGCTTGGGATTAGAATGTCAGGAGAGTGTCAAGGCGTGCAACGATAGGGCGACTTTGGCTCTGTCTATATGTGAGTCCACCAAACATAGAACCTGTTCAGGAAGCCGCCCCCGGGCTCTCCTCTGATTTCTCCGATGTCGAGTGCAAGCGCACCGCGATGCGACTTGGCCGAATGGTCCGGTTCTCCGGGCTTCAGCTCCATCTCAACGTCGGCCGGATCCTCATCGAGGATCTCTACGACGGTGATCTTGAGGCCTGGCGTGCTCGGGGAGCCAAGGAGGCCTCGATCCGAAAGCTGGCGAAGCTGACCCGGATCAATGGGGTGGCCATCAGCCGCTCGGTCCTCCACCGCTCGATGCAGATCTACGCCCTGCTCCAGCGCATCGGGGAAGACTGGTCCAACCTCGGGGTGTCGCACTTTCGCGCAGTGCTCTCGATCTCAGATGACGACCAGCTGAGGTTGCTGAAGCGCGCAGAGAATGGATGCTGGACCGTTCGGCAGCTGGAGGCTGAGGTGCGTGCCCTTCGCCCGTCTCCTCCACAGCCACCGGCCTTCGTCACCGAGATCAATCGGCTGGAGCAGGCAGTGACCAGAGAGGGGCTGCTGTTTGGTGATCTGGATCGACTCAGCTTCCTGTCAGCGGCCCAGCTTCAGACCCTGTCTGACAAGCTCCGCCAGATTCGTCAGGCCTTCGATGGCCTCGAGAACCAAATCAACAGCGCCCTGGGCTTACTATGAACGCCTTAAACCGGAGGGAGCAGGTGTCTCCACAGCCATCATCAAGTCATCACTGTCAGATGCCCCAGGCGTCCCTTCGAGTCCTGGTTGTCGATGATGACCCGGTGATTCGGATGCTGCTCGGGGAGCTGCTTGAGGACTACTCTGTCAGCCTGTTCGCATCCGCTGTCGATGCCCTCGCCGACATCGCAGTGCATGGCACTCCACACATGATCGTCTCTGATGTCGTCATGCCGGTGATGGATGGCCCGACGTTCTACGCCCGCCTGTCCCCAGAGCAGCAGTCTCGGACGGTGTTCATGACCGGCGGATGCTCCTGGGACACCGAGGCACACCTCAAGACCCTCGGCCGACCGATCCTGTGCAAGCCATTCTCGTTCTCCCACCTGCGAAATCTGATCAGCGCGGAGTCTGCACACTCCGAATGAGTCAGAGTTCTCCCATGTATCGGTCACCGGATGAGCTGAGACGTCTGCTCGATGAAGCTGTTGCGAGCGGAGATGTGGGGCCGGTGGTTCCGCTTGCCTGGGAGGTTCATGGGCCAGAGCTGATGGCGATCTTTCTGCGAAAGGGGTTCTCTCAGGAGGAATCCGAGGAGCAGCTCCAGAATGTCTTCGCCCTGATGCTGGAGAACTGGCAGCGGTTTGATGGGCGCAGTCTGGGCGGCTGGCTTGCGACCTTCGCCCGCTACGAGGCGATGCGGGTCCGTCGGAACACACAGCGCCATGCGGAACGTCAGGCGCGCTATCTCGCCCGGTTTACCACCTCCTATGAGATGCCCGACCCCGTCCAGCGCGACGAGACCGCTCGCAGCATCCTCGACGTGGTTCGCTTCCTGGAGCCGCCTGATCCCATGATTTTTTGGATGAGTGTCGAGCAGCAGCTGAAGCCTGCGGAGATTGCAGCCCAGCTGGAGCCCCCGCTGAGTCCATTGGCTGTGCGAAGCCGACTTCATCGAATCCGAGTGCTGCTCCGAGCTGCGCTTGAGGAACAACAGCCATGACTGAGTTGACCCACAAGTTGATTGAAGAGCAAATTCTCCAGGGAACCCTGGAGTGGACCGGATTCCGAGTCTGGCCCGCACCGGCACGTCAGCACGCTCAGGGCTGCAGTGAGTGTCAGGGCCAGCTCCAACTAGAGAAGCAGCTTGGGCAGCTCGGTGCGATGGTCCGCGAGTCGACCGTGGTTGCTTCCATGCCGAAGCCGCCTTCCCTCAAGGCGCTCCAGGCCCGGACGGCAGCTCGCACCGCTCCTCCGGCTCCCGCCCTCCTGCTGGCACAGACCCAGGGGTTGGCACCGTTTCCGGAGATGACCTCTCAGAGCCTCTACCGAAACTATCGCTCTCAGGGCGCGCTGGAGCTTCACCGGACCGAGCGCGGGGCCCTGGCTCACGATCCCCTGGCCTGTCATCTGCTGCTCTACGCGGTGATGCAGGGTGGGCCGCCGATCCTGGTCCACCAGCTCAGCCGGGAGCGCCCTGGTGTGTCTCTGGAGCTGGCCCACCTGCCTGAGGGCACGCGCCGCATCGTCGCGCTGTCCTCCTCCCAGGCCGTCGATCCCATCCTCTGGGGGTTGTGGCTCTCTGACGTCTACCGCTCCCACGACTCCACGAGCCTCACAGACCTCCTCCAGGGCGCCGAGCACTGCCTGCACGCCGCAGAGCTAAACCTCGACACCGGCTTTGAGCCCTCCGATGTCCGGGTGTTGTATACGGCGGAGCGGCTCAAGCCGGCGGATGAAGAGACCATCGCGCTGATCTATAGAGCGGGAAAATTGGGCCAGCGGGGCAGCTTTTTTGAAGCGTCTCGTCTCTATCGGGAGGCGCTGGAGCGGGGGATAGAAGTCAAGGACACTGCCGGTGAGATTCAGGCGGCGCTGGGTTTGGCGATTGCCTTGAACTGTCTCCAGTTTCAGCCCGCTGCGGAGTCGGTGCTTCAGGCGCTCGTCCGTCGGGTGGCCCTGGACAACCGAAACGCCGCCTGGGTCTGCCGGGAGCAGGCCCAGGCAGCACTGAACAATTGGGAGCTGGAGGCCGCGGCCCGGTGGCTGGCGATGGCACAGATTGCCGCCCCTGAAGAGGTCGCGCGCCTGGGACAGATCGGCCTGCGCCTCAACGTCGCGCTCGGTCTCTACGATGTCGCCCTCCGGTCCCTGAATGCTCCCTGGATCGACAAGCTGTCTCCGTACAGCGCGATGGAGGCCCGCGGCTACCTCATCGAGGCCTTTGTCGGCAGCGGACAGCTCTCTGAGGCTCAGGTCCGGCTGCAGGCGCTCAACGAAGAGGTCGAGCAGCTGAAGACCCTCAGCAGTCGAGGGCTGAGCTGGATCCTGCTCCGGATCCTGGTCACGCAGCGCTCTGGTCGCGTGACCGACTGGGCGCAGGTCATCACCGCCGTTGAGGACGAGCTGCACCAACACGATGACGGTCGGGTCCATGCCAGCACGCTGCACACCCTGATTGCGCTGCTGAATCTGGCCATCGAGGCTCATGCTGCTGCTGCCCGTCACCTGATGCGCCTGTACTTCCTGCACACCGCAGATGCCGCAGACGATCGGATCTCGCTGATGGGGATCCTCGCGGTGCCCCAGGGACTGCTGGTGCTCAGCGGTCAGCCCGGAGCATCGGTCCGAAACATCCGCATGAGTCGGGATGAGTTCCTGCGCCTGGTCCACACCAGCCAGCAGGAAGCCCTCACAGGCGGAACCCCCAGGGTTGCCATCCGGCTGGCTGAGATCCTGTTCCCCGATGGGATCCCGACAGGACAGATCCTGTTGGGCAGCAATAGCCTGCTGGCAAACGCTCCGATGCCGTACATCGCTGCACAGGTCGGCGATGCCCGTCCCCCGCAGTTCATTGATCTCGCGGGTCCCCGTCGTCGCCGAGGCGCACAGCCCATGGTGCTGCCGGCTGCGGTCGCCAGTCTGGCGGACGCCCACGGAGACCTCCCGATGGCAGATGCGGAGGTTGCCTCGGCAGATGTGTTCCTCCGCCGAAGCGAGGTGACCCACCGGGCGCTCCTGGAGCTTCCCCCGGTCGGCCTGCTGCACATCGGCGTTCACTCCCGCCGAGAGCGTGGCATGCCCTTGCTGGTGATGGCCGACGGCCTCATCGGGCCACCTGAGATCTCTAACCTTCCGCTCTCCGGCAACCCCATCGTGCTGCTGTCGGGCTGCGCGACCGGTGCCTCAGCGCTGCACCGAGGTGTCGAGCGGTCGATGGCCGGCGCTTTCCTCAGCGCGGGTGCATCCGCAGTGATCGCCACCCGATGGCCGGTCCAGGACCGCGAGATGGGGCGCTTTGTGCAGTGCATGATGACTCACTGGCCGTTTAACGATCCAGCCCGGGTCACCGCTCTGGTCTGCCAACAGCTCCGCCGTGAGGGGCTGCCAGCCCGGATCTGGGCTGCTCCAATCGTCTACTGAACTGTAATCGAGGCACAGAATGTCTAGTGAGAATGAGTGGCCCCTCGGGTCGATTATTATGCGCGTCAAGGTTGATATCAAAGCTGGAACCCTGACCCTGGTCAGCCCGTCTGCGCTGATAAACCCTGGTCTTGCTGGCTGGAATCCCAGCGGACTGGTCGGTAAGATCCTGGTCAACGGCAGCCAGCAGGCGACTCTCTCCTTCAGCAACGCCACCCGCGCGATGACCGCCTCCAGCGCCGTCACTGTCACGACTGGCGACACCGTCGAGGTCCGGTGGCAGATGACCGGCGGCACCAACGTGGCCCCATGGGACAGCGTGGTCCGGATGCGGCGCTCGGCGTTTTTCGATGTCCCAGCCGCAGACTCCACCTTCATCTTCGATCGCATCACCCATCCCATGCCGGTGCCCGACTGGCTGCTCACCTTTGGCTGGGATGCCTCCAACAGCGACACCTTCAAGGCGAGCTACAAGGCCAGCAGCGACGACGGCGCCAGCCAGGACATGACGGTCACCACCCGGCGGATCAGCCCCACTCAAGACGTGTCCTCTGCCACCATCGACCTCGACATCACCACCGCCCAGGGCCACAGCGCAGCGTTCACCAAGAGCGATGTCGGTGCTGGTAAGTTCGAGCTGGAGATGCTCCTGAAGTCCGACTCGGGGACGACCTACATGCAGGACAAGGTCGTGATGACCTTCAACGACAAGGACGACGTGCCCACATACGCTGGCACTTTCCCAGGTGACACGCTGCTGGAGTCCACCAAGGTCCAGGGCGGTCAGCGACTGGCCCAGCCCTGGTAGCGGTTATCGTGCGGTCAGGAGGCCCAATGCTCACCCTGACCGCACTCATCCTCGGCTGCACTGGCACCGGCGAGGTCGACAACGACACCGCTACGGACACTGCGGATACTGACATCGCCGACACCGCCGACACAGACACCGCTGATACTGACACCACCGACACCACCGACACCACCGACACCACCGACACCGCCTCTTCCTGCACCGGCGGGAGCGGGCTGGCTGCGGGCGACCACTTCATTGAGCAGGACGGCGTGCCGGTCTGGGTTCGGGTGCCGGAGGGGCTGCCTGCCTGTGCACCGCTGCTGCTGTGGGGGCATGGCGGGCAGAGTCCCGGTAACTTCTTTGAGGACTGGTCCGACCCGACCGGCACCAGCCTCCACCACCTCGCCATCGCTGAGGGCTACGTCTTCGTGGCACCCGGGGTGATCGAGGGCGGCCAGGAGCTTCACAGCTGGTCCTACGACGACGCCGACTGGATCGAGCCGCTCATCGACACCCTGTGGGAGAGCCTGGACCTCGACGAGGGGCGGACCTGGTGGGTGGGCAACTCCGCAGGGGGCTTCGTCGGGATGTGGCTGGGGGTCACCGCACCGGACCGGTTTACCGCCATGGGCATCGTCTCCAGCGGCGGACTGGGCAGTCGCTTCGACTACCCCGATCCGGCACCCGTCCGGAAGCTGCCCATCTACCTCGCCCACGATCCAGACGATCAGGTCGTCGACTACAGCCTGTCTGTCGAGACGGCTGAGATCCTCGAAGAGGAAGGTCACACCGTCACGTTCACGGACTGGGTCATGGACCTCCAGGGGCACGGTTGGTCTGAAGGGCTCTCCGAGGCGCTGCTGGAGTGGATGGAAGCGAACAGCGTGCCGCCGAAGTAGTGCTGGTCTGATTCGCAGACTCGCTGTCACGCTTTATGGTCGACGCGCCTATCCCCTCCGAGCCACCCACAAACCGGCTCGAAGGAGAGCGTGATGATTAAGAACTGGATTCGACGTGTTGCAATCGGCGGAATGCTTGTGGTTCCCGGGCTGGCCCTGGCTGCAGAAGCGACCGGGCTGTGTTCGTTCTGCGGCTGCTGCTGAGCTTCACCCCTTCGGTGTGGTGAGCCTGATCCACACCGAAGTCAGGAGGGCGGCGAGGTAGAGTCCGCTGACTGCCCCGATGACCCCGCGCACGATGATCGCATTCACCCCATCAACACCAGCCGCCGCCCAGACCGTCATGCCGAGGCTGCCGAGGATGAGCCCGACCCCGAGCATGCCTCGACGGGGATGTGGGCTCACGGAGCGGACCGGCTGGCGAGACAGGCCGAGTCCGGCCACCCCGGCGAGGACCAGCAGCCCGAGCACCCCGCAGCCGTGCTGGAGCAGGCTGTAGAGCGGCAGCGGCCCCACCGTCTCTGTGAGCACCGGCCATCGAGCCACCGCGAAGCCGGTGCGGTGGGTGAAGCCGTCCCACAGCAGGTGCGTGCAGGCCCCCAGCGCGATCGCGACCGCCATCTTCGGCACCCCCGGGAGTCGGAGCGGAGTCGGCGGCGGGACGCGGGTAGCGAGCGGGGCCGGCAGGAGGCGAACCATCGGGGCGTGCATGAGGTTGCACCACAGCCCAGCGAGGATCAGCCCGGCGGGCACGCCCTGGAGCAGCACTCCGGGCAGGGTGTGTCCGAGGGTGCCGGTGGGGCGAAGGGCGATGAAGTACAGCACGTCCGGCACCATCGCGCCGATGATCAGGCCGACCAGAGGCAGCCCGGGAAGCAGCCAGCGCAGCGGCAGGATCGCAGCGGGATGGGCGAGGGTGAACGGCACCCGGTGAGCCTAATCACAGGACAGGCGCTCCGCCTTGATGAGCCCTGTCGTCAGGGCGCTGCGTTCCTCCGCCAGCGCCTCCGCTTCTGCCGGACCCACTGGGCGCGACTCCTGGACGAGCCGGACCTCGCCCCGGGTGTCCAGCCAGGTTGTCGGTGGATGGGAGCAGGCCTCCAGGTCGCCGGTGTGGGTGATGAGGGCGAGCGGACCGGCGTCTCCGTCGCGCCAGATCTGGAGGTCGGTGAAGGGACCGCTGCATGGCAGGTCGCAGAGCTGCGCCTTGAGGTCGCCGGTGAGCATCATCATCTTGGAGAGCTGGGGGCGGCTGTTGGCATCGGGATGGGTGGAGGCATGCTCGGTCGGTGGGTCGGTCCTGGTGAAGCAGGCGAGGAGGAGGAGCATGGGGAGGCCCGGGGTTGGGAGCGGTCTACTTTAGAGGTGCCAGAAGCCCGTCTGGCAAGGCTCAAAAAGAGCAAGAATCAGGGCAGCAGCAGCCCACAAGTTGTGATTATACAATGATTCTTTGGATTGGCGATCCCTGAAACGGCTTGCAACGCCTTCGGCGAAGCGGCATCGTTTCAGAGAACATTCTGTCGAATTCTTGTGTGATTCCTTTCGAAAATGACGCGGACAACCCCGACTAACCTTCAACTCAGGAGGTGGTTGGTGATCAAAATGCTCGTCCCTGGCTTGATGTTTGTCTCTGGTTGCTCGGAGCTGGAGGTTGAGGAGCAGGAGTGGTCTGCGGAGCCCATCCTGCTGACGATCAGTGTGCATGGTCACAACTACGGCCTCGACACGACCGGTGACGAGGTCGAGGCGCGGAGGGAAGAACGCTACGACGCTCACCAGACCGAGCTGCTCTGGTTGGCCGAGCTGGCGGAGTCCGAGGGCATGCTCCTCAGCGTGCAGATCAACGGCGAGTATGCCCTCGACGCCATTCGATACGACGACACCGCCCACCTCCACGACCTGCTCGACACCGGCCACGAGCTGTCGGTTCATTTTCACCGCTTCCTGCTGGAGCCGGGTGGGAGCGGCTGGCTGGAGTACGAAGCGAATGAGGCGAGCGAGTCCTGGGTGCGGCAGACCTGGGCAGATCATGTCGCCGCGTTCGAGGCCGCTGTCGGGCAGGCACCGCTCCGAGTGGACGCCGCGACCGGGATCGACACCCCCGCGCAGCTTGCCCTCCTGGATGCGCTGGAGGTGGAGTACGGCATCGAGGTCAGCCACAACCTCGGGGAGCGCCTGTCGTACACCCCCTGGAACATCAAGCCGCTCACCCCCTATCGCCGCGCGGCCGGGACCTACACCGGCTCGGATCCCGAGGGGCAGTCGATCACCACCAGCGCGCTGGGGCAGATCTCCCAGGAACCCCCGCAGGGACACCACGCGATCTACTCCGCCCCGGATCAGATCCGCCGCCACCTGCTGGTGCTGGAGGCCGAGCGTCGGCAGCAGGCGCTCAGTGGGTCCGACGAGATCGTCTGGCAGTTCGGCGTCATGACCCACCTCGACCTCAACGCAGCCAACCGCCTCCCGGTGGAGAGCCTGATCCGGGAGCTGGGCGCCTTGACCCGCCTCGATGGTCTCGCTGAGCCGGCCACCGACTCCCTGGTGCTGGAGCGCTTTGAGACATGGGAGGCGGCTCACCCCGGAGAGGTCGCGTTCTCGTTTGACTGGGACGGCTGGCTGGCGGGCGACGATGTGGACCTGCCCTATGCCCTTGAGGGGGTCATCTGCGGGCTGAAGGACACTGAGTATCGCCGAACCATCGCGCCGGCTGACGGGGTGAATGGCGTGGCGCTGAGCGGTCGGGCGATCACCCGCGAGCCGCTCGATGAGCTGGGCTTCCCCGGTGAGATGGCGGTCGGAGAGGCGCTCGGACCGGTCTACCTGCTGTGGTCGGATCGGGTCCACACAGCCACCATCGACTTCTCCCCTCAGCTCTCCGGCACGCTGTGGGTCATGGACGGCGCCTCTGGTGAGGTCACCACCCAGGATGCTGAGCACCTGGAGGTGAAAGCCACCCCGATCGTGGTGACCCGTGATCCCGCGCTTCTCACCGGGTGTGATCTGTAGTCGCTCAACTTTCTCAGAGACGATTGTCAGAAAACCGGTCCTGCTGGCGAAGGGGTTGCCAGGAGGTCAGGTGTGGATGTGATTGCCCTGGATGATGCGGAGATCGACTTGAGGCGGCGTGAGATCCGCCGCGCGGATCAGATCCTCCGGCTGACCCGGACCGAGCACCGGCTGATGCAGTGGTTTGCGCGGCATCCCGGGGAGCTGTTCAGCCAGGCTGAGCTGCTTGAGGAGGTGTGGGGCTACCTGCCGGGGACGCAATCACGAACGGTATACGCCACCATTCAGCGACTTCGGCGCAAGCTGGAGACGGATCCTCGCCACCCCCATCACCTCCAGACCGTCTATGGTGTGGGCTATCGGTTCGAGCCATGAGCACGCTCCGGGCGCTGTTTGCCTGGGCCGGGCCGACGGCTGAGGCCTCCCCTACAACGAAGGCGGTGATGTCCAACACCCCTGAGCAGCTCCTGGTCGAGACGCTTCGCGGCGACACCATCGCAAGGGAGCGTCTGGTGATCTGCCTGCTGCCGGTGATCCACGCCCGGGTCGCCCGAGCGGTGCTTCGCCATGGCCCAGCGTCGGTCCGACACAACCTCCGGATGGAGGTCGAGGACCTGGTGCAGGAGATCAGCCTGTCGCTGTTCGAGGACGACTGCCGGATCCTCCGGACCTGGTCGAGCCGCCACGGGGTTCCGCTGGTCGGCTTCATCGGCGTGGTGGCCCGGCGGCGCACGATCTCCCTGCTGCGGCAGCGCTGGAAGACCGAGACGCTGCTGTCCGGGGAGATCCTGGCCCAGACGGCGAGTGAGATGGGACTGGAGGACGCCCTGATCCGCCGAGACCTGCTGATGCGGTGCTTTGCGGCAGTGGGGTCGGTCCAGAATCCGCTGGGCACAGAGATGATGCGGCTGCTGTTTCTGGAGGGGCTCCCGGTGTCGGCCATCGAGGAGCAGACCGGTCGCAGCGCGGCGGCGATCTACCAGTGGCGTCGCCGACTGGTCGAGGCATTGAGGCAGGAACTGATGCGGCTTCGGGCCGAGGCAGGGTGAGGCATGAAACGAGACCTGGATGATGAGATCGACATGGAGCACCTCGACGCCCGCTGGGATCAGCTGGCTGCCGGGGAGCTGAGCGCGGAGGAGGCAGCGGCGCTCGCGGAGTCGGACCCGGCTGCTGCGATCGCCCTGGCTCCCCTCGGATCTGGCTTTGCACGTCGGATTCGTGCAGAGCTGGCCGTGATTCCACCCCCTCGGGTGCCGCAGAAACCGCGCCGTCGGTGGTGGCCCTGGCTGCCGCGTCTGGTGGCAGTGATGGCGGCAGTGATGGTGGTGCGGCTCGGGTATGTCGCCAGCACGCCGTCCGCAGAGCCGCCGGTCTATCGGCTGATCGCCCGCCCCGGTGATCTGCCCGAGCGCTCCCTGAGCGACTCCGATCCAGACGAGGTCATGGCCTACTCGATCGGCTCCCGGATGCGCCTCATCCTCCGACCCCGCACCCAGCCCGACAGCTCCACACAGGTCGTGGTGTTCACCCGTGGCCCGGATGGGTGGGCGCCGATGGACCTGGACGTTTCCTCCAGCAACGGCGCACACCGACTGGGGGGCATCGTCGGTGAGGACCTGGCGTTGGCCTCTGGGCCCCACACCCTGCTGATCGGAGTCGGACCGGCGGGGCCCGTCAGCACCCTGGAGCGCGCGATCCCGATCCGGGGGTGGCACGCGACCTTCTCCGAAGACACCCTGGACGCAGCAGCAGAGGAGCCCCCGCCGCAGTGGACCTTCTGGAAGCGCGAGGTCATCATCTCCGAGCGATGATCTTCTTCGTCCTGCTCAGCTGCATGCAGACCCCCGACCCACCGACGCTGCCGTTGATGTTCGACGGCTGTGTGGCGGTGACGACCGGGCCGCGGTGTCTGCCGGGGAGCACGCCGGTGCGCCTGTGGGTCGAGGCCCTGCCGCCGCTGTCGGTGATGGTGGACGGCCAGCCGGTCGGCGCGATGTCGCAGATCGAGGGGGGCGGGGTGCTGCTGGATGTCGCGGTGCCGTCTGGCGCAGAGACACTGGTCATCGAGGACAACAACGGTCGGATCGGCCGGCTTCTGCTGGGGAAGACGACCGGGACGACCGACACACGGCAGCAGGTGCTCGCCGGGCTCTCCGAGGTCGATGCCGCGATCGCGGACGGGGATGTGGGGACTGCGGAAGCACACCTCCAGCGCATCACCGATCGGCTCCCGGGCGATCTGACCTCTGCCTGGCAGCTCCAGCTCCGTCGTGGGGATCTGGCGGGCTACCGGGGGGACCATCGGGCCGCGATGAGGCACTATCGTCATGCGAACCAGCTTTCAGGCCGGATGATTTACAGCGTAAACACTCCGGTGTCGCTTCGGCTGGCGGAGCAGCTCGCGGCGGTGGGCCGCCACCGGGAGGCGCGCCGGATCCTCCGGTCGGAGGATGGCTGTGCGGCAGAGGAGTCTCGGGGCTGGGTGCTGGTGGAGGCCGCTGAGCTGAGCGGGGTGGAGATCGAGCTGTCGGGAGTGATCGACTGTCCCTCGATCTCTCGCACACACCTCACTCAAGCCCGCGATGCGCTTGAGTTCGGCGACCTGGATGCCCTGGAGTCGGCCCTCAACAGCGCCGCACCAGAACGCCACGACGAGACGCTGTGGGCGGCGTATCTGCGTGGGCGCCTTCACCAGCACCGCGGCCAGCTCGGCGAGGCGCTCTCGGCGATGGAAGGGGTGATCGCATCGACGGGTGCGGCCTCTCCGCGTCATCGCTGGCAGGCGCTGGTGGCCCAGGGAGAGATCCTGGCGTCGCTGGGGCAGCATGCGGAGGCCATCGCGGTGCTCAAGGAGGCCCGCGCGGTCCTGCTGGAGCACAGCCTCCTGGTCCCACTCCACAACGGCCGGGATCGTTTCTTGAGTCGGGGACTGCCCGCCGACCGGCTGCTGGTGACCCTGCTGCTGGCGGACGATCGGCCTGAAGACGCTCTCGTGGTGATCCGGACCGCTCGGCTCCTCCTCCTCCAGGGGCTGCTCACCGAGCGGTTCTCCGTGGAAGATCGGGAGCGGTGGCTGTCGGCGGCACGCGACTACCGCGTCGCCCGGGAGGCGGTGACCCCCGGAGACTGGTCGGCCACCAGTGAGCAGAACCGTGTCCTGACGATCCTGCGTCGTCGGCAGGAGGAGCTTGCCCGCCAGGCCCTCGATGCTGGCACCCCGCACATCCTCCCCGAGGCCTCGCTTCGTTCTCCGGATCCCGGCGAGCTGCTGCTGACGTGGTTCTCACTGGGGTCGGACTGGGTGGGGATCGCGGCCAGCTCGGAGGGACTGACCACTGCCCGGATTCCCTCCGTCGACCTCAACGCTCCTCCAGAGATCCTCGCCGAGGCGCTGCTGGTGCCGTTTGCCGAGCAGATCGCATCCGCCGAGGTGATCACGCTGCTGCCACATGGCACGCTGAGGCGCATCGACCTGCACATGCTCCCGCTCCAGGGGCGCCCGCTGCTGGCCCATCATCTTGTCCGCTATAGCCTCGATCTGCCGCCACGACCCCCGCGCCCGATCGAGAACACTGCGGCAGTCGTCAGTGATCCCCGGCTCAACCTGCCCGGGGCACGGGCGGAGGCCGCGTTGGTTACTGGCGCGCTGACCCGGGCGGGCAGGGTCGTGCGCCCGCTCTCGGGCAGCGATGTCACCCGCAGGTCGCTGCTGTTGCTGCTGGAAGACACCGCGATGCTGCACTATGCCGGGCATGGTGAGCGCGAGAACATCGTGACCGACAGCGCGTTCCTGGTCAACGGCGGCGGTCGGCTGACCGTCGGTGATTTGCTGACCCTGTCTCGCGCACCGCAGACCGTTGTCCTCTCGACCTGCGATGGTGCAGCCTCTCCCCCGGTTGCGGTGGAGAGTCTCGGGCTGGCTCAGGCGTTTCTGCTGGCTGGCGGGGAGGCGGTCATTGCCGCGACGATTCCGGTCGATGATGCTGACAGCCGTGCGCTGATGGAGCGTCTGTATGCGGACCCTGCGGACCCGGTTGGTTCCTGGCGGGCGGCGGTGCTGGCGGAGGACATGGGGATGTTTCGGCTGATGGTGCCTTGAGGAATGCGGGCACCCGTCATCGCGGTGGACAGTTATCCCGCTTGACTGGTGCTCTTTGTCTGAGACGGGGGCTTCACCCCCAACCCCCCCGCTACGCGCTGACATCCTCTCACACAGACTGTCCGTCAGAAGGGGGCGGCAGGACGCAGCCTCACAGCTCCTCCGCTCCAGTGAGTCCCTCCAGGTAGAGCCGAACAGGCTGCTGCTCCTCGTCGTAAACCGTGAGAATACGCGCATGTCCGAAGTCGAGGGTGTGGACCAGGGCGAAGCGGTGATCGGAGATGTCCTCGTGAGTGGGGGTCGTCGTGCCGTAGATGCGCATCTGCTCCCCCGGTGGCACGAGGCAGGCCAGCCCAGGCCCCGGGATGAGCGAGAACGCCACGATGTCGAGGATGGAGTGGCTGCCCTCCGGACCGCAGCGCTGGAGGGCCTCGTCGATGGTCTGGGGAGGCGGCACTGGCGGGAGCCCGCGCTCGGTCCAGGGCTGGAGGTAGGCCCCCTGCGTGAAGGTCTTTGCGCGCAGGGCGTCGAGAGCGGCCTGATAGTCGGGCTGGTAGGGGACGAAGTAGCGCCATGCGGTACTGGACATGGTTGTTGTTTAGCCCAACGGGTGTGCCTTGAATCCTACTCTCCGTAAGCGATGTGCATCAGCCCTCCGGCCCGGACTTTTACGCCAGTCTCTACGTTGAGCAGGGCGATCAGCTGGAGGGCCTCTCGGCCAGTGTTCATCTCGTCGGGCTGGGTGGGCTTCAGCACGGGCTGCCAGACGGCGTGGGGGAGGGACCAGACGAGCAGGGCCCCCTTCTGACGGACAGTCTGTGTGAGAGGATGTCAGCGCGTAGCGGGGGGCTTGGGGGTGAAAACCCCGTCTCAGACAAAAACGCACCAGTCGGGCCGGATACTGTCCGGCCCGGTGACTGGTGCCTCCATAGACAGCATGAGTGCTCCATCGGAGGGAGCGGGGGCACTGCTCCTGACGGACTTTTCGAGCCGATCGCGACAGAATTAAGGCCACTCTCAAGGCGTCGGGAAAAGTCATGCTTTCAACACAACTTTAAGCCTTAATCCAACCCACCCGCCTATTCGATGTACCCCAGCGCCCGCAGTGCTTCCTCATCCTCCATCGTTCGCTCCCCCGACTCCACTGCCGGCAGCGGACTCAGCGCCGAAGCGAGCCGGCTGCTGATCGTCGGATCCACCACAGCCACCCCATCATGCGTCGTGAGGATCGCGCTGTAACCACCAACAAGGCGAGGGGACTCGGTGCGCTTGTGGGTGGCGGTTCGGGCGGCGCGGTGGCGGGCCTGCTCGGGGGGCCAGTGGGCGGCGGCTTGAGTGAGCCGGGCGTGGGTGGCGGGGTCGGTCAGCGGGGACTTGAGGAGTCGATCGTCGATGTGGTTGTAGAGGGCGGGAGCCTCATCGGGGCGGGCGCAGAGGGAGTAGGGCGGGTCGTTGAGGCAGCTTCGACGATCGGCCTGCCCGGAGCGAAGCTGGCTGAAGAAGCGCACATGCAGCGCGCTGCCGCTCTCGGACACAGCGACGGCGTCTGGGTCTGGCAGTGCGCCTGCGAGTCGGTCAGTGAGGGCAGCACCGTCCATTGTCGGCCACAGCGACTCTGCCACTCCGCCCGCTGCGAGCACCGTCGGGGCGACATCCTCCAGCCGAGCGACCCCATCGTCGGTGTGGGCGATAACCCCGGGACCAGCGACGATCAGCGGGATGCGCAGCGCGGCATCGTGGAGGCTGGGACCGTGCTCGTAGAAGATGCCGTCCTCGCCGAAGTGCTCCCCGTGGTCTGAAGAGAGGATGACCAGCCCACCATCCCGTCCCCGCTCAGTGAGCCCCGAAAGCAGCGCCCCGATCCCGGCGTCCGTAGCGGTGATCTCACCGTCGTACAGCATCGAGCAGGAGGGCAGGGCGGCTGATGCGATGCCGTCGTGGTCCGTAAACAGGTCGACCCGCTTCAGCTTCCCGGATGCGGCCTTCTCCCCGAGCTTCTGGCAGGGGGATTCCACGGCATCGGGGGGCAGGTAGGGGAAGTGCGGATCGGCATAGTGGACCCACAGCAGCAGCGGGCGATCCGGGTCGGCCTGCGCGTCGATGAGGCTCAGCGCAGCGGCGGACAGGTCACTCCCCCGGGCATCATGGTGGACCTCAAGTCTCTTGAAGCCAACGTCTAACCCCTGCTCTGGTCCGGCGACCCGAGTGGCAGACAGGCCCAGTGCGGTGTAGCCCCGCTCCGTGAGCAGCGCGGCGATGGAGCGGTCGGCGGTCATCGGCTGGCCGACCTCCCGGGAGCCATGGCGGTGGGGCAGCAGCCCGGTGAGCATGCTGGCCAGTGCCGGGGTGGTCCGGGGGAACGGGGTGGTGGCCTGGGTGAAGGTGACCCCCCGGGCGGCGAGGGCGTCGATGTTGGGCGTGTGCGCGGTGGGGTGGCCGGTGGCCCCGAGGCGGTCGTGACGGAGGGTGTCCACGGTGAGGATCACCACGTCTGGTGCATCGGTGCGAGACAGCGGAGGCTGGTGGTTGCAGGCCAGGACCAGGAGAATCATCGTTGCCGCCAGAGCAGGGCGATGTCCACTGCAAACGAGCCGGTCAGCGCGATGAGCCCGGCGGCGGCGAGTGGAGCGGTGAGGGCCGGGGAGAGCCCAGGCAGCAGGCAGAGCACCAGGGATCCGATCTGGATCACGCAGACCACCTTGCGCCGGTATCTCGGCGGCAGAGGGGCGGAGAGCCAGGGGGCGAAGACCGCAACGGCGACGAAGGCGTAGCGCATCAGGCCGCTGGCCAGCACCCACACCCCAGCCCGACCGGTCTGCCAGACCAGCACACACAGCACCATCGTCAGCAGCGCATCCAGCTCCATGTCGAGCCGTGCGCCGAAGTCGCTGGCCCAGCCGGTGCGTCGGGCGACGAAGCCATCGAGTCCGTCCATCGCCAGGGCCAGCGCGGCGAGGGGAGCGATGAGGATGAGCCAGGGGGCCGCATTCTCACCGATGAACATGGCGATCAGCCCCACGAGCACTCCCCTCACGAGGGTGACGGCGTTGGCCGGTCCCAGCCGATCCCGGTGATGACTTGAGAGTGCCGGGCCAGCGAGAATGGCGAGGGCAAGTAGGAGACCGACGGCCTTGAGGGGCGCGCTGCCAGACAGCGACAGGACTCCGGCCAGTCCCCACGACAGCGCCCCGGCTGCCAGCGCCGCCAGGATGAGGGCGGCCACAGCGCGGTAGATGAGGCGGGGGTTGCGGGAGGTCTGGTTTATGCGCCACTCTACCGTCGTGAAGGCTCCGCTCGCCACTGCCACCCAGCCCGTCCAGACCATCTGGCAGGCACTCCTCGCCGCTGCTGCCGGTGCGCAGACCGTGGTCGAGCCCCCCACCGACGATCCCGAGGCTGTCGCACTCCATGCTCGCTTCGCCCCGCTGCTGCCCCTCCCCACGGGGCGCCCCCTCGTCTTTGCCCACCTCGCCCAGAGCCTCGATGGCCGCATTGCCCTGGACTGCGGCTGCTCCCAGTGGCTGACCGGCCCCGAGGACCTCGACCACACCCACCGGCTTCGGGCCATGGCCGACGCCGTGCTCGTCGGGGCCAGCACGGCGTCGGTGGATGACCCCCGGCTGACCGTTCGGCGGGTGCCTGGCCCCCATCCCCTCCGGGTGGTGCTCGATCCCCGCCGCCGCCTCACCACACAGAGCCAGATCCTCCGCGAGGATGTTGCCCCCACACTCCTGCTCTGCACGGAGGAGCTGGCCGGGGCGCCCGTTGGTTGCGCAGAGGTGGTCGGGCTGCCCACAACCAATGGCTGGATCGCACCAGAGACCATCCTGGCGGAGCTGCACGCGCGCGGGGTCCGTCGGCTGCTGATCGAGGGTGGCGGGGTCACAGTCTCGCACTTCCTCCAGGCCAACCTCCTCGACCGGCTCCACCTCGTCACCGCCCCGCTCCTGCTGGGCTCGGGCCGTCCGGGGATCCGGCTGTCGGCGATCACCTCGCTGAGCGGCGCGCGGCGTCCGGCGGTTCGAGTGGAGCGGCTGGGAGTGGACACCCTGTTTGACTGTGACTTCTCCGAAGAGGACCTCTCGTTCGATGAGGCTGCTCAGTGAGGGCGCGATCGTTCTGGGTGGAGTCCCCCGGGCTGGGCGCGATTCGCAGCCACGACCTGCCCCCGCCTGGCCCCGGCGAGGTCCTCATCGAGGCCGACTACAGCGGCATCAGCCGGGGAACCGAGTCGCTGGTCTTCCGAGGCGGGGTGCCGTTGGAGCTGGCCGAGACGATGCGCTGTCCGTTCCAGGTCGGCGACCTCCCCGGGCCGGTGAAGTACGGCTACATGAGCGTCGGCCGGATCGTGGCTGGAGACGGCCCGATCGGTCAGGCGGTGTTCTGCCTGCACCCCCACCAGGATCGCTACGTGGTGCCCTCCGCCATGACCACCCCGATCCCCGACGGCGTCCCCCCGGGCCGCGCAGTGCTGGCCGCCAACCTGGAGACCGCGCTCAACGGCATCTGGGACGCCGCCCCTGGCCCCGGCGATGACATCACGGTGATCGGCGGCGGGGTGGTCGGCTGCCTGTCGGGCTGGCTCGCGGCGGGCATCCCCGGCTGTCGGGTGCAGCTCGTCGACATCGACCCAAAACGCGCAGAGATCGCCGCCGCGCTGGGCATGGCGTTCTCTCTGCCCGACGAGGCGCGCGGCGAGCAGGACCTCATCCTCCACGCGAGCGGCGCTCCTGCCGGGCTGCGTACCGCGCTGGGTCTTGCCGGGGTCGAGGCCACGATCATCGAGCTGAGCTGGTACGGCGACCGTGAGGTGAGCCTGCCGCTGGGCGGCGCGTTCCATCCCCGAAGGCTCCAGATTCGCGGCAGTCAGGTCGGTCGCATTCCACCGGGTCGTGCGCCCCGGTGGGACTTTCAGAGGCGCATGGGGGTGGTGATGCGCCTGCTTACGGCCCCGGTGCTCGATGTGCTGATCAACGCGGAGGGGGCATTCGAGGCACTGCCTCAGACGATGTCTGACCTCGGCGGTGCGCTGTGTCATCGGGTGGTCTACCCACGACCGTGAGCAGACACTCCCGCTTACCCACTCACCAGAATACCCAGGCCACCCACAAAGGAGCCTACAGATGTACCGACTTGGCGTTCGCGAGCACGTGATGATTGCCCACAGCTTCCATGGAGCCATCTTCGGCCCCGCACAGCGCCTCCATGGCGCGACCTACATCGTCGATGTGGAGTTCGCCCGGAAGGTCCTCGACTCAGACGGACTGGTCGTGGACATCGGCATCGCCGGAGAGCTGGCGAAGGAAATCCTCGCGCCGATGTCGTTCCAGAACCTCGACGAGCTGCCGCAGTTCACCGGCAAGAACACCACCACCGAGTTCCTCGCCCACCACCTCTACACCGTCCTCAAGGAGCGCATCCTGGCAGGAGCACTCGGAGAGAGCGGGCGGACCCTCGATGAGCTGAAGGTCACCCTGCACGAGTCGCATGTGGCCTGGGCCTCGTTCGGCGGACCGATTGCGGCATGAGGTTCGCGGGCTGCTGACGGCGCTGGTCAGCGTCGGGCTGCTGGCAGGGGTTGCCAGTCAGGTGGACCTCGCCGGAGCGGCTGCACGCATCCGTGAGGTCCGCCCGGGGCCGTTCCTCCTGGCGGTCGCGCTGGGGCCGGTGCAGGTCACGCTGTCTGCGGTCCGGTGGCGCATGGTGTCGGAGAAGCTGGACGCGCCCCTCCCCGGTCGGACAGCGGTGGCGGAGTACGCCCTGTCCACCCTGCTCAACCTCGTCCTGCCCGGCGGGGTGGGCGGCGATGTCCTGCGGACCTGGCGGACCCACCGCAAGCTGGAGGTTCCCGGGAAGATCGCGATCCAGGCGACCCTCATCGAGCGGGGGATCGGTCAATCCATCCTCATCGCCATCACGCTGGGCGGGCTTGTCGCCTGGCCGGTGCTGCTCCCGGGGCTGGCGCGACCGGGTGGGGTGCTGCCGGTCGTCGCGGTGCTGGCGGTCGTGCTGGCGGGGATTGTCGCCGCGCCGACTCCGCTGAGTGCTCAGATCCGCCGGGCGCTGCGAGGGATGGTGCTGCCGCACTTCCTGCTGTCATCGGCCATCGTCGGCAGCTACATCGCCGGGCTCGCCCTGTGCGCGGTGGCCTTGTCGGCACCGGTCGGCGCTGTGGTGTTCACGGTGTTTCCGCTCATCCTGCTCGCGATGTCGCTGCCGATCTCGGTGGGCGGCTGGGGGCTTCGAGAGACCGCCGCGGTGGCCCTGCTGCCGATGCTGGGGTGGTCGGGCGAGGGGGCGCTGGCGGTGGCCGGGCTCTATGGACTGTCCACACTCATCGGCGCGCTGCCCGGGGCGGTCGTGCTGCTGCGCCCGGTGGCGGCCTGGGAGCGCTCGACATGAAACGCACCATTCTGCTGCTGGTTGTCCTCAACATCGTGCTCCAGATTCCCTGGTCGCTGCACCGCGGCATGGAGCCGTACCTCACCCTGGTCATCGTCGGAGAGCTGGCGGTGCTCGCCGGGCTGTGCATGTGCTGGCCGAAGTGGGGAGGGCGGGCATTGCTGTTCGGCCTCGCCGGGCTGATGCTGGTGGAGATCGACCGACTGGTCGGGGTCTACCTGATGTCCCACGATCCGCTGTTCTACGATCAGGTCTTCCTGATGCGGCACTTCCTCGTCCTGCTCTCCGACCTCTGGACGGTGTGGTGGACGGCCGCAGCGGTCGCGCTGGTGGCTGCGGGGAGCCTGCTGGCGGTGATGCTTCGGCGGGCGGTCAAGGCGCTGGCAGACGGACTCCCGAGTCTCCCACCCCGAGTGCTGCCGGTCGGCCTCGCGGTGCTGGTTGTCGGCACGATGCTGAGCACGGTGCTGCCGAAGCGGACCGGGCCGGTGCGCTGGATCAGCGTGGAGATCGCGGCCAACCTGGAGAAGTCGGTGCGGATCTGGCGGGGAGTGCGCGCAGCCCCCGAGGACTCCCCCTACCAGGCATTCTCTGCCGTCACCCTGGAGCGCAGGCCGGACGTTCGCTTCTACATCATCGAGAGCTACGGGCGCATTCTCGCCTCCGATGAGCAGACGGCCCCGAGATGGAAGGCGTTATTGGCGGAGATTGAGGCAGACCTGAGTGCTGATGGCTGGCACAGCGTGAGCGCCTACAGCCAGGCCCCGGTCAGCGGCGGGCGCTCCTGGCTGGCAGACGGCAGCGTGCTGATGGGCATGCCGATCGCCTATGAGTCGCTCTACCGCCACCTGCTGCTGAGGGTGGAAGAGCAACCAGACATGGTCGACTTCTTCGACACCCAGGGCTACCGCACCGTGCGGCTGGCCCCCAAGGACCGCGCCCGACCCGGCATCGAGCTGACCAACGACTTCCACTTCCAGCAGCCCCTGTCGTTCATCGACCTGGACTACACCGGTCCGGCCCTGGGCTGGGGGTGGATCCCAGACCAGCACAGCCTCGGCGTGGTCGAGGAGCGACTGCTGGAGGGCGGGCCGCTGTTCCTGTTCTTCCACATGGTCAGCGCCCACATCCCCTGGGAGACCCCGCCGCCGATTCTCACAGACTGGCGCGCCCTGTCGATGCTGGAGGGCACCCTGCCAGAAGACCGCACCGACCTGACCGCCGAGACCCTCCGACAGCTCAAGCGATACCGCCGTAACCAGAGATACATCGTTCGCTCTGGTTCAGACGCCCTGACAATGAGCGCGTACTTTGATGCGGTGGCGTATGACCTGGAGATTCTTCGTCAGCACCTCAAGGGCGACCAGCGTGATTCCTTGATCATCCTGATGGGCGATCACCAGCCGCCCCTGGTCACCCGGGGAGAGACCCGCAGCCGGGACGTGCCGGTTCACATCCTCTCCCGAGACCCGGAGCTGCTCAAGGAACTGAGTAATCATGGCTTCTCACCTGGCCTGACCCCAAATGAGATTGGCAAGACGACCCTGAGACATGCGGGCATCTTCTCGTTGCTGGTGCGCACCCTGGCGGCGTGCTGTGGGGAGAGCGAGCCGCTTCCAACCTACACCGCACAGGGCGTGAGGCCTCACCCATGACCACCATCCTGCTCTCCCCCGGCGATCCGGGACAACTCACCGGCGGATACCGATACAATTCAAGGTTGTTTGATTCTTTTCAGGATCATGGCCGCGAAGTGCGAGTTGTAAGTCTGCCGGGTGACTGGCCGCTTCCGAGCCGCCTGGACATTGTACGGTGTGGCAGAATTGTGGATGATATTGAACCTGGGACAGACGTAATCATAGATGGCCTCGCATTGGCTGGTGTGAGCGATGCGCTGCTGACGCTGTGTGCGCGCTGCTCCGTGAGTCTCCTGCTTCACAGCCCACCGCACCTGGAGCGCGGGACCGCTCCTCAAGACGCCGCCCGGCTCTATGCGATCACCGAACAGGCGCTTCTCCTGGTCCACCGGGTGATCGCGACCAGCCCCACTGCGGCGGCTGAGATCGTGACGCTGTTCGGCGTACCAGAGGTCTCCCAGGTGACTCCTGGCTGCGACATCATGCCAAAAACCCAGGGGGCAGGCACCGGGCGGCTGCTGAGCGTCGCAACCGTGACTCCCCGAAAGGGACTGCTCACCCTGATCGCCGCCCTCGCCCGGATCCCGGAGCTGCCCTGGACCCTCCGGTGTGTCGGCAGCCTCACCCGGGCACCCGCCCATGTCGCACAGGCTCGCGAAGCCATCGCAGCGGCGGGGCTCACCGAGCGCATTGCGCTGGTCGGTGAGCGGGATGGCGCCCTGCTCACTGCGGAGTATGCCGCCGCAGACATCTTCGTGCTGCCGACCTGGCATGAGACCTACGGGATGGTCTTCACCGAGGCCATGAGCGCGGGCTTGCCGATCATCAGCACCACCGCAGGCGCGGTTCCACAGACGGTCCCATCCGGTGTTGGGATACTTGTAACGCCGGGTGACAGCATCGCGCTGGCGGAGGCGATTCGCGGTGTGCTCACCGATCGCAGCCAACGAGATGCCTTCGCAGCAGCAGCGTCTGCCTGGCCGATTCGATCCTGGGCGGACTGTGCTGCAGACTTCGCCGCCATCCTCGATGGAGCTTCCCATGGGTGAGTTCAGCCCCGACTGGCTGTCACTGCGAGAGCCGTTCGACCACGCCGCCCGGAGCCTCGCGCTCCTCGACCACCTGCACCTGACGGCACCCGTCCGGGTGGTGGACCTGGCCTGTGGGCAGGGCTCCAGCCTCCGCTATCTCGCCCCCCGGCTGCCGAAGCCCCAGCACTGGACCCTCATCGACCACGACCCGATCCTGCTGGCCCGAGCACTGGAACGAACCGTAACAAGTGGCGTTACGGTCACCACACAGCAGTGCGACCTCCAGGCTGACATCGCCACGGTTCCACTCGATGCCGACCTCATCGTGACCAGCGCGCTGCTCGATCTGGTGTCGCGCCCCTGGCTGGAGCAATTGGCGGATCGCTGCATCACACAGCGCCTGCCGCTGCTCGCCGCCCTGTCGGTGGACGGTCGCATCACCGCCACCCCGTCCGACCCCGGGGACAGCGACGTGATGCGCTGGTTCCGCGCCCACCAGCGCACCGACCGCGGCTTCGGCCCCTCACCGGGCGTCACCGCGACGGATGTGATCGCCGGATTGCTGGAGGCGGGCGGGATGACGGTCTACACCGACGCTGCGGACTGGGACATCGGTCCCAGACACCCCGAGATGCTCGCTGAGATGATCCGAGGCATCGCTGCGGCGAGCGCGGAGGTCAGCCCACGCCCAGAGATGGTGGCCCGGTGGCGGGCGGATCGGCTGGCGGCGATCGCCCGCAGTGGCCTGCACCTGAGGGTCGGTCACCGGGATCTGCTGGCGATCCCCGCTAAAAGCCACCCCCGAAGGTGAGCCACATCGTCCCGGCGTCGGGCAGGTTGGCGTCGCTGAAGGGGGCGCCGGTGACGACGTCGTCGTAGCCGTCGAGGTTGAAGTCTCCCACGCCAGCGACCGCGAAGCCTGCGGCGTCACCGGAGCCCTGACCGACCACTGCGCCGTCGGCGTCGCTGACGAGCTGGCTGCCGACCACCGGGGCAAGCATCAGGTAGGCGGTGCCGGTCTGGTAGCCGCCGAGGTCGGAGCCTGGGGCACCGAGGATCACGTCGTCGCGACCGTCGTCATTGAGGTCTCCGGCGAAGTCGACCGAGGTGCCGAGCGCAGCGTTGGCCTCGGTGGTGGTGAAGATGGCGTCTGCGTTGCTGGCGGAGAGGGTGCCGCTGATTGGACCCTGGAACAGGTACGCCGTCCCGCCGCCGCCGGGTGCGCCAATCAGCAGGTCGTCATAGCCGTCGCCGTTGGTGTCGCCGCCGACGGAGACGCTCGCTCCGGTGAGGTCACCGACGCCGACGCCCTGGATGATGGCGTCGGCGTAGGTCAGGGAGAACGCCCCGGCGGGGGCACTCGTACCATTGACCACCGACACGCCGCCGACCACCACGCCGCCCACGCTCAGGCTCGGGGCGCCGATGGCCACGTCGTCGTAGCCGTCGTTGTTGATGTCGCCGCCGCCGGAGACGCTGGAGCCGGCCTGCTCGGTGGTGGCGGTGCCGGCGAAGATGACATCGGCGGTGGAGAGGAGGGCGCTGGCGTTGAGGGGGCCGAACAACAGGTAGGCCGCCCCGGCATCTACCGCCGCGGTGTCGTTGAGGGGGGCGCCGATGATGAAGTCGAGGTCGCCGTCATCGTTGAAGTCTCCGGCGGCAGAGACCGCGAAGCCGGCCTGGTCATAGGCCGCGACTCCGGTCAGGCGCACATCGAGGGAAGTGGCCAGGGACTTGGGGCCGAAGTCGGGGCCATAGTGCAGGTAAGCCGCGCCAGCGTCTGCGGTGGCGCCTGTGGTGCCGTCGTAGCCCGGCGCGCCCATCAGGATGTCGCTGTAGCCGTCGTCGTCGATGTCCCCCAGGCCTGCCACTGCGGTCCCGAGGCTATCGCCGCTCCGCTCGCCGTAGAAGTAGACGGTGGCGACGGTGTAGACATCGGAGCTGCCGGTGATCGGGCCGCCGACCACATAGACGCCGCCCATGTCGAGGGCGGTGCCGTCGTGGCCCGGAGCGCCGAGCAGCAGGTCGCTGTAGCCGTCGCCGTCCCAGTCCCCTGCGCTGTCGAGGGCCGAGCCGAGGAAGTCGTTGGTGGCGGTGCCATACAGCGCGGCGTCGATGCCGCAGGGGTCGGTGTCGTTGTCACAGTCGTTGTCGAGCCCGTCGCCGCAGACCTCGACATGGTCGGGGTGGACGTTGCTGAGGACGTCGTCGCAGTCTTCGCCGCCATAGCCCTCGGAGTCGTGGCCGTCGGCGTCGGCATCGTAGTCGCTCGCACCGTCGCAGTTCTGGTCAATGCCGTCGTACCAGATCTCACCGACCTGGGGGTTGATGGTGGCGTCGTCGTCGTTGCAGTCCCCGGGGTGTGCGGTGTAGCCGGTGGGCTGGTCGCACTGGAAGACGGTGGCGAGGGTGTCGTCTCCGAAGCCGTCAGCGTCGGCGTCGATGTACCAGTCGATGTGCTCGGGAGCGGACTCTTCGTCGATGTTGCCGTCGCAGTTGTTGTCCTCACCATCCCCGCACACCTCGTCGGCGTCGGGGTTGGTGGTCGTCGTGGTGTCGTCGCAGTCGTCGGTGTTGTCGGCGTACCCGATGGGGGCATCGCAGGCGATCAGGGTGGTGCCGCTGATGCCGAAGCCGTCGGTGTCGTCGTCGAGATACCAGGTGGGTGCGTCGGTGATGTAGCCATCCTCGTCGTCGAACAGCCCGTCGCAGTCGTTGTCGAGCCCGTCGCAGACCTCTGGCTGATCCGGGGCGACCGACACGTCGAAGTCGTCGCAGTCTTCGCCATTGGCGACGTACCCGGAGGGTGCCTCGCAGGCGACCACGGTGTCGAAGGGGGTGCCGTAGCCGTCGCCGTCGCTGTCTTTGTGCCAGGTGAGGATGTCGGTGGCGGTGCCCTCGTCGATGTTGCCGTCGCAGTCGTTGTCCACGCCGTCGCACACCTCATCGGCCCCGGTGTAGACGGTCGAGTCGCTGTCGTCGCAGTCGAGGGTGTCGGAGACGTAGCCCTCCGGCTGGCCGCAGGCGGAGACCGACTGGTTGATGTCACCGTGGTCGTCGCCGTCGGTGTCGGCGTACCAGACCGGTGCATCCTCCCACCCGTCTTCATCAACGATGCCGTTGCAGTTGTTGTCCACCGCATCGCACAGCTCCAGCGCGTCGGGATGGAGCATCGGATCGCTGTCGTTGCAGTCGCCGTCTTCGATTGTGAAGCCGTCGTTGTCAGCGTCACCGTCGTCGACCTCGTAGGTGGATTTGCCGGTGCAGGCGGCGAGGGTCACCACGAGGAACAAGGGGCGAAGCATGGACTGTTCCTGATTGAAATTACCGGATGTTGACTTGAATTCAGTGTACACAGCGCTCGATTGAGTCGCTGATTTTTCGGCCTGATCGGAAGGTCTCGCCCAGGTGCGGTGTTGCCTGATCCTCGACTGCGTCGACAATGCCGATATGATCCTCTGGTGACCTCTTCCACCACCAACACGCTCATCTCCTTCGGCACCCTCGCCCTGGCCATCGGCCTGCTCGGTCTGGGGGCGGGGGCGCTGGTTGCGCCGGAGTGGTCCTCTCAGACTTACGGGGTGCCTTCTGAAGCACCGACCTGGGTGCGGGCCACCGGCACCCGTGACCTCATCCTCGGCCTCGCCCTGCTCGCGCTGCGCCCCCATCCCGTCGCCCAGCGTCGGCTGCTGCCGCTGATTCTGCTGCTGCCCCTGGCGGATCTGGTGCTCGTCTTGCTCGCCGGCCATCCGGTGAGCGCCGCCGCCCCGCACATTGGCGGGGTTGTGGGGATTGGGGTGCTGGTTGGGCTCACACGGCTGCGGCCTTCGGCCTGAGCTGCTGGACGGTTGAGAGCTGGAGCTGGGGGAGCGTGTTCCCTGGCTCGTTTTCCGGCACCAGTCAGGGATTCGGACATTGTGAGCGACTGGGCGCTCTGAGTGCTGTCGGATCCGGTTGGGGTCCGCTGGGCGCTCAAGGGGGCTGCACGAATACTCGCTCAGCGACTGCGTTCCCCGCCCCCTGTACTACCCGCCCAGCGGCCCCAGCATGACACCCGCTGTGAATCCCCGCCCTGCGGCCACCGTCCGCAGGCTCAAAGGACCGTCCTGTGCATCAATGAGTCCCCCAGGAACGCCGACCTACTCCACAATCGCCAGCCCGGCGGTGATCTCCTCCACCGAGCCACTGCTGCCATCATCCTTGCGCCAGCCGATCGTCCCATCAGTGCCAATAATCGTGTACGTGTGCCGACCGCTGCCGCTGTCGCCGGAGCCCCAGACCTCGATCCAGGTGGCCTCTTCGTCGCCGAGCACTGGAAAGGTCACGTCGGTGAAGCTCACGAAGTCCGCCACGTCTGCTGCGTCTGCCGGGTTGCCCTGGCTGTCCTCGATGAGCACCGCGATGACCTCGACATCCTCCGGTGCATCCACGGTGTACCACTCGTCATTCAGTCCCTGAACCAGGGACACACAGGTGCTTCACCAGGAGGCGGTGCCGACCACGATGACTCGCTGGTCGGGGTAGTCCGACAGCGAGACGAGGTCGCCCTCGGCGTTGGTGAGGGTGAAGTCTGGCGGCTCCTCGCCGATCTCGAAGCCCTCGGTGATCGGGTCGGTGCCGGTGGAGCCGGGCCGGGTGCAGCCGATCAGCAGGATGAGCGCGAGGGGGCTCAATGGAACTCCTGGTAGTGCCTGGCCAGCAGGTCCTCGCCGTAGTCGTTGCGGGGATCCCGATAGACGGCGTGGATGTGCTCGCGGGTCTGGTCCACGTGGTCGAACTCGATGAGGATTCCGGGACCGTGGATGCGGTAGTAGATGGCGCCGGTGCCGTCGAACGGTCCGGTCCAGCCCAGGACGGTCTCATCGTACTCTGCCCGGACCTCCTCCATCTTCCAGTCGGCGAACACGCCCTCCTGGTCGGTTATGTAGGCCTCGATCAGTGAGTCGAGCAGGGAGAGCTGATCGCTGGTCAGCTCGGAGAGGGGCAGGCCCTCGGGCTCCAGGTCGCCCTGGTAGTTCGGGCCAGCGATGAGCTGTGGTGGGGTGGTGAGGGCGGCACCCTTGAGCTGCGCCTCGGTCATCGCGCTGGCGAGCGCCTCGGCCAGCATGACCTCGTCACCCAGGGGCTCGTAGCCGTCGGAGGTGGCCTTGGGGGAGACCCCGTAGAGGGTGGGGGTCATGGTGTAGATGCAGCCGACGGCGGTGAAGCTCATCGCGAGGTGGTGGCCGTCGAGCTGCCAGCCCCAGGGCTCCTTCATGGAGGGGGTGTCGAAGATGTCGAAGTAGTAGAGGTCACCATCGGCCGACATGTCGCCGCCCGCTTGCAGCTCTGCCTCGATCTGGATGATGCCCTCGACCTCCTCCAGCCCGCCCGCGCTGATGGAGGCGGCGAGCAGGGCCTCGGCGAGCGTGCGCTGATCGGCGGTCATGTCGGCGTAGGGCAGCCCCTCCCGGGGGGTGGTGATCGGCGGGAGGTTGGACCAGGTGAACCGCTCCTCGTCGTCCATGGCGAAGGAGATGGTGTCGAGCTGCTTGGCGTCGAGCGATGCCGTCAGGGTGTTGGCGGCATCGACGATGGCCTGGGCGGCGTCGCACATTGGATCGGCGTCGGTGTCTGCGTCGGTGTCTGCATCGGTGTCTGCGTCGGTGTCTGCATCGGTGTCTGCGTCGGTATCGGCATCCGTGTCTGCATCGGTGTCTGCGTCGGTGTCCGCGTCGGCTTCTTCGGTGGAGGAGCCGGTGTCTTTATCGCCGCAGCCGACGAAGAGAAGGAGGAGGGGGAGGTGCTTCATGGATAGAGCATATCCGGGCGGATTGGGATGCCATGATCAAACTGCCTGCTCCCCAAACGTCTCCACCAGCGCCCCCCGCGTCCGCTCCACATCTCCCCGGATCCGGTAGTCGTCCGCCTGATCGATCCACCGCACCACGTGGTCCGCGTCGAGCAGCAGGGTGGTGGGAATCGCCATCTGGTCGAAGCCCACCGGCCAGCCCAGCGGGAACCGCGCCCCGCCGATGAGGAAGGTCCGGAACCGGATGACGCCCTCGTGCAGCAGCCCGAACCGCTTAATCACCGACAGGTCCGGGTCAGAGAGCAGGGGGAAGGTGAGGCCGTCCCGGGCGCGGTGAGCAGCGGCGTCCTCTTGGGTATCCCGGCTGATGGCGACTACTGAGACCCCGTACTCATCGAGCAGGGGAGCCATGTCCTGAAACCGCCGCAACTCGGCGGAGCAGTACGGTCACCAGCTGCCGCGGAAGAACTTGACCATCACACGCCGACCCTTGAGGCTCGCGAGGTCGAAGGCTGCCCCGGTGTCGGTGGTGGCGGCGAGGAGCGGCATGGGCTGGCCGGTGGAGACGATCAGGTTGCCGTCGGGCACCTTGCGCTGGGTGAGCAGCCAGAGGATGAAGCCACCCATGAACAGGGTGACCGCCATCAGGCCGCCGGTCAAGCCGCCGGGATCCAGAGCGAAGCCGACGGCAGAGAGCACCATCCCGGTGAGGATCGCACCAGAGAACGGCCCGATGCTGACCGGGACCTTCTCCCTGTTGATCACCTGGAAGTACCAGAGGATCACCGCGTGGGTCATGAGGAAGCCGAGGAGGGACAGGGGAGAGGCCATGGGTGAGGCTACCCTGATCCGGTGTGCTGGCGTCGAAAGCCGCTACCGGCGAATGGACTCGGTGGGCGGCAGGGGCTCAGCACCGGGGCGGGTGATCTTCAGCCGACGATCCCGGGCCTCCTCGGCCTTCCGACGGGTCCAGGACAGCCGGGGATCGAGCGCGAGGGCATCGGTCCACACTGCATAGGCGCCCTCCCAGTCCTCTGAAGCGAACAGCACATCGCCTGCTACATCCAGCTCGGCGGCGAGGGGGCGGGTGAGGCGGGTGAGGCCGTCGAGTCGGTGGTCTCGCTTCCGGGCGGCGATGAGGCTGTCGATGCGATCCTGGCGCTCCGTAGCGGCCTCCGCACGCAGCACCCAGCAGCGGGCCAGGGTGGTCTCGATGTCGGGCTCATGGATGGTGCGCCAGTCTCGATCGAGGTGGTACGTGGCGTCTTTCCACTGTGGCCAGACCGCCTCGCAGTCCCCGGCGACGGCCAGCGAGACGGCGGCTTCGCGATCGGCCTCGGCGTGCTGTTGGGCAGCCTCTGGTGACACGATCTCCACGGTCTGCTCCAGCGTGACCTCCCCGGGCAGGTAGACCGCGGACTCAGAGCCGATGGCGGGCAGGACGGTGCCGGTGGCAGTGTCGAGGACGACGAGCCCGAGTCGGTAGGTGCCGGTCGGAAGCTCGGGAGGAACCGTGATCCAGAACCGCCCCTCGACCACCTCACGACCGTGCCAGTCCGCCGGGTCGTACCAGCCATACCCCGGCTCAATGGCGGTCACGGTGCGGTGTCCGGCGCTGTCGTCGAGCCACACCAGCACGGTGAAGCCTGCACTTCGAGACACCGCCCGCCAGGACGAGGCAAAGAACAGCGATCCGCCTGGTGCGACCTCTGGGGCGGGCAGGTCGGTCTCCATCAGTGAGATGCCGCCGTCAAACCGCTGGACGGGCTGGCCACCGCTGTACTGGCTGATGAAGATGTCCTTGCGGATGAAGTTGCCTGGGTGCAGTCCGCCGCCCATGTAGGGGTACGGGGCGATCTCGATGTACCCCTTCTTCCAGCCGGACTGGCTCGGGATCTTGCTGGTGCGTGCCCAGTAGTCGTGGACATGGGCGAAGTGGGGCAGGCGCTCTTTGAAGAGGTACTCGGCGATGAAGTTCTTCCTGAAGTCGGAGTGCCGGGCCATCGGCACGTCGACGAGGCCGGCGATGTCGACGATGTCCCAGTCCGAGTGGTACATGTGGGCGCCCATGTCGACGTCGAGCAAGACCACCTCATCGAGGTCCAGGCGCTGCTGCACTCCGGCCATGTACCGGACCCGCCGGTGGACGTCTCGGGTGGAGGTCTCGGGGTAGAGGGCGAAGTTGACGATGCGCACGACCTCGTTGATCGCGAACGGGACCATCACGGCGACCAGAAGCAGCGTCCGGAGCGATGCGGTCGCACCCCACCGGGACAGCCGGGCGGGCAGGGCGACCATGCGGCTGGAGCTGGGGATGGCGTCGAGAAGCTCGCCGATGCCGACCACAAGCAGGGGGAACAGGCTGATGGAGACGATGTTGAACCACCGCCACTCGACCATCCAGTCCCCACCGGCATACAGCGCGAAGAACACCCCGGAGGCACAGTATGCCCACATCGTGCCCCGCGCCCGCCAGCCGGACCGGCCCAGGGTGATCAGTCCCATCAGTGCCGCAAAGCCGAGGATCGACCACACCCGGGCTTGCACCCAGACCTCTGGCTCGGCCTTTCCACCGCCGGGGTAGAACATCAGGAACGTCAGCCCGACAATGGCGACCGCCCACAATCCCTTACGGATCCGCCCCTTCAGCCCGCCGAGGGCGAAGAAGAGCACGGGCAGGGCAAACACGACGCCGTGGGTCAGCAGGTAGCCCTTGATGTACTTCCAGCCCTTGATGGTCCAGCCGAAGGGCCGAAAGGTCTTCCCTGCACCGAGCTTTGCGTAGTAGGTGTTGGGAAACTCCCAGGCAAAGTACCAGTATCGCCAGCCATTGTAGGCAAGCCAGGGCACGAAGAAGGCCGCGAGCCAGGTAAGAACGGAGACGAGGCGACGGTCGGCGACGGCAAACATGACCCGGGCCAGCAGCGCGATGGCTGCGTACATCATGCCTTCGGGGCGGGTCATGGTGAGCAGGAAGAACAGGATGGCGGACAGCGGCCTGAGCGTGGTGTCTTCGCTCTCTCTCAGCAGCCTCCAGGTCCCGGCAGCGAGGAGGAAGCAGAAGAGCGCGTTCTCCAGGCCCGATGCGTTCCAGATGACGAAGGGCGGAGTCAGCGCGAGGCAGAGGGGGGCGAGCCACGCGGCGTCAGCGCTGCCCTCGGGCTTCATGCGTCGGGTGATTCCGAAGACGAAGGGCAGGGTGGCGACTCCGAGGATCGCACCGAGGACCTTCGCGGACGTCCAGGTGGGGATGCCGAGGCCATACAGTCCTGCCAGGATGAACATCCACAGCGCATTGCTGTACCCCTCCACCCGCTCCCCGCCCGGGTACGCCACCAGACCCTCGCCCTGGATCAGGTGCTCGGAATACGAGAATGTGATCGCGGCGTCTTCGATGAAGAACGGCTGCGGCAGGCAGTACACGAGGTAGTGCGCGATGTAGACCACCCCACACAGCGCGATCCAGGATGCGTGGCGTCGCCCCGGGTCATCCAGTCGCTGCCACCAGCGCTGCGCTCGCTGTGGGATCCGATCCATCTGAGTCCTGTGCGTTGTCCAGGTGTCGATATCGCCTGCCCGACACCCCGGCGAATCGACCCGCTACGTTGGGGGCATGCCGCCTTCCGTTCGACCCCCTGATCGTGTCCTGCCCCACCCCGGTCGCCACCTCGCGTTTGACCCCGCCGGTCTGCTGGTGGTCTGCGGCGGCTGGCCGGGTCGGCTGACGATCTTCGATGTGGCTTCCGGCAGGATCGTGCTGGAGAAGAAGCGCCGAACGCTGGCGAACTTCCTGTCGATCGCCCCGGACGGCTCCCGGCTGTACACCGGCGAGAAGACCGCTTCGGGCTACACCCTGCCTCGGCTGACCCGCGCACCCTCGCTCAAGGGGCACCGTCGGGGCATCAACGACGTGGCGTTCTCCTCAGACTCGGCCTGGTCCGCCTCGGTCAGCGGTCAGCACGTCATCCCCCCAGACAACACCCTCCGGATCTGGGCCGCCGATGGCCTGGAGGTCGTCCGCATGAAACTGGAAGGCTACGGGCAGCAGGCGATCTTTCTGGACGATGATCGCGTCTTCGTTCGCACCACGTCGCCTCGCCTCAGCCTCATTCGACTCTCCGATGAGACCGAGGTCTGGGCGGTGACGCCCCCTGGGAAGCATCGCAAGATCGGACCCATGGTGCTGTCGCTGGACCGCAGCCGCCTCTACGCTTTCTTTGACCAGATCCGCGACACCGGCAGCGCGGGCTTTCAGGTGCTCGACCCCACAACCGGCACGGTGCTCCACGACTGGTTCACCGCCCCGCCGTGGAAGTTTGGCCACTGCAAGGGCGCAGCCATCCACCCGACCACCGGCCACCTGTTCGCCAGCCTCGGCGACAACAGCGGCGACAAGGCCACTGCCCACATCACCGTCCGCCAGCTCGATCCGACCTCCGGGGAGTGGCTCGCGAGCTTTGGCAGCACCAGGAAGCAGTCCGGGGCGGTCGCGATCTCTCCAGACGGCGCCTGGCTGGCTGCCAACATCGGCCCCGGGATCGCGGTGTGGGGGCTGTAGGGGCTACTCGTTGCTGTTGTAGAAGAACTGCTCGCGGACCAGCAGGTCGTCTCTGAAGGTGCGCACGCTGGCCTGCTCAGAGCGGTTGCGGGTGCCGTCCTTGAAGGTGATGTCGATCCACCACTGCGACAGGCCGACGTTGTCGGCGGTGTTGTAGGCGCTGGCGACACAGCCCATGCCGTGGAGCTGCTCAACATTGCTGAAGAATGCCTGCTGGAATGTGCGGTTGGCGTCCTTGCCCTCGCGGGGGATGCCGGTCGGCTCTTGCATGACCACATCCTCGGCGTAGAGCTTCTCGAAGGCCTCCATCGACTGACCATTGAGGATCATCTCGTGGCATCAGCGATCGGTTACCGTCGGCGCATGAAAAACGACGAATCCCCGACCGCGTTTGGTGAGCAGAAGGCTGCCGCCTATGACCGAACCTTCGAGAAGCTGGCCCCGATGAAGCAGGTGCTGCACCTGCTGATGCGCATGGTGCTCTCCGAGCTTGCCGAGGATGCCTGTGTTCTCTGTGTTGGCGCGGGGACCGGGGCGGAGCTGCTGGCGCTGGCGGAGGCGTTCCCGGGGTGGCGGTTCACCGTCGTCGAGCCTGCCGAGGCGATGCTCACCATCTGCCGACAGCGCGCCGAGCAGGCTGGCATCACCGCCCGCATCACCTTCCACTGCGGCACCATCGACACCCTGCCGCCGTCTGCACCCTTCGATGCCGCGACCGCGATCCTCGTCTCCCACTTCCTCACCGCACGGGCTGACCAGGAGGCGTTCTTCGCTGGAATCGCCGCCCGGATTCGCTCCGACGGGCTGTTCATCAACGCCGCCATTGCCTCGGACGAAGTGGGATTCGAGGCGCTGCTTCCGCTGTGGCTGAAGACGCTGCGGTATGCGGGCCTTCCCGACGAACGCATCACAGGGATGGCGGCGGCGATGGGCCGGGATGTCGCGGTGCTGCCGTTGGGGGTGCTGTCGGATCTCATCGCAGACAGCGGCTTCTCCGCGCCGGTGCTGTTCTGTCAGACGCTGCTCATCCACGCCTGGTGTGCCCGACGGCTCTGAGGGGGGCTGGCGCTACCCTTCCATTCACCATTCACCATCAGCCAACCACCGACACCGATTATACCCACTACCTCCACCGTCTCCAGGCCAAACCATGCTCCTCCTCCTCATCGCCTGCGCTCCTGAGCCTACCAACAGCCTGCAAGACGGCTCCTCCGACCTCCGCTACGACGAAGGCTCCCCTGAAGCCCTCGGCCTCCAGGCCTTCCTCAACGACGCCGGAACCACGCTGCCGCTGCTCGATGACACCGTCGGCCTCAACGCCATCGCCGCTGGCAACCTCATTGCCCACCGCGACGGCTCGGATGCCACCTTCGGTACCGGCGACGACGATCTCTACGAGACGGTCCAGGAGATCGACGACATCTACTACGTCGGTCCCTCCGCGCTGGGCCTCCTGTTCGACTACGCCATCGCCACCGGCTGGGTCAGCGACGATCAGCCGGTGCTGGTTGAGGGTGTGGAGTTCACCGCGGAGCAGGCCGAGGCCACCCTCGCCCTCGCCAACATCGCCTCCCAGACCCTGCTCGATGTCGAGGTCGCCCTGGACAGCCGGGCCGCGGGCAACATCGTCGCCGACCGCCCCCTCGCGGACATCGATGCCCTCGCGGGAGTCTCCTACGTCGGAAAGAGCGCGCTGACGAAGCTGCGGGACTACGCCGACAACAACCCGCTGCCAGAGGAGGAGGTCGACGAGGGCGCCGGGGAGTGGGAGGACTGCGACACCACCGCCGACTGTGCTGCGGGGCTGGTCTGCCTGGGTGAGCACCTCTCCGATGGCTGGTTCTGTGTCTCCGAGGACCTCGCCGGCACGTTTGAATCCGGAGCGATCTCCACTGCGATCCCCGACAACGACTCCACCGGCCTGACCGACACCGTCACCGTGACCGGCATGGCGACCGTCTCTGTCGATCTGGTCGTCACCCTCGACATCGACCACCCCCGCCCCGCAGATCTCACCGTGACGCTCTACAACCCCTACGGCACCAACGGCACCGTGGTCTCGGGCGAGGATGCGGTCAACGGCGAGCACATCGTCCGGGCGATTCCATCCGACGAGGTCGCAAACGGCGACTGGAGCATCACGGTGGTGGACGAAGCGAGCGGCCAGTCTGGGACGCTGGAGTCCTGGAGCCTCTACATGATCAGCATCTACGACTGATTCAGCCGGGCGTCCTTCCACAGCCGGTGGAGTGCTACTCTGCCTGCCCGCTGAATTCCACCGGGATGCTCAGGGTGATGATCCCGCGCAGCGGCTTGGGAAGGTCGACGGTCTTGAGCACCCGGGCCACACAGTCCTCGACCTCGGGGTGGAGGAGCGTGTTGGTGCCGAGGGTGAAGGAGGACTTCAGACCGTTGGCGTACATGGTGGTCTGGAAGACGATGCGGCCAGTGCCTGCCGGGTGCTCTGCGTCGTCGAGTCCGAGCTGGTAGCAGGTCTGGGCAGCCGGGGTGAGGGCTTCGAGTGCTGATGCAATGGTCTGGCGGTTGTAGCTGCCCATCAGCTCTGCCGGTCCGACGGTGAGGATCGCTTTGAGGTCCTCGGGCAGCGGATCGGGGAGGGTGTAGCGGGCGTGCTCGTCGAGGGCGGCGGCGTGGGTCTGGGCCTCGTGGGGGCCATGGGCGAGGGCGACGGCGGTGAGGAAGAAGGCGTACATGGTGAGCAACATAGTGCCTCATGGGCGAGGGGAGGTGCCAGACGGGATCTCTGGATACAGTGATGTCATCTTTAGAGGAGATGACATGATCGGTTCGATGATCGCGATGGCCCTGTTTACGCTGATCGGCTGTGGTGGTGAGTGCACCGAGTCCGAGTTCACCTGCGACGGCGAAGTCCTGATGGAGTGCGTCGACGGCGAGCTGGTGGAGTCCGAGGACTGCGCAGAGGCAGAGATGATCTGCCATGAGATGGGCGATGGCACCGACCACTGCATGAACGACGGAGACATGTAGGCCCATCGACAGCGGCGGATGTGGTAACCATCAAGTGTGACCACCCTGGCCCGGCTCCTGCTCCTGGCGGCGTTCCTGCTCTCCGGGGCCTCCACCCTGGTCTACGAGATCCTCTGGATCAAGCACCTCGTGTACTTGTTCGGGGTGACCTACCACGCGATCACCACGGTGGTGACGGTGTTCATGGCCGGGCTGGCCATTGGCGCGGTGCTGGCCGGGAAGCGCATTGATTCGGTGAAGTCGCCGCTGCTGGTCTATGCGGTGCTGGAGCTGTTCATCGCCGGCTACGGGCTGGCGTTTCCCGCAGCGCTGTCGGGGGTGACCGCGCTGTACCACCAGGTCCACGATGTCGCGGATGTCGGCTTCTTCGCCCACACCCTCGTCCGCTTCGCGCTCGGCTGCCTGCTGCTGCTGCCGCCCACCATCGCCATGGGCGCCACCCTGCCGACCCTCTCCCGGTTCTTCGTGCGCCGCCAGGACCGCATCGGCAGCGACGTGGGCCGGCTGTATGGACTCAACACCCTCGGCGCGGCGGCAGGTTGTGCGCTGACCGGGTTCGTGCTGATGACCCGCCTGGGGCTGACCGCGAGCGCGCATGTCGCGGTGAGCATGAACCTCGCGGCGGCGGCGGTGGCGGGGGCGCTGTGGCTGCTGCCGATCGGTCGGAGCGGCAACCTCTCAGAGTCCACCTCAGAGCCGGTGACGGGCGGGGCGAGCCGGTGGCTGCTGGCGGCGTTCTTCCTCTCGGGCTTCACTGCGACCGCTGGCGAGATCCTCTGGACCCGCATCATCGCGCTGCTCCATCCAAACGCCCACACCCTCGTCTTCTCCCTCGTCCTGACCATGTTCCTGCTCGGGACCGGCCTCGGCAGTGCCCTGTACGCCGGTCCGCTGGCCCGACTTGCCCCGCTGCGGCTGTACGGCGCGCTCCAGGTTGCCCTCGGCGGCATCACCGCTGGCAGTCCGCTGCTGCTCATCTGGCTGCGCTCCTCGCAGACCGAGACCTGGACGACCGCCTGGGGCTTCGCCCGCAACAGCCTCGACCTCTACATCACCCGGGGGGAGATCGTGGTGATCGGGGTGGCGCTGGGGGCGGCGGGGCTGCTGTTCGGCATGACATTCCCGCTTGGGAACCGACTGTATGTGCGACGGCTGTCGGTGCTCGGGGCCGGGGTCGGGGCGGTGTACTTCGTCTCGACTGTCGGCGGGATCGCGGGATCCTTCGTCGCCGGGTTCTTCCTGATGCCTGCGCTGGGTGCGAAGAACGCCCTGTATGCAATCGCGGCGACCAACCTCGTCCTCGGAATTGTCCTGCTGTGTGTGCCCGGACGGCGGCGGGTTCCAGGCATCGCGCTCAGCCTCGCGGGGGTCGCTGCGATGGCGTTCATTGCCTCTCGGCTGACCCCGTGGGTGTTCCTCAACATCCCCGTTGAGCACCGGGTCGAGTTCTACAAGGATGGCCGCAGCACGTCGGATGCGGTGATCTGGGTGGATCAGCGTGGGCAGTGGGAGCGCATGCTGTTCGCCAACGGTGAGTTCGTCTCGTCGGGCCCCATCGGCACCTGGCTGGCGACCCTCCTCCACCCCGAGCCCGCCGAGGTGCTCATCCTCGCCTTCGACACCGGAGCGACCTCAGGGCAGGTGGTCGAGCACCCGGCAGTCAAGGCGGTGGAAGCCGCCGACATCTCCGACGTCCAGCCGATCATCGCCCGCTACTTCGAGACCGAGAACCGTGGGGTCATGCGGCATCCCCGGTTCAACATGGTGCCCAACGATGGCCGCAACCACCTGCTGACCCGCCGCAAGCAGTACGACATCATCTTCAACGGCGTGGCGGCCTACTCGGCGTATCTGGAGCTATCAACGGTCGAATTCTTCGAGCTGTGCCGGGACCGGCTGGATGAAGATGGCCTGTATCTGCACAAGATCCACCCCCACATGATGACCCCGGAGGGCTTCCGTCGGGTGGTCGCCACCTTCGCTGAGGTCTTCCCCACCGCGACCCTGTGGCGCTCCCGGGTCTCCAGCGTGCTGCTGCTCATCGGCTGGAAGGACACGATGACCCAGGACTGGGGGGAATTCGCGGCACGGGTCGAGGCACAGAACCAGGGCACCCCCGAGGACGTCGCCGGGATGTTCATGGCTGGCTCTGAGGCCCTGCGCGACTGGTCCGCCGATGCTGCCCCCCTCGTCGACGACCTCCCCCCGCGCCTCATCGACACCCTCACCCTCATCGACACCGGCTCCGACTTCCTCACCACCACGCCCTACCAGACCGGCTCGCGGACCTGGGATCGGGAGATCAACGCCAGCCTCGCCACCATCGAGCACGATCCCATCGACCTGCTCACCGGGATCCCGTCGGAGTCACTGGAGACCATCGCCGACCGTCGGAAGCAGCGCAGCGACGAGCAGATGCGCTGAGGGCAGCCCCGCTGAGGGCAGCCCCGCTGAGCCCGATCCTCAGAACGACAGCTCGACCCCGACGCTGCCCGTCCACCACGGCACCACCGCAGCGGCACCATCGCCGGAGAGGTCCAGCCAGCTGCCCTGCGCGGACACCCCGGCCATCACGCTCCACACCTCGCTCAGCACCACCCCCGCGCCGACCTCCGGACCGGTCATGCCCACCAGCCAGCCGGCCTCGGTGGGAGTGGTCAGCGGGGTGATGGCGGCGGCGGTGGCTGGGATGAAGACCTGGAGGTGGAGGACTGTGACGGCATCGACAACGACGGCGACGGTGAGACCGACGAGGGCTGTGATGACACCGGGGTGACGGACTCTGGCGAGGTTGACTCCGGGGTGCTCGATTCCGACGAGCCTTCGGACACCGGCGAGGGCAAGGACGGCTCCGGCTGTCGTGGATCCGGGACGACATGGTCCCTCGGACTTCTCGGGCTCGCCGGGCTGTTCCGCCGACGTCGGACGGCGTAGCGAGTCACCGGCTCGTCTGTGACATCTCAGCCCGGTGGTGCCCAGAGTATGCGACAGACTGCTCAGTCCGTTATCTCCGGATCCTTCCCTCGGCTGTGCCTTCGCCACCGTCACCGGGAAGCGTCAGGAGGATGCGATGCGGATGCTGCTGCTGCTCGCCGTCGTCGGCTGCTCGGAGTACGGGATTCAGGCCGAACAGCCTGACAACCAGGGTGCTGAGCCCGACACCGCCGCTCCAGATACCATCCCGGTTCTCGAAGGGCCTGAGAACTTCGGGGAGCCTGAGGACACCGCCGAGCCGGCCAACGACGAGGAGCCGCCCCCCGCAGCGGCCCCGGTCTACGCCCACACCGGCACCCAGCTCTTCGAGGTCGAGCCAGCCACCGGGGAGCGCACCCTGATCGGCGTCTTCAGCAGCAAGGATGGCGCAGAGCTGTCCTCGTTTGTGGACATCGCCATCGACCTGGAGGGCAAGATGTACGGCGGCACGTTCGACGCGCTGTACCGCATCGATCCCTCCACCGCCGCAGTCACCGCGATCTGCTCCCCAGACGCCGGCATGGTCGCCCTGACCTTCACCTCCGACAATGAGCTGATCGCGGGCGGGGATGATGGGGTGAACATCATCAACATCACCAACTGCCGGGTCACCGAGCTGGTCACCGAGGGCAACTACGAGACCTCCGGCGACCTCGTCGGCCTCCCCGATGGCTACCTGTACTGGACTGTTGATTCTGGTGACCTCGACGGCCTCGTCAAGGTCGATCCGCTGACTGGTCAGACCACCTGGATCGGCGACACCGGCTACTCGAAGATCTTCGGCCTGGGCTACAACGAGGGCGAGCTGCTCGGCTTCAACTCCTGGGGCGAGACGATCACAATCTCTCCGACCACCGCCGAAGCCTCCGTGCTGACGAAGGACGATGAGATGTCCTGGTACGGCGCGACCACCAACCCGGTGGAGTGGTAGCTCACTCCTCCTGTCTGCGGTCCATCTCGAACTCGATCAGCGCCCGGAGCCGCTCGATGTCGTCGGTGGGAAGCGTCTGGGCCTCCTCCTCGGTCCGGCCGCTGAAGACGGAGAGGGACCAGCCGCTGGCGCTGTCGATCCAGACTGGCTGGTGCTCCATGTCCCAGAAGTAGACCCCCGCCCCACCAAACGTCGTGGTGTGGCAGCAGCGGCAGGCGCACCGGTTGATCTCGCTCTCCAGCCAGCGGTACTCCGGGTCGTTGAGTCGAGGGTCGCTCCAGTCCGCTTCCATGCCAGACTTGTTCTCGCTGACCGTCGGCTGCCGTCCAGCGTCGTCCACGACCGCCTGACAGACCGCATCGCTGAAGGACTCGCCTTCCGGCAGGCACTCGCTGTGCTCTGGAGTGTCGATTGTGGGTGGGGTGCCGGTGTCGGGGGTCGGTGAGGTGCAGGCCAGCATCAGCAGAAGCATGTCGGGGAAAAGTGCAAGAACCGCGCCTGGATTGTCGGCGAATGAGCGGCCAGGATCGGGGGATCTCACACGGTGAGGTGTGGGATCTCCTCAGCCGATCAGCACTGTCCGCACGGTGACGTAGCTGAGGAACACCGCGATCAGCAGCCCGGATTCGAGCCGGGAGAGCTTGCTGCGGGAGTGGATGAACCACAGCGCGAGGCCAGAGGCGCCGAGCCACACCGGAAAGTCGAACCACAGCACTGCGGCGGGCACGGTGACCTCGTGGAGCATGACCCCGGCAGAGAAGCTGAGCAGCGGGTCGGTGATGTTGCTGCCGATGAGGTTGCCCAGCCCCAGGTCGGTCGAGCCCTTGCGCGCTGCCTGTAGGGCGACGGTCAGCTCCGGGATGCCTGTTCCGAGACCAAGGATCAGCCCGATGACGACCTCGGGAAGCTCCAGAAGTCTGGCGAGATCGATGGCCTGCTCGACGACGAGGTTTGCACAGAGCACCACCACCATCAGCCCGCCCATCGCCAGCGCCAGCTCCTTGAAGAGGCTGCCCTCAGGGTTCTCCTCGGGACTCTCCATCGGGGTGCCACGAACCAGGACAAACAGGTAGCCGGCGTACAGCGAGAGCAGCACCACGGCCTCAATGGGCTTTGCCACCCCGTCCGCACACACCGCGAACATTGCAGCGGCGGCGACGAGCATCATCGCGCCATCGCGGCGGAAGTGGTCTGGCCGGCGCATTGAGGCGGCCAGACCAACGATGCCGAGCAGCAGGGTGATCTGCGACAGGCAGCTTCCGATGATGTTGCCCACCAGGAGTCCGCTGGCGTCGATGCCGGCCCGGGAGGACATCCCGGCGGCGACGTTGGTGGCGATCTCAGGGAGGGAGGTGCCGATGGAGGTGAGGGTCAGGCCGACGAGCAGCGGCGGGACCCCGATGCGTCGAGCGAGTCGGATGGCAGCGGAGATGGCGACGTCGCTGCCGAGCAGCACGCCAGCGATGCCGAGGACGATCAAGAGGGCGGAGAGCATGGTCTGGGAAGATATCGCGTTGATGACCCTGTGCTCAGGGCTGGGGCGGATGCGGCGCTCGTTGCGGTTCAGGACGGTCCGTTGAGCCTGCGGATGGTGGTGAGTGAGCGGGTGTCTGGGTGGGGGTCACAGGGGGCGGGGACTGGAGGTGAGCGCAGCGAAACGCAAGGAGTGCAGCCCCCTTGAGCGCAGCGCCATGAGCCGGTCTGAGCGAAGCGAATGGCCTGCGTTGGTGCGAAGTGGCCAGAAAAAGCGCCGGTGAGACGACGAATAGCCTCAACTAAAACCTGAGACGAGCACCCGCCGTCATCCCATCGCCCCGACGCTGCGCAGCCAGAGGCGAGCAGTGCAGGTAGGCAACATCAATACCCACGATTCTCGCATCGCTGGAGCATGGGAGAGCCCGCATCGAGAGCACCGCCACACTCTGACGATTCTCCCGTCGCAGGTCTAGATGTTGCCTACCTGCACTGCTTGCCCCTGGCTGCGCAGCGTCGTGGCGTTCGACCCCGAAGGGTGCTCTCTCACCGGAGAGCTGAGGTCACTCAACGTTGGCGCCATGCTTTTCCTGGCCACTCCGCACCACCGCAGCCACTCGCTTCGCTCAGACCTGCTTGTGGCGCTGCGCTCAAGGGGGGCTGCACTCTCTCCGCGCTCCCGTCACAAAACCACCCAAACAACCGTCCCCAGCAGCCCAAGCAGCACCCCAAGCACCACCGCCATCCACATCGACAGGGGCGGCGGGGGATAGCAATGCCGCGCGCGGACAAGGGCATCCTCGGCGCGCTGTCGGCGGCGGAGTGTGGGAGCAGTGAGGGGGTGAGTCTCGGGGAGCTCGGGCAGGGTGGTGAGGACCCTGGAGAGAGCCTGTGCGGCGGCCCCCTCGGCCTCCCAGCGAACCTGAGCGACCCGACGCCACCGCCACCGCGCGCCCAGACCGCCGCCGACCTCAGCCGCGATGGCGTCGGGCTGGTTGGCGACCTGGGCGTCTCGGAGGGCATACCGGGCCGCCTGGAAGGCATCAATTCGCAGCCCCGTCTCGATCTCCCAGTCCTGGATCGCCTGCCGGGCTGCGCCGATGAGGTCAGGCAGGCTCTGTGCGGCGTCCTGGAGCGCGGGCAGGGACATCGCCTCCAGGCGACCCGCGAGGGTGAAGACCCGGAGGAGCGGGGGCAGCTCTGGGAGACCCGCGATCCCACCCCGTCGGCGGCTCAGCTTTGACAGCGACTTCTCCAGCCGGGCCCGCACCGTCTTGCGCAGCAGGGCCTCCTGGGCGTTGTGGATGCGATGAGAGACCTGCTGCGGCACGTCCCCGGCATCGATGGTGGTCTGGAGGGCCGCAGAGAAGGCGGCGGCATCGGGGTAGCGATCGTCGGGGTCGGGACGCAGCGCGCGCCGGACCACCTCGCAGAGCGAGTCGGGGATGTCGGGGTTGATCGCGGCTACCGGGGTCTGGCTGCCAGAGCGGATGCGCTCCATGACCGAGAACTCGCTCTCCGCGACGAAGGCCTGGGTGCCGGTGAGCAGCTCGAACAGCAGCGCGCCGATGGTGAACAGGTCCGCCCGGTGATCGACGGTGAGGTTGTCGGTGATCTGCTCGGGGGACAGGTAGCAGAGCGAGCCGATGATCGCCCCGGTGCGGGTCTGCGACAGCCCCAGCACCCGCGCCAGACCGAAGTCCATCACCCGGACCTGATCGGTGCCATCAGCGAGGCGCTCCAGGAAGATGTTGCCCGGCTTGAGGTCCCGGTGGACGATGTCGTGGCTGTGGACGAGGGCAAGCGCGGAGAGGATCTGCTGGATCCACCCAACCGCCAGCAGCGGCGGCTGGGCGCCCTCCCGGATCAGCCGTGCGCCGAGGTCTTCGCCCCTCAGCAGCTCCATCACCAGCCCCACTGGATCCTTGATCAGCGCGAGCACCGGCAGCAGGTGGGGGTGGCGCAGTCGGGCCTGGATCTCTCCCTCAGCGATGAACCGCCCCATCTTCTCGGCACGGACGGCGGCATCACCGGTCTGTCGGAGGACCTTGAGGGCATGCACCGAGCCAGAGGTGTGGACCACCCGGTAGACGCTCGCCATGCCGCCAGCGCCCAGGAACGCCTGGACGGTGTAGTCGCCGATGGTGGTTCCGGGTTTCAGCAGCACGAGCCCCGAGTATACCGACCCCGGTGTAGTCTCCCGGTCAGGAGGTTCCCCCTTGCTGCTGCTCATCCCCACCGCGCTCGCCGGCCCACCGCCGGATCAGCCCCTGCTGGACACCGACGCCATCACCGTCGTCCTCGACAATGGCCTCACCGTCATCCTCGAAGAGTCTCGTCGCACCGACACCGTCGCCCTGCATTTGCGGTTCGGGGTGGGCTCCCGGGACGAGCTGGACGGAGAGCGGGGCTGCGCGCACCTGTTCGAGCACCTGATGTTCGAGGGCTCCACCAACGTGCCCGGCGCCAGCTTCGACGAGTGGCTCACCCAGGCTGGCGGCAGCAACAACGCCTGGACCTCTGAGGACACCACTGCCTACCACATGACCTTCCCCTCCGGTGCGGCAGAGCTGGCCCTGTTCCTGGAGAGTGACCGGCTCGGCTTCCTGTCCGCCGGGGTCACCGAGGAGAACGTCGCCAACCAGCGCGATGTGGTGCTCCAGGAGCGTGCCGAGGGCTACGCCGATCCCCATGGCCGGGACTGGGACGCCTTCTCCCGGCTGATGTGGCCGGTCGGGCACCCCTACCATGTACCGGTCATCGGCACGATCGCCGATGTCGAGGGCTTCACCGTCGAGAGCACCCAGGACTTCTGGCAGCGTCACTACCGTCCGGACAACACGGTGCTCGCCCTGGTCGGCAACTTCGACGCTCAGGAGATGCTCGCGCGGGTGGAGTGGTGGTTCTCCGATGTGCCCGAGAAGCCCGCCCCTGAGGCTCCACGGCTCACCGAGGTCGCGCTGCCCGAGAGTGGCAGCAACGGGATGCTGGAGGACGCCATCGAGGACTGGGGGCTGTGGATGGGCTGGTCGGCCCCCAACCAGGCGCACCCCGACGCCGCCGCCCTGGAGACCCTGAGCTACATCCTCTCGTATGGTCGGGGCACCCGGCTGGATGACGCGATGTACTACAAGCGTCGGATCGCCAGCGAGACCTGGGCGTGGCTGAGCACTGGTGAGGTGGCGAGCCAGTTCATCATCTACACCGCCTCGATGAAGTCGCGGATCCCGAAGATGGAGCGCATGATCGAGGCGGTCCTCCAAGACGTCATCGACCACCCGCCCACCGAGGCAGAGATGGCCAGGACAAAGGCCGTCATGCTCGCCTCGACCCTCGACGCCCTGGAGCTTCCCGAAGACCGCGCCGAGCACCTGACGGACTGCATGGTCCACTATGGGCGTCCGGACTGCTTTGCCGAGGAGTGGCAGCGGTATGCTGATGTGACCGCTGAGGATGTCGTCCGGGTCACACAGACCTGGCTGTCTCCAGAGCGTCGAACCACCCTGTCGGTGATCCCGGAGGGTGCCGGCGGTGCCCTGCCGGGTGCTGTGTCCGTGGAGCTGCCATGACCCCGCTGCTGCTGAGTGCCCTGCTGTTTGCCCAGGAGGACCCCAACGAGGTCCCGACCGGGGTGATTCCCATCCCCGAGACCCCCGACCGCTCCGCGCCTCCGGAAGTCGAGCCCCCCGACGTGCTGGCGCTGCCTGGCATGACCACCACGATCCTCCGCCCCGGCCTCACCCTCAGCCACCTGCAGGTGGACGGGGTTCGCAAGGTCGAGATCATGGTGATGTTTGAGCGTGGCACCATGGACCTGTGCCCAGACTCCGTGGACTGCCGGATGCTCACCAACATCTGGGACCTCGCCTCGAAGGAAGCCGACGCGGAGGAGACCGAGGCGCTGCTCGACAGCCTCGACGCCAGCCTGCTGTCGTGGATGGGGCGGACTGTGGGCGGCCTGGAGCTGACCATCCCCCGCACCGCGCTCGACGACGGCCTCGCCTTGCTCGACGCGGTCCTGCACACCCCGGGGCTGCCTCGGAGCGAGCTGCGGCTGTCGCGGGAGAACGTGCTGGACTGGTACGAAAACACCGGCCCGGCAGACATGTCTGATGTGGCCTCCACCGCCCGGAAGTATGGCTTCTACCCCGCCGAGAGCGTCTACGGACAGCGCGCGGATCTCGACGGGATCCAGGGCGTCCGCCGCCGCCACCTCCGCAGCCTGCACGCCGAGCTGCTGGCGGAGGCTCCGGTGCATGTGCTGGTGGTCGGGGATGTCACCGTGGCGGAGATCCAGGACGACATCGTGGCGCTGATCGGCGACCTCGGGGTGCCCGCAGAGCGCACGAGCCTGCCAGAAGTCGCCCCGATGGGAGCCTCGGGCATCGTCGCTGTCGACATGCCCGGCCCCCAGGCTGCGGTGCGACTCATCACCGAGGCCCCGGGTCGGGATGATGTGGATCGGGTGCCGCTGTCGGTCATCGACTTCGCCCTCGGCGGCAGCTTCGTCAGCCGGCTCAACGGCAACCTCCGCGAGGAGAAGGGCTGGACCTATGGTGCTGGCAGCTACCACAGCGCGGGCAAGACCCATGGCTTCTGGGCCGCCTCGGTGGATGTCGAGGCCGAGAACGTCGCTGGAGCCGTCACCGAGATCCGCGGCGAGCTGGACACGATGGTCGCCAGCGGGGTGACGGAGGACGAGGTCGAGGCGGCGTGGCTCGATCAGGTGACCTGGTGGAACCGTCGGCTGGAGACTGCCGGCACTGCCGCGAGCTTCTACCAGCAGCTCATCCTCCAGGATCAGACCCTGGAGACCCTCGGTGAGCGGCTGTCGACCTCAAAGGGGCTCACTCCGGCTGACTCGGTGGTCTGTGCAGAGAGCTGGATGACCGACCGTCCCCGGCTGTGGGTGATCGTCGGGGACCGGTCGCTGATCGAGGAGCAGGTAGACAGCCTGGGCCTTCCGGTGCAGTGGATCACCCCACAGCAGGCGATCCTCGGGGAATTTGAGGTGGCGCGCTGAAGAAACGAATCCTACTGACGGGGTTCGCGCTGCTGGCGGGGGTCGGGCTCATCGGGGCGCTGCATGCCCGGGCGATGCTGGTGTTTGTCGACGCCGGAGTGCGCACCCCGGACCCAGAGAACCTCTCCACCACCGAGAAGCTCACGGTCCTGTTTACCGGGGTTCGCATTCCCCGTCCGGCCCACAGCCGCACCCCCGACGACCTCGGTCTGGCGTACACGACCCACCCCCTGACCGCTTCCGACGGCTCCGGACTCTCCGCGTGGTTGGTGCCGTGTCCGGACTGTCGGGGTGTGGCGGTGCTGGTGCATGGCTACGCCGCCAGCGCTGATCAGCTGCTCGACCTCGTGCCTCGCCTCCACGACCGGGGCTACGCTGCGGTGCTCATCGACCAGCGGGGCAGCGGGAATGCCGACGGGCGGCGGACCTCGCTGGGCTACTTCGAGGGGGCCGATGTCGCCGCAGGGCTCGACTTCGCCCGTGCACAGTTCCCGGGCCAGCCCGCAGTCCTGATCGGCTTCTCGATGGGCGGTGCGAGCATCCTGAGGGCCGTCGCCGCCCACGGTGCGACCCCCGATGCCGTCGTCGTCGAGGGCACCTACGCCGACCTGATGACCACCGTCGGCAACCGGTTCGCGCTCATGGGCCTGCCCCGTCAGCCCGGCGCCGCGCTCCTGGTGGGCTGGGGCAGCGTGATGAGCGGGTTTGATGGCTTCTCCTGGCGACCGACAAAGGACGCCGCCGCCGTCCGCTGTCCCACCCTCGTCCTCGGCGGGTCTCTCGACACCCGCGCCCCACCCGCTGATGCCGCCGCCATCGCCGAGGCCATTCCCGACGCGACGCTGCGCATCGTCGAGGGTGCTGGGCATGCTTCGATCGCGATCAGCCACCCGGCAGACTGGGCGGAGGCGCTCGACGCGCTGCTGGCGGTACTGTGAGGGAATGACACACCTCACCCTCACCCCCGCCAAAGTCAACGCGATCTACTGCGTTGGCCGGAACTACGCCGCCCATGCCGTCGAGCTGGGCAACGCCGTGCCGAAGGCCCCGCTGATCTTCACCAAGTCGCGAACCTGCATCGTGCCGTTTGCCGACGACCTGTCCCTGCCGACGTCGCTGGGCCGGTGCGACCATGAGCTGGAGATCGCAGTGCGTGTTGGCGCATCACTGTCGGAGGCGACCCCCGATGCCTGCCTCGCCGCGGTCAGCCACGTCGGTCTCGCCCTCGACCTCACCCTCCGCGCCGCCCAGGATGCCCTCAAGGCCAGGGGCCACCCCTGGGACCTCGCCAAGAGCTTCGCCGGGGCCTGTCCGCTCTCCGAACTGCAACCAGCGGCCGGCTTTGACCTCGCCGACCTCCACCTGACGCTGACCATCAACGGGGTGGTCCGTCAGACCGGGCACTGCCGCCAGATGCTGTTCTCGATCGGCACCCTGCTGTCCTTCCTCAGCCACCGCATCCCCCTGGTCCCCGGTGACCTTGTGCTCACCGGGACCCCCGCCGGGGTCGGTCCGCTGTCTGACGGCGACGTGCTGGTCGGGATGCTGTGTGGGGCGGAGGCTGCCCGGGCGACCGTGCGTCGGTAGGGCTCAGGGCTCGCTCACCACACCCGGAACGAACGCCCGGAGCAGGGCGTCGGGGTTGAGGGCACCGAGGTCGAGCAGCGGGGTGTCGTCGGGGTCATCCGACAGCCGCCCAACAGCAACGGCGCACATCGCAGCGTGCAGGAGCAGGCCAGCGGACTCCAGCAGCGGCTGCGCCTCACTCAGCGCGGTCTGTGCCCCGGTCCGGTTGCCCTGAGCGGCCAGGACGCTGCCCCGATGGAGGCGGGCGAGGGCGAGCATGTCGGGTCGCCCGCTGCGCTCCAGCATCTTGCGGATCCGGGCCTCTGCACGACTCAGGGTGCGGGGGGTGGGGCTGTTGGGTGCGGGGGTGCCGGCGGTGTGGGCGCGCAGGAGGGCGGCCAGTGTGGCGGCGCGGAGGTCGAGGGCATGGAGGTGCAGCGCGGGGAGGCTGAGGAGGCTGTCGTCCTCCAGGATGTGCCAGATCGCCTCGATCTCGGCCCCGACGGTGCTGAGGTCGTCGGCGTAGAGTGCACAGCGAACACCGAGGAGGCGGGCGTGGAGGTGCTCGACGGGGGGGCGGGTGCGGGCGAGGATCTGGGCGACGCGCTCCCGGGCGCGACCCACTCGACCTTCCAGCAGCGCCAGCCGTCCACCGCACAGCGCCGCCGAGCACCACAGCGACTGGTCCTTGAGGCTGCGGGCGCGCTTGAGGTTGTCCTGCCACAGGGGGCGGAGCTGGTCGAGCTGACCGGACCACCACAGGGCGTCGAGCAGCCCGGTCCGTGCCATGAGGCTCTCCCAGACCGCCTCGGGGCACTCTCGCTCAAACTGCGCGATGGCGGACTGGTAGCCGGGGATGCTCTCCAGCGGGGTGCCGGCGTGGAGCGCGGCGGCGGCCATCCAGTCCGCCATCGCGCTCAGCTCCGGCTGTCCAATGCGTCGGGCGAGCGCCTCACAGGCCGCGAGGCGCTCGGAGGCACCCCGTCGGTTGGTGTAGAGCAGCAGGCCGAAGCGGGCGGTCTGGCGGGATGCTCGGGCCTTCAGCGCGTGTCCGAGGCCGATCATCAGGAGGTACTGTGAGCGCAGGGGAGCGACCCACCACAGGGCCTGGGCGGCGGTCCAGCACAGCGCCATCCGGTGCAGCGCGGCGGGCTCGGGGCTGCCGGTGTCCCAGCCCTCGGGCAGTGTCTGGAGGCGGAGCCGGGTCATGCCGAAGCGCAGCAGGACAGACTGCTCCGTGCGCCCGCTCGGCCAGCGGACTCCGGCACGCTCCAGGAGGGACTGGAGCATCTCGAGGCCGCGGGTGTGCTCTCCGGCGGTGATCCACTGCTCGGCGGCCCGTCGCTGCCAGTCGGCGTCGTCTCCGCGCAGCGCGGCGATCTCCTCCAGCAGCGGCGCGGCCTCCCGGGCCTGACCCAGCCGGACCATCACTGCGGCGGCGGCAGCGACCACGCGCTTTCGTCGGCTGTCGGAGGCGGAGAGGTGGGTGAGGGCGAGGTGGTAGTGCGTACCGGCGGCCTCCAGCTGGAGCGTGGCGGCGGCCTGATCGGCGGCGGCGATGGCGTAGGGGACGGCACTGGCGGGATCGCCAGAGGCCAGCAGGTGCCAGCAGATCCGGATCCGATCGATCGGATCTTCCTCCATGAGGGCCTCAGCAAGGCTGCGGTGGTAGAGCGTCGGCGCGGCCCGGGCCTGCACGGCTGTGAGGATGCGCTCATGGGCCAGGGCGATGCTTGGGGGCGGTGTGATCAGCGCGTCGTCGACCAGCGCAGCGATGGCGTCACCGATCGCCTCGCCGATGATCCCGGTCAGCATCGTGTCCGACAGCGGCTGCTGTGCGGCGGTGAGGACCTCCAGGATGCGCTGCTGGCGGATGGGGAGGGTGGCGATGTGGCGGGTCAGCGCCTGGCGGTGGGTGAGCGGCGGCACCCGGCTGACGTCGGCGAGGCCCATCCGGAGGAGCCGCTGGGCGAACAGCGGGCTGCCGGCGGCGCTGGCGATGATCCGGAGGCGCTGCTCGGGGTCGGTGAGGCCCTGCTGGGTGAGGCTGTCATGGAGCGCCTCCGGGGGCAGCGGTGGGACCGGGATCCGATGCATCCAGCCCGATGCCTGCTCCTCCAGCTCGGTCCAGCCCCGGATGAACACCGCACTGGAGAGCGCCTCCGTCGGACAGGTTCCCAGCAGCAGCAGCCGGGGCGGCGACGGAGCTGTGAGGAGGTCGGCGAGCACCCGGGCAGAGGCTGCGTCGGCGCGGTGGAGGTCTTCGAGGAGGACCACCAGCGGCGCTGCTGCCGTCACAGCGGCCAGCAAGGTGCGCAGGTCGTCGAGAGCCTGGAAGCGCACCGCCCGGGGATCCGGTGGCAGCGCGACCTCGGTGACGTCACCGGTTCGGCCCCGCAGCACTGGGAACACCTGCGCGAGCGCCGGGCTGAGGCCATCGACGGAGGTCACCGGGAGCGCGGCAACGAGGCGGCGGAGGAGGCCGAGGGGGACCCGAGACGGGGTGTGGCAGCGGACTGTGAGCGTTGTGGTGCCCTCGGGGCGCTGTGCGAGGAAGCGGTCGGCGAGGGTGCTCATCCCGTCTCCGCTGCGGCCGCTCAGCAGGGCGATCACCGGCCCGTCCTGGCACTGCTCCCAGCAGGCCTCCAGGGCCTCGAGGGGGGCCTGTCGCCCGACGAAGGGGTGCCCCTCTGGGCGATGCGGTGGCCAGGTCGGGGCCGCGACGAGTGCGGCGAGGACAGCAGGCCCGTCGGGACGCAGGGTTGGATCGGCGTGGGTGAGCGCGGCGCACAGCAGGCCGAGGGGGCCGTCGGAGGTGGGGAGCTGCTCAGCCAGCAGCATGCCGAGGCTGTACCAGTCCACCGCCGCAGTGACCCGCTCCGGATCCGCGCGAAGCTCCGGGGCCTCGTAGCGGGTCTGCGGTGCGTCGGGGATGACGTGGGGATCGAACAGCAGCCCGGCCAGTCCGCCGTCGAGCACCTTGACGACTCCGCTCGAAGTGATGCGCACATTGTCGGGCTTGAGGTTGCGGTGGAGCAGCCCGCTGTCGTGCAGCGCCATCAGCCCCCGGGTGAGCTGTCCGAAGACCTCCTGGATCGCACCCGGGCCGGGAAACCGCGCCAGCCAATCCGGCAGCGTCGGCCCGTCGATATACGCCATCGTGATGAACCATGGATCGCCGCTGTCGACCAGCTCAATCGGGCGAACGAGGTTGTCGTGCTCGATGGACTGGAGCTTAGAGAAGTCACTCTGGAGGCGGTACATTGCCCATGGCGGGGCCGGCGGGAGGACGCGAATGGCGATCACGAAGCCGTTGGTGCTGTCCTCCGCCCGGTAGACCCGCCCCAGAGCTCCGCTGCCGAGGAGGGCCTGCTCGGCAAATCGCTCCGTCTCAGGAAACATGCCGACCTGTTCGCGAGGGGCGCGTCTGGATGGTGATCGGTTTTGTGCCGCGAAGGAGCGTCATTATCCGAGTCTGTGAGTGGGCGATTGGCCCCATCATACGCCCTGCGGTGCTCAGGTCGTATAAACCACGTCATCCTGACAGGCTGATCAGCATCGAACTCACCAGCATCCAACTCCAGCAGCTCATCTCTGCTGGGGACTTCGAGCAGGCCATGGAGCGGCTGCGAGTGGTGGCGATCGAGGGCATCCACCTGACGACCCTGGAGGCACGCCATGGCGCGGACATGGCCAGGGTGTCCCTTCGACGGTCGATCCTGTGCGATGCAATCCGCTCTGGCGCGGACCTGTTCGGGGCGCGGATCCATGGCACTGCCCACACCCTCTGAGCGACCCTACTGGAACAGGCGCAGGGCCTCGTCGCGGTCCGATGAGAAGCTGAATACTGCACCGAGCTGGACGGCATTGACGGGGTCGATGATCCGGGGACGGAGGAGCGCGAGGGCCTCAAGCTGGTCCGACGAGAAGCTCAGCTGCTCCAGGATCGAGACGGTCTGGCTGACGGTGAAGTGGTTGCTCGCGGCAGAAGTTCGGATCAGGGCGAGCTTGTCGTCGGAGAATCCGGCGGCGCTGATGGCGGTGAGGAGCTGGCTGAGACCACTGGGAGAGATCGCCCCGGCCGCACTCTTCATCGGATCCGGCACGAGGCCAGTGGCGGACGCAGCGGGCATGCCGGGGGTGTCTTGCTGGGCGAAGGGCTGGGGCGTCGGCTGAGGTGCGGGCTGAGGTGCGGGCTGAGA
>JBLHNG010000002.1:0-66914 GCA_047621685.1 Myxococcota bacterium | reverse complement strand
GCACCGTCTTCCATCTTTGACTGGTTCTGGCATGTCGGCGCGAAGTCTTCCGCCCAGGTCGCGGTGACCGGTGTCCTCGACGCGATAACGGCGAAGATGGGCTTCATGGGGCACAACGCCTGGTATGCGCTGCTCTACACCATGGTGGTGACCACATTCGGCCTCCAGGCCGCCCGGCGCTGGGGCAGCAAGGACCGCCACCAGTACTGGCGCTATGCCTCGATCATCGGGTTTCAGATCTTCTTCTTCCTGATGATCGAGGGCTTCCTCGCGTACTTCCTCGGCCTGTTCGGTGAGGAGTACGGCAAGCACTACTGGCGGGGATGGGGACTGGCCCAGCCGTTCCCGCTGTTCTACAACAGCTTCTTCTGGTGGTACGACGGCGATCCGGTGCTGCTCAAGCGCCTGTTCACCGGCGGCGGGCTGTTCCTGACGTTCGTGGCCATCCCATTGTTCGTGCGGTACCACGGCCTGCGGTTCTGCACCTGGATCTGTGGCTGTGGTGGCCTCGCAGAGACGCTGGGCGACACCTGGCGACACCTCGCACCCAAGGGCGAGCGCTCGCGGCTGTGGGAATTCCAGGCGACCATCGTGCTGGTCTGGGCAGTGGGAAGTGCGTTGGCGATCGTGCTGTTCTTCAAGACCCACGGCGACAACGCGGTGTGGGAGTCCTACGCCTATGTCGTCGACTTCTGGCTGGTCGCGGTGCTGCCCATCGGCTTCTACCCGTTCTTCGGCGGCAAGATCTGGTGTCGGTACTGGTGCCCGCTGGCCAACTACATGAAGCTGCTCTCCGCGTGGTTCGGAAAGCTCAAGATCGTCAGCAACGACAAGTGCATCACCTGTACGGAGTGCAGTCGGTACTGTCAGGTCGGCGTGGACGTCATGTACTTCGCCAAGAACCAGATCCCGTTCGACAACACCAACACCTCGTGCATCCACTGCGGCATCTGCATCGCGGTCTGCCCAATGGACGTGCTGTCGTTTGACTCCTCCGGACAGGTCACCCTGGAGCTGCCTGGAGATGTTGCTGCGAAGTAATGCAGCGAAGTGACTCGGATCAGGGGACGAACTGACCAGGATCCGTGATCCCCTGATCCACTGAAAGCACGGTCATGTCCGGGCCGATGTGGATGGTGGTGGGGATGTAGAAGTCCTGCTCGTACTGCGCCCAGTTGGTGTAGTTGCCGTCATTGAGGACGGGAACGGTCAGCATTCCGGCGTTGTTTGCCCACTGTGCGAGATCGCCCTGAGTCGGGGCGTTGCTGTTGTTGTTCTCGATGAGGATGTCGATGGCCTGGAAGCCGCGCGGACCGTACCGGTCCATGTTGCTCTGCGCCTCACGGGCGAGAGACTGGCACGAGCTTCACCAGAACGCACCGAACGCGATCATGATGTACTGACCACAGAACGAGTAGAGGTCGACCTGCTCACCGTGCTGGTCGGTGAGGGTGAAGTTCTCGGCGACGTCGCCGGCCTGGTAGGACGCGCCGTACTGCCCGGAGCCGCTGGGACCGGTGGGGGCGGGCGGGGTCTCACACCAGCCGACGTTGTAGTCGCCGGTGTAGGGGTGGCTGTAGGCGTAGGCCGGGTTGGTGTTGTGGGTGTTGACCTCCTCGCCGTCGTCGTAGCCATCGCCGTCGGAGTCTGCGTTGCTCGGGTCGGTGCCGAAGGCCTCCTCCTCGGCGTTGGTCAGGCCGTCGCCGTCGCTGTCGTCGTCGGGGTCATCGTCGGGGTCATCGACCGTGTCGGTGGTGTCTTCGCCGGTGGTGTCTGTGGTGTCGAGATCCGGACGGGTGTCATTCTCGCCGTCTTCGATCTTCGGATCACAGCCCATAGTCAGGCAGATCACCAGCCCGGTCAGGCTCAGGTTTCTCATCCTTCCCTCCCCAATTGTTCATGATCAGCCTACAGGGCGCCATCTGGATCCTCCAGAGGCTTTACCTGAAGTTCACCGAACCACCCAGATGGTAGCCTCCGGGTGCGATCTGGAGGGGCTGTGTGGATGATGTCGTTGCTTGCCTGTGTGAAGTCGGCACCCGAGCTGCCGGAGCCACCGCCGGTTGTTGAGCCCACACCCATCCCCGAGCCGGTCGCAGCACCGAAGCCTCCGGAGCCGCCTGAGCCGGTGTTCTCTGGAACCATCGAGCCGATCCCTGAGGACATGCGCGCTGCGATGACCGGAGTGACCTGGCGGGAGGGCTGCCCGGTGGGCCTCGACGAGCTGCGGCTGCTGCGCCTGTCGCACTGGGACTTCGACGGCAATGCGACCACCGGGGAGCTGATCGTGGCAGGAGAGCACGCCGAGGCGCTGGTCGGGGTGTTCGCCGCGCTGTTCGAGGCTCAGTTTGCGATCCGGCGGATGAAGCCGACCTACCACTACGGCGGCTCCGACGACGCCTCGATGGCCGACGACAACACCTCGGCGTTCAACTGCCGCGCAGTCACCGGCGGCGGGGGCTTCTCCCAGCACAGCTACGGCCACGCCATCGACATCAACACGATCGAGAACCCGTATGTGCGCGGGAAGAAGGTGCTGCCGCCTGCCGGAGCGGCGTTCCTCGACCGGGGTGACGTGCGACCGGGGATGATCGCGGTAGACGGGCCGGTGGTGGTGGCGTTTGTGGCGGTGGGGTGGAAGTGGGGTGGGAATTGGTCGAGTCTGAAGGACTACCAGCACTTCTCGGTGAACGGGCGGTGAGGGCTCAGGGCTCCTGCCAGCTCCCGCTGCCAGCGTCGTAGATCCGACCGGCGGCGCTGCTGGAGGGGGCGGCACCGGAGAGGCTGTCGTAGAACAGCTTGATGGTGCCGCCGTTGCTGGTCTGCCCGTCTCCGCCCGTGGCGCTGATGTAGGGGTGGTCGGTGTCGATGGTGAGATCCCGGGCCTCCAGCAGGATGCCGCCGCCGGCCCCCACCCCGCCTGCCGCGCTGGTGGAGTTGCCGCCGTTGTCTTGGGCGCCGCCGCCGCCGCCTGCGCCGTTGGCAAGCAGCGCCGCGGTGCTCTCGATGGTCAGGCTCTCCCAGGCATACAGGGTGATCGCCCCGCCGCCCGCGCCGCCGCCAGCTCCGCCGGTCTCCTGGTAGCCGCCGCTGCCGCCGCCGCCGCCCCCGCCAAGCGCCAGGCCGCGATCGGTGCTGGTGTCGCCGTTGCCTGCGGTGGAGAGGTAGCCGCCGTTGCTGCCCACGGTGCCGGTGTAGCCGCCGGAGCTGGTGCCCCCGCTGCCAGCGTAGGCTCCGGCGGCGTCCGCACCGTGCACGCTCAGCGAGCCGCCGCTGCCGCCCGATCCGCCTGCGCCGCCGCCAGAGGCCTCCAGCGTGGCGCTCCCCCACTGTGCGCCGCCGCTGCCGCCGCCGCCGTAGCCGCCGCCGCCGCCGCCCGTCCAGTTGTCGCAGCCGCTCACCCCGTCGCCGCCGCCCGCAGCGAACTCACCGACGCCGCCGCTGCCCGGAGTGCCCGAGGACGCCGTGCTGCCGGTGCCGCCGGCGTTTCCGCTGCTGCCGTCTCCGCCGTCGCGTCCGCTTGAGCCGCTGCACCCGGTGCCGCCGCTGCCGCCGCCGAAGAGGTTGCCGTCGCCGCCAGTGGTCACGCCGACGCCGCCCGCCCCACCCGGCGAGCCGCCGCCGCCGCCACCGGAGTAGCTGGAGGTCGCTCCGCCGTCGCCGCCCAGCCCGCCGTCGCCGCCGTAGCCCTGGTAGCCGCCGAGCACTCCGGCCCCGCCGCCCGCGCCGCCGCCGTAGCCCCGCCCTGAGGCGGTGATCGTGCCTGCGAGGAGGAGGTCATTGGTGAACAGCGAGAGCCAGCCGTCCCCTGGATCCGTCACTGCGGCATCTGTGCTGGAGATGCCCGAGGTCACCCCATCGACCAGCCCCCAGCCCTGCACCATCACCACGGTGTCTGCGTCGATTGAGACGCTCTCGAACCAGTGCTCGCCGTAGACCGCGTCCACCCCGCTCTCCGGCCAGTCCTCGGTGTAGCCGCCCCGGTCGTCGGAGTCTCGCAGATCGGCCACGTCGCCCGTCCAGGTCTCCGCCTCTGCAATCTGCACCGCCTCAGAGGTCGCGCTGAGGTCGCAAGCGGTCGTGCCGTTGACCGCGCGGACGGAGACGTAGTACTCCGCGTCGTCCCAGGCCCCCTCCAGGGTCAGCCCGCTCAGGGTGGCGCTGGTGACCAGACCGACGTCGGTCCAGCCCTCCACATCGTCGTCCCCGGCGCTGCTGCCCACCGCCAGCTCGTAGCTGTCCGCCACCGGCTCCGCAGACCAGCTCGCCTCCAGGTAGCCCGCCCCGGCAGCCACCGGGCTGTACTGATAGCGCGCCTCGCCGCTCAGGGAGCCTGCGGAGATGTCGGCAGGACCGAGGTCATCGGTGACCCCATCGCAGTCGTCGTCGACCCCGCTGCAGATCTCGTCGGCGTCGGGGTTGATGGAGGCGTCGGTGTCGTCGCAGTCTGTGTCGTCGGTGACGGTGCCAGAGGGCGCCTCGCAGGTGAGCACCGGGGCGCCTGCGTCTCCGAAGCCGTCTCCGTCATCGTCGGTGTAGAAGGTGTCGGTGGTGCTGGTGTCGAGGCTGGCATCGTCGTCGTCGATGTCGCCGTCGCAGTCGTTGTCCGCGCCGTCGCAGACCTCCGCGGCGTCCGGGTTGATCGCCGAGTCACCGTCGTCGCAGTCGGTGTCATCGGTGACGGTGCCGCTGGGTGCCTCGCAGGCGTCGGTGGTGTCGCCTGCATCGCCGAAGCCGTCGCCGTCAGTGTCGGCGTAGAAGGTGGCGAAGTCCTCCGCGTCGGTGTCGATCTCGCCGTCGCAGTCGTTGTCGATTTCATCGCAGACCTCCGCAGCGCCGGGGTTTACCGCCGCCACGGCGTCATCGCAGTCGCCTGCGACCTCTGCGTAGCCTGTGGGGAGGTCGCAGGACTCGGTGGTGGTGTCAGAGACCCCGTAGCCGTCGGCGTCGATGTCCTCGTAGTACGTCGTGGTGACACCCTCATCAGTGTCGCCGTCGCAGTCGTTGTCCGCCTCATCGCAGACCTCCTCGCCGCCGGGGTACGCAGTGGGATCGGTGTCGTCGCAGTCGGTGTCATCCGCGACATAGCCCTGCTTTGGGTCACAGGACTCGATGCCACTCGTGGAGTCCCCGAAGCCATCTCCGTCGCCGTCTGCGTACCAGTGCTCGGTGAGGCCCTCGTCGATGTCGCCATTGCAGTCGTTGTCGAGGCCGTCGCATCGCTCGGGGGCGGAGGGGTAGACCTCGCCGTTGCTGTCGTCGCAGTCGTTGCCGATGGGCACGTACCCTGACGGCTGCTCGCAGGCCTCGGTGGTGGCCTCGGAGTCCCCGAAGCCGTCGCCGTCGGTGTCTGAGTAGAAGGTCGTTGTGACGCCATCATCGACGATGCCGTCGCAATTGTTGTCGATCCCGTCGCAGATCTCAGAGGCACCGGGGTTGACCACAGAATTCGCGTCGTCGCAGTCTTCGTCGGCGTCATATCCGTCGGCATCGGCATCGGGCGTCTCGGAGACGCTCCCGGTGTCGATCTCCTCCTCATCGATCTTATCGGAGGCTCGACAGCCGATGAGGAGAGCGAGGAGGATGGAAGGTCCTGATCTGGACATGTTGATCCCGGTTGAGCCTGAGTATTCGAGAATCGAGCCATGATGACAAGCTCACTCCATCGCGTAGGCCGCCGCACTCGCTCCGGCGATGCGGCCGGTGTAGATGATCGCGGCGATGGAGCCGGAGATGCCCTGTCCGATGTGGTCTCCGCCGAGAGCCCCGGCGACCTCCCCGGCGGCGAACAGCCCGGGGATGACCTCGCCGTCCACGCCCAGCACCCCGCCGTCCTCCGCCAGCGCCGCGCCACCGAAGCTCTTGCCGGTGGCTGCGGCGAGGGGCAGGGCGTAGAACGGCGCGATGCGGAGGGTGGAGACCTGGGAGACGTCTCGACCGAACGCAGTGTCTTCGCCGCCCTCGACAGCGGCGTTGTAGTCCATGACGCTCTGCAGCAGGACATCGCCGTCGATGGAGAGCTGCTGGCCCAGCTCCTGGAGGGTGTCGGCGTGGGCGATGTCCATGAGGGTGGCGTACTCCGACGCGGTGGTCTGCCCGTCGGTGATCGGCATGTAGTTGTAGCCGAAGCCGGTCATCTGCAGGAGGTCCCACCGGTCGCTGTCGTAGATGCCCAGGAGCTGCCCGTGGGTCAGCGCCGCCCGACCACCCCACACGCCGCGGAGGTTGTCCTCGTTCATCACCCGCATGCCACTCGACCCGACCACCATGCCGCCCTCGACATTGATCACGAGCTGGATCTCAGGGCTGCCGAGGTTGGCGTCGGTGGTGCTGTGGCCGTAGAGGGCGATGTTCTCCATGTTCTCCAGCGCGCCGCCGACCGACTCGATGAGGTCCAGGCCGTTGCCGTCGGCGCTGTGCCAGGCGCCGGTGTGCCGGGGCAGCGCCTTCAGCTCGGGGAGCACCGCATAGACCCGGCTGTCGTTGCGGGCGAAGCCTCCAGTGGCCACGATGACCGCGCCGCCCTCCACCCAGCCGGTAGTGCCGTCGGCGTCCTCAATGCTCACCCCGATCACCGCACCGCCGGAGATGATCAGCCCGACTCCGGTGGTGTTCGGCCAGGCGTCCTCGTTCATGAGGTTGGCCATGACCTGAACCGGGTGGCCTTTGTTGGTCGGCTGGAGGGTGTGGATGCGTGGAGTGGAGCCGCCGCCGAGGTCGTCGGTCAGGCCGGCGAAGCTGCCCCCGTAGTCCCCCAGCCAGTCGAGGTTCTCCGCGGAGCTGTAGACGAAGTTCTGCACCCAGGGGTGGGTGGGATCGCCGCCGTTGGTGAAGTCCGCCCACTCTTCGAGGGCCTGCTCAGGGCTGTCCTCGATGCCCTCCTCGTCCTGCCAGGTCGTGCCAGCGGCGAAGAAGTTGCCGGCGTAGGTCCCCGAGCCGCCGAGCACGCTCTCCCGCTCCAGGATCAGCACGCTGGCACCGGCCGCGGTGGCCACCAGCCCGGCGCTCAGTCCGCTGGCTCCGCCGCCGATGATCACCACATCCGCGTGGGCCAGCGGTGGCTCGTCGGGCACGTTGCTGGTGTCTGCGGTGTCTGCGGTGTCTGTGGTGTCTTGGGAGCCGGAGTCTGGAGGGACTTCGGGAGTTGGTTTACAGGCTATCAGGAGCAGTATCACCCTCTGATGATACCACCTCGCGCTGGCTCTAAGGCAGTGGAATGGCTCACTCCGGCATGTTCGAGAACCGCAGGAACGACTCCGCGCCATAGTCCGCCTCGGGCACTGCACACTCCGGGCACCACGCCCCGATCCCGGTGACATCGAACAGGCTCGGCGGCAGGCGGGTCTGGGTGACCTGAGAGTCCTGGGCATACTCCAGGACTGGATTGTCGTCGGTGATCGGGGCGACTCCCGCGGTGACATCGAGCAGCCCGGTGAGAGCGAACCGTCCGGTGAGGGCGACGGCGTCGGGCAGCGCGATCGCCTCCAGGTCCGCGGCCACTTCCGGGCGCCCGTCGATGCGCTGCTGGAGTTCCGCGAGATCCACCGACCCCATCCCGCCCTTCCGCCCGACCAGCACCAGCTCCCGTCGGTCGGCGACGAACAGCACCGCGTCGGGGAAGACCTCCACAAACGCCCGCACCAGGGCCAGCACCGCCGGGGCTGGGACTTGATAGCCGGGCACCCACTGGCTGAGGAATCCGCCGTCAGACAGCCGCGCCTCCGCCTGCTCATACAGCTCGCGGCTGTAGAGGGCCGAGACCCCGGCGTAGGCGATGGGCGGGGGCTCCAGGGTGATGAGGTCGTAGTCTGGCCCAGCCGATGCGAGCACCCGACGACCGTCGTCGACGAAGACCTGGACCCGCGGGTCATCCAGCACGTCGCGGTTGGCGTGGGAGAACCAGCTGGCGTGTCGGAGGACCTCCGGGGAGAGGTCGGCGACGTCGATGGCTGCCATGGAGGGGTGCAGGGAGACGGCGTGGGTGGTGTTGCCGACCCCGAAGCAGATCACCAGTGCTCGGGTCGGATCCGGATGGAGAAGCAGGGGCATGTGGGCCATGAACCGCATGTACCGCTGGGCGTGTGGGGTGGTGCTGGACATCGGGTGGCCCCCGGTCCACAGCCGGGCGGGGCCTTGAGGCGCGCCAGTCACCACGATGGTCTGCTCAGCACCCTCAGACACCGCCAGCACCCCCTCCATCGCCAGCCGACCCGCTGGAAACGACGCCGCCAGGATCCGCCCGTCTGGCAGCCCCGAGAACAGCATCACCGCGACCCCGCCGGGCACCAGGATCCACCACCGATGCGGAGGGACGGCGACCGCTGCCGCAGCAATCGCTGAGCAGGCCAGCACCAGCAGCGCCCCCTGCATGCCGAGGATCGGCAGCAGCACGAACCCGGTCCCCAGCGCACCCAGCAGGTTGCCCGCCGATCCTGCGGCGAACAGCGCGCCGGTCCGCCGACCCAGGTGGCTCTCCGGTCCCTGCACTGCGGCAGCGGCGAGGGGGAAGGCCATGCCCATCGCGATGGCGGCAGGCAGGACGAGCCGGGCGGCGGTGGAGAGGTTGGCGGGCAGGGGCGGCAGGCTGAGCTGCGCGGAGAGCACGTCATCGGGGGAGAACAGCACAAACGCCGCCAGCGCCAGCACTGCGGTGGCGACCTGTCCGCCAGCCAGCAGCAGCGCCGGACGCCGGGTGGTGCGCTCCAGGAGGCCGGCCAGCAGCGCGCCGAGCCACAGACCGACCAGCACCACCGCCAGGGTCATCGACAGCGCTGCTCGGAAGCTGCCCAGCGCGCTGGCGATGAACCGAAACCACACCACCTCCAGCCCCATCGCCGCCACCCCGCCCAGGGCCAGCGACAGGGCGTAGCGGCTCGGCGCCTGTCCGACCGCAGGTGATGGCTCGGCGGGCGCATCCGGCAGCAGCAGCGCCCCGATACCTGCGAGCAGGCCGATGCCCGCCGCGACCCCCTGGGTGCCGAAGACCCCGACTGCTGGCACCAGCCACAGGTCACAGGCCAGCGCGCCCGTCGCGGCCCCGGCGGTGTTGGCCCCCATCAGCACGCCCATGCGCCAGCCGGTCGAGCCGACATGTCCCGCCAGCACCCGCCGGGACAGCAGGCTCACCGTCGCACCCATCAGCGCGGCTGGCGGGCCGAGCAGGGCGATCGCCAACCCGATGCGACGTCCGAGGTCCGCCGGCCACAGCCAGCCCGCCTCACCGACCTGCCAGCTCGCCTCCAGCGACACCCCCGGCAGCAGCACCGCCAGGGCCATCCCCCAGCCCGCCACCGCAAGCTCGACGAGTCCATACGCCCTCAGCGCGCCGGTCTGCCGTCGGTCCGCCCAGGCCCCTCCCGCCCACGCGCCCAGCCCGAGGCCCGCCATGAAGACCCCGGTGACCACTGCTGCGGACTGCACCGTGGTGCCAAACAGAAGGCCGAGCTGCCGCGTCCAGCTGACCTGGTAGATCAGGGCGCTGGCGCCAGAGAGGAAGAACAGCGGCAGGATCGCGCGGACGGAGGCTCCCGAAAGTCACCGACACTCTACCGGGGTGCTGTGGCGGTCTCCTCTCACACCTGGAGCATCACCGCCTGCCATCGCGCCGCCTTCTCCGGACGGAGCACCGGCTGAAAGCCCAGGGTGAGGTAGATGCGCAGCGCGGCGAGCCGGTGATCCTGGGTTGAGCCGATGAGGCGGTGGTGCCCGTGGCTCAGCAGGTGCCGGGTGAGCGCCGTGCAGACCGCGAGGCCGAGGCCTGCTCCCCGATGGACTGGAGCCACCGCGACCCAGCCTGGCTCGACCCAGCCGTCCGCGCAGTGCTCCGCGGCAGCGACCGCGACCGGCTCGTGGGTGTCGGTCGTCTCGGCAAAGACCATCGCGCCTGCCGCGAGCTGCTCGACCAGCCGGCTCCAGGCCGCATCGGTGACCTCAAACCCGATCGCAGCCTGGGTGGATGCGAAAGCGGCCCGGTCCACGCCGACGCGCAGGGTGTACCCGCGGGGGAGGTCGGGAGGCGGCGGGGGTGAGGCGTCGGGCGGCCAGCGGAGGGCCAGCGTCTCGTCTCGCTCAAGCGGGAGGGTGGGCATGGTCTCCTCTTTCAATGCCGCTCAGGAGTCGTGGCAGTAGAGCTGCACCGCGTCCAGCAGGTTCGGGCACCGCTTGTCCCCACCGTAGCCCTCCGCCTCACAGCGGGCGACGCGCCAGCGGGCAGTCTCCATGATGCTCTCCTTGGTCGGAACGCCCTCGCAGAAGCCGCTGACCGGGCTGGCTTCATCGAGGCATCCCTGGGTCCAGAGGTTGTTCATGGTCAGGCACATCACCTCCATCTCCCCACAGGTGGACTGTCGGGAGAGCCCCTCCCGGATGCAGCCATGCAGGTCGGTCGAGGCACCAAACGCGGTGCCCTCGGCGGCAGCGGCGTCGCCCTGGGCGATGAGGGCTTCGGTGTCGATCAGGCCACTGCAGGCCAGGGCAGTGGTCAGCAGGGCAGCGAGGAAGAGGAGACGGATCTTCATGGAGAGAGCCTACGACAGGACTCTCCGCACAGGTTGACAACCATCATGTGACCGCACCGCGCTACCCTGATCCTGTGTCCTCCGTCGTCCTCGCCACCCTCCCGCCCTTCTTCCACTACACCTGGCTCGGTGCCGGTGTGGTCCGACTGGCGCACATCCTCAACGACAACGGCGTCCCCACCCGCCTGATTCGTCCGCTAGCCGACCTGAACGCGGTCCCCGAGGACATCCGGCTCTCATCCCTGGCGACCCTGGCGCTGGATGTCCCCCTCGCCACCCGCATGGCCCGGCTCGCAGAGGCAGCAGCGCAGCACCCGGCGCTGTTTGCGGAGATCCTCGATCGCCTGCTGTCGGGGGGAGAGGGTGTGGTGGCGCTCTCGATCTGGCGGACCAACGTCGACCTCACCCTTCAGGTCTGCCAGATGATCCGGCAGCGCCGCCCTGAGGTCCGGATCATCCTCGGTGGTCCAGAGGCGATCGAGCGAAAGGCGATCCTGCACGGACCCTGGGCAGACGCGGTGGTCAGTGGATCGGGCGATGATGTGATCGTGCCGCTGGCGACGGCGATGCTGGATGGTCACCCGGGCCGGGGGCGTCGGCTGGCACACACCTGGATCGCACCGGAGCATCTCGACGATGGCGGCCCGCTGGCGAAGAGCACCCCGCCCACCAGCCCCATCGACTACGCCGCCCTGCTGCCCCTCGTCGCACCCGACACCCAGCCCCGATTGCCGACGGTCCTCAACGTCGGCTGTGTCTTTCGGTGCGCGTTCTGCACCAACCAGCTCGTCTATCCCGAGACCGGCTGGGGCAGCGTGGAGACCTGTGCCGAGGAGATCCGCCGCATCGCCCACGGCTGGCGGCAGGCCTACCCCGACCGCCCCGACATCACCGTCGAGCTGTGCGATGCGACCATCAACGGCTGGCCCAGCCAATTCACGGACCTCTGCACGACCCTGATCACCGCAGGCACACAGGCGCAGTGCTCCGCCAACTGGGTGGTCGACCCCCGGGTCACCGAGGCGGTGGTCGAGCGGGCTGCAGAGGCGGGCATCACCCAGCTGTTCTTCGGCCTGGAGTCCGGCTGCGACCGAATCCGCAAGGTGATGAAGAAGCCCGGCACGTCCGCACAGGTCTGGTCGGCCCTTCAGCGCGCCGATCGGGCCAGCGGGGGGCGGGTCCACGTCGGCTTCGGGGTGATCGTCGGCTGGCCGGACGAGACCGAGGCGGAGTACCACCAGACGGTCTCGATGCTGGAGCGCATTGCCGGGCTCGACGGGCTGTCCCCCAACGCCAACGTCTCGCCGCTGTTCACCACCGACAACGCCCAGGGCCGTGCGGCGATGGGGGACCTGGAGGGGCCGTCCTACGGTGTGCTGTGGCGCGGCAGCGATGCGGCGGGCGATCCGGAGCTGCGGTGTCGGCGGATGATGGGCATCGTCGAGCACTTTGGCGGGGTCCTGCGGGTGGACTGCCCCGTCCCCGTCGAGATCCTGGCGGGCTGGATGCTCCCCCCGGACCGCCACGACTTCCTGGCCCGATGGACCGCCCACAACATCCTCCCGCCGCCTCCTGAGCCGAGCGAGTCGTCGCCCGAGCCCCCGCTCCCGCCTCCGCCGCCCGAGCCGCTGCCCCCAGATCCGCCGATCTTCCCCGAGGCGTTGCTGGTCCGCCTGTTCTCACTGGGCCGCCAGCGTTCGGACCGGCTGCTGGTCTCAGTCACCCCGCAGCGCGGCGAGGTGCAGATCCTCGACGGGGCAGGGCGAGAGCTGCTGCTGCTCCTCCTCACCCCCAGAGACGACGCTCGTCCCTGCTATCGGAGGACCGCGAACTTCAACGTGGTGCTTCCCGGGCAGTCTCACAGCCCGACCATCCTCGCGCTAACAGACCGGCTGCTCGACCGGGTGGTCACCCGAGAAGCCGCGCAGTGAGCGCCATCACGGACGCCGAGCTTCTGAGGCTCTGGGGCCGCATTGAGACTGGAGAGGTCCGGCTGCTCGCCAACGTCGAGCCTCAGGCGGCGGCCGGTAATGTCCACTACCGGCTGGGTGACGGCTGGGAGGTCGTGATCTTCCTCGATGCCTGGGACTTCGACTACATCGACTGCGTCGTGGCCCCCGATGGCCGAGAGCGCGACTTCAATGAGATCGTTGACACGCCAGCAGACTGGCATCCGAGCCCGTCTGTGCAGTGGAAGCAGCTCGGGATCGGCTGGTGGCGCTGCACGGTCTGCGGGGTGAGGATGAGCAAGCGGGGACCCATCGCATCGCATCTGGCCCCGTTTCTCTGCGGCGGAGCGCAGTGTGTCGGGCGACAGGCTCCCCCGGAAGGGACCACACTGATCGTGAAGCCGTCGGCTGCGAGAATTCATGCGCGCATTGGATTTGTGTCCAGACCAGCGCAGTGAGCGATAGAGACCCCTGCAACCGCCTCTGAGGGCCACCATGACCCAGTCTGCCGAGATCCGCCCCGATCCCTCCCTTCACCGCAAGGCCGCCATTGTTCGTGGTGGGGCCTTCGAGCACACCGGCTCCGTTCGCATCGAGCCGATCCCCGACTTCGATCTGGACCGGACCATCTTCCAGACCCTCGAAGGTCGGGCCGCACGGTTTGTGATGAAGACCCGGGTGGGCAAGGAGGTCCACTGGGACACCAGGGCCGCCACAACGGTGCAGTCCGGCTACGATGCCGCCCGTGCTGAGCACATCCTGCCCACGATCCGCCCGGAGCTGCTGCAGTTCATGGTCGAGGAGTGCGACTTCAACGTCGAGCACGCCGACGGCTCGTTCCTCGATCACCTCTACTTCGGCTTCGAGTACTGCGTTCAGCACTTCCCCAGGCACGCCCCCATCGTGATGCTGCTGCACTCCATCCTTGGCACCGGCACCAACACCTTCGCGATGACCGCCGACAAGATCCCGGCCCTCCAGGCGCTGATGACCCCAGAAGAGTGGACCCACACCGAGGCGTTCCCCTCCGTGCTCCGGCTGCTCTACCCCCCCGCACTTCGGGCGGAGCTGTGGGCGAACGCGCATCGGGTGGAGGCCCTGGAGTCGATCCGCTTCCACCGGGTCATCGACAACGAGCCCATCGAGATGAGCGGCGCGGACTTCTGGATCCAGCTCAACTACCAGCTCATCCACCTCATCGACTTCCTGCCGGTCGCCAACTGGGTCGCCAACCAGAACGAGACCTCGTTCATCGTGTTCCGCGACCTCTACGCGCTGCTGGAGAAGGTGGGCCAGCGCAGCGCGCAGATCGCCTACACCCCGGCGTCAGGGGCACGAGGGCGGGTCGGTGAGGCTGGGCTGTCGAGCTGGCTGACCACGCTGATCCCGGTGGGGCTCAGCGAGAAGATGGCCGCGAAGTCCATCGAGCGGTTCTCCGGTCGCATCGGCCACTCCCTGGACTACCAGATCCGCTGGGGCTGAGAGCGAAGGTAGTCACGGTGTCTACCTTCGCTCTCAGAGCGCGAGGAACTGACCGCTCAGGGTTCCTGAGACCGGGGCCGAGCTGGTGGTGTCGGCCTCGGTGAAGGTGAGATCTCCGGTGATGTAGCTGACGAATTCGAAGTCTTCCATCGTGTCGGTGTCGAGGTACATCAGCGCACCGATGCGCTCGCTGAGGTCGAGGGTCAGGGTGCCGGGGGTGATGTCGGATTCGGGCACGCTGGCGTAGAGGAGGATCGCCTGGGTGGGGGAGATCCAGGCGGGCAGGTACATCACCGTCTCGCCCTCTGCGGTGCCGATGATCGCGCTGCCGTTGTCGAGGTCGAGCACCGTGCCGTCGTCGAAGTCCAGGTCGATCTCGGAGGTGCCCGTCGTGAACGGATCCGCGGTGGTCAGGGTTCCCCAGGTGGTCTCGAACGCCACCTCGACCGACCCGAACGGGGCAATGCAGAAGCTGTCCCGAGGCTCCCCGTTCCAGTCTGTGAGCCCCTCAGACAGCACCGCCTCCAGCTCGCCGGCCCGGTCTTCCACCCGGTCGCGCACGTCGCTGATCTCCCCACTGATCCGGCTCCACTCCGACGCGCTCACCTCCGGCTCGATGAGCGCGGTCATGGTGTCGATTCGAGCGGCCATGAGGTCGGGGTCCCAGGCGTCCGCGAGCACCTGCTCCATGGCGTCGGCGTACCGCTCTCGGCCTTCGGGTAGCCCATAGAGCCTCCAGGCGAGGATTCCCGAGGCGTAGACGCTCGGGGGCGTCTCCTCCCAGACGCCGAGGGTCATGTCCACGCCCCAGGGGATGAAGCGCAGCAGGCCATCAGCGGGGTCGGCGTAGAGGTAGAAGTTGTTGGTGTTGCCCGCGTAGCCGTCGCCGTGCTGGGTGAGGACCTCCATGGCCCAGAACCGAAAGAAGTCATCGAGGTCGATCACCTCAGACAGCGCTGCGATCAGGTCGTCATCGTCGGCTTCAGCAGCCTCCACCAGCGCGTCGATGTCGCTCCAGTCGTCCTCAGTCTCGTTGGTCTTCTTCTCCAGCGTGCCCGTCCAGCCCGCCCGGAAGTCCGACAGGGTGCCCTCGTAGAGGTTGCCCTCCACGCTGGCGAAGTGGCCCTCCAGCATCGGCTTCTTGATCGGCTCGATGTTGACGAAGATGCCGAGGTCATCGCCGTTGACCGAGACCCGGGCGAGGCTGCACTGGCTGGCGGGGATGCCAGCGTCTGCGAAGGCGGCGTAGGCGAGGCACTGTCGGATGAGGGCCGGGTCGGAGACGGCGTTGTTGAGGGTCAGCCGCCGCGCGTCCATGAAGGTGGCTTCGTCGTCAAACTCGCCCAGATCGAGCTTGAGGCTCGGCTTGTCCTCATTGAGCGAGCCGATGAAGCCCTTCTTGCGCACCTCGATGCGCTCAAAGGTCTGCCCGTCGAGGCTGACGCTGGCCTCAAACCAGGTGAACGGGCTGTCGAACGGCTCGGCCTGGCAGTCCTCTGCGAAGATGACGTCCTCGATGGATCGGGTCTGTCTGCGCAGGGTGTCCCAGTCTGCTTCGGGCAGAGTGAGGTCGACGGTGAGGAGGTGGGAGAGGTCGTAGAGCGGATCCCCGCCGAGCGTGTCCTCGTCGAGCGTGTCGTCGCCTTCGTCGATGCCTGGGGTCTCCGTCGGGCGGCAGGCTGTCAGTGTCAGGACGAGGGCGATGGGGGACATGGCAGGCTCCGGCTTTCTCTTTAGACCCATAGCCTGGGTCGGGGTGAAAGCCGGAGCCGGCGTTTATCCCTCAAGTGCGGCGCTGTGGTAGACCGCCACCACGTCCTCGTCCACGTCCAAAGCATCGAGGATTCGCCTCAATCCATCGCAATGGGCAGTGGACAGGGGCTGGCGGAGGGTGGGGATGCGCTCAACGGCGGCGCGAGAAACGGTGAGGCCCTCGGCGTTGACAAGCCCGGCAAGCGCGGAGAGGTCTGCGGGCTGGCACCGCACGGTGAGGTGCTCGCCGTCGACGTGTAGATCCTCAGCACCTGCATCAATGAGCGCGAGGCTCAGGGTGTCGGGGTCGGGACAGGACGCGGTGAGCACTCCGAGCCGGGCGAAGATCGCGGAGAGGCAGCCGTGCTGGCCGAGGCTGCCGCCGTGACGCCGGAAGTGGGTGCGGACCCGCATGACGGTGCGGTTGTGGTTGTCCGATGCCGTCTCGACGAAGACACCGACCCCGCCGGGCATGAAGCCCTCGAAGGTGCCCTCAGACAGCTGGCTGCCGCCGACCCCGCCCGCCCGACGGATCGCCCGGCTGATGTTGTCGCCGGGCATGTTCTCCTTCCGTGCGCTGGCGATGGCGCCCCGCAGGCGGGGATTGTCGGTGGGATCGGGGCTCCCTCCCAGGAGGACGGCGGTGGTCAGCTCCCGGGAGAGGCGGGAGAAGATCCGGCTCCGTCGGGCGTCTGCGGCGCCCTTGCGGTGCTTGATGTTGGCGTAGCGGCTGTGTCCGGACATGGTGTCCTCCTGGTGGTGTCTTCAGGTGTTGTCTGCAATTCGGCAGACAGGTGTCGTTCGCCAATCCGTTACGTTACGAATCGACGCTATGGCGCCGCCCAACCAACGGAAGTGTCGGCGGGTGGCCTGGGGGCTGGTTCACGAGATCACATGGGATGAACCACGACGATCAGCCCGGCCGCGGGTGCGGTTCAGGCAGGATCCAGAAGCAGGCGAGCCCCAGTCAGGGGTGACCAGGGCTCAATGGGTTTGAATACAAGGAACGGGGTAAACCCGGCCCTGTCTCAGTCCTCTCCGCCCTGGCACGCTCGGCTGCAGGATGCGGTGACCACGAAGAAATCGAACGCTTTACAGCGCCAGGTTCGATCCGCGATGGGCATTCTACAGGTCATGGTTCGCGCAGGTGCTCGGGCAGGGGTTTGACTGACTTTAAGACAACAACAGGTTTCTGCAACAACTATCTCTCCGCTACACCTCTCTCCCCACGACACCGGATCCAGATGTACTCGCTGACGGGTACGAAGATGGCAGCATGGTGGTGAAGCAAGTGTTGCTCGGCGCGTCTGGTAAATTACGAGATAATCCTCATCCAACGTCGGAGACAAATGATGAAAAGTCACCCGATCCTGCTGCTTCTTGTGCTGATGGCCTGTGATACGCCTCCGCCTGAGACGAAGGAGGCCGCGCCCGAGCCGACGGTTGAGCCGGTCGTGGAGGTTGAGCCGGTCGCGGAGGTTGAGCCGGTCGCGGAGGTTGAGCCGGTCGCAGAGGCGGAGCCGGTTGCAGAGGTTGTCGGGGTGGAGCCGGTCGCTGTGCCGAAACCGCCAGAGCCGGTCTCAGAGCCGGTCTCAGAGCCGAAGTCGGTCGCCAAGCCTGCTGCGGTGGTTGAGCCCGTCGCGAAGCCTGAGACGCCGCCCGAGCCTGCTGCTGAGCCCGAACCCGAGCCAGAGCCCCCGGGCCTCCACGATCCCTTCGACACCATCCTCAAGGCCACCGTGCGCAGCGAGCGCATCGACTACGCCGCCGTCGCCAGCACCCACCGCACGGCACTCGGCGACTACCTCGACGCCCTCGCCGCGATAGACACCGCCGCGCTGTCACGCTCCGAGCGGCTGGCGCTCTACATCAACCTCTACAACGCCACGATGATCGCCGCGATCGCCGATCGATACCGGCCCGGCTACTCCGTCGCTGAGGGGGACTGGGGGATCTTCGATGAGCCCCTCGTCCGCACCCACAGCGGCACCCTCTCGCTCAACGACCTGGAGCACAAGCGGGTCCGTCCGATGGGGGATCCACGCATCCACGCCGCCCTGGTCTGCGGCGCCCGGTCCTGTCCGCCGCTCACCACCTCGGCCTACACCGCCGACAACCTCAGCCGCAACCTCACCGCCAGCACCCGCCGCTGGATCCGGAACGACAGCCGCAACACCATCGACACCGACAGTCAGACCCTGCACCTGTCCGCCATCTTCGACTGGTATGCTGATGACTTCGGTGGACCGGAGGCGATCCCGGGGTACATCGACCGCTATGTCGAGGCCGACGTCTCCGGGTTCACCGTGGCGTTCCTGGAGTACGACTGGAGCCTGAACAACCGGTAGCCCGGCTCAGTCCCAGCTTAGGCCGTTGTGGTTCTCGTTGTGGCAGGAGCCGGTGCAGGTCTCCGTCTTGCTGTCCCAGACGGCCGGCGAGTCCTTGGCGAGCACGATGTCAGCGATGCCGTTGACGTGTGACGCGGGGCCGCTGATCGTGGCGTTGTCGGAGGTGGTGTCGGCGTGGCACTCGTGGCAGCCGACGTCGTGGCTGATGTGGTGGCTGTGCTCGCCGCTCATCGTGCTGCGCTCATCGCGGCTGCTGTCCATGGCGGCGTGGCAGGAGGCGCAGTCGAGGGGGGCATCGGCGAGCGTGACCTCGCCATCCTCTGCCTGACCGGTGGAGTGGCAGTACAGGTTGGTGCAGGAGTTCTTCTTGGGGTCCCAGGTTCCGGCTGCGGAGAGGCTGGCGGTGAAGTCCACCTCGGCGACTCCGGCGGTGGCGTCGAAGAGGTGGCCCTTGGTCAGCACGTCCTCGGGAGTGACGTGGCAGCTCTCGCAGTCAAACGGAGCGTGGGTGTTCTCCTCGACATGGCGGGAGTGGGCGCCAAACGCGGCGTCCTTGTCGGTGTTGTCGATGTCTTCGGGGGGCGCGCCGGTGGTGTTGTCGGTGCCGCCGTGGCAGAAGGTGCAGTCCGTCCGCCAGCCCTCGGAGTGGCAGGTGTCGCAGCTCAGCGCACCGTCGTCGCCGCCGGTCAGGTCCCCGCCGTGGCAGTCCGTGCAGGTCTCGGTGTGCTGCTTGGCGTCTACGCTGTGAAGGAGGGGGGACTTGTAGCCGTCGGGGTGGTAGGCGGGATCTGCATCGGTGTCGGCATCGGTGTCGGCGTCGGTGTCGGCATCCGTGTCGGTGTCCGCGTCGGCCTCCCAGTTTGCCGTGGTGTCGTCGGGGGTCGACTGTTCGGTGGATGTGTCCTTGTCACCGCAGGACATCAAGAAGACAGCAACAAGCAGAAAGCGCATGGGGGAAACCTCCGGGCGCCATCATACCGAAGTCGCTACAAGCCCTCGATGGTGAGCGGCGGCTCAGCCATCGCGGAGTCGGAGACCGTGGGTGGGATCGGTTGGGTCGAAGCCGTCGGGCCAGCGGGTGGTGGTGCTGTAGCGGGCGCGGTTGAAGCGGGTATCAGAGAGGATGGCACCGGTGAGATCCGCACCGGAGAGGTTGGACCCCCGCAGGTCGGCGTCGGTGAGGTTGGTGTTGGAGAGGTCGAGGTTCTTCATCCAACATCGCGAGAGGTGGATCCCGGAGAGGCTGGCACCAGAGCGGATCTCGGGCGGCGGGAGGGGGTGATCCGAGAGGGTGGTGTCATCCCGAATGGCCCAGGCGAGCTGGCCGGGGGCGAGCTTCGCGCCGGTGAGGTCGCAGCCCCTCAGGTCGGCAAGGGAGAGGTTGGCGTCGGTGAGGTCGGCCTCTCGCAGCGAGACGCCCTGGAGAATGGAGCGCTCAAAGGAGACGCCGCGGAGATCGGCCCCGGTGAGGTCGGAACCAGACAGATCGCGGCGCTGGAGCACTGCGCCAGGGAGCCGAGCGAGCCGAAGGGAGATGTCGCGGGTGTTCATCCAGCCCGATCCGAATCGCTTCAGCTGCGCCCCGGTGAGGTCCGCGCCAGACAGGTCCGCCCCCCGCAGCCGGGCATCGCCGATGTTGGCCTGTCTCAGGTCGGCCTGCCGCAGATCAGCGCCCTCCAGGATGGAGCGGTCCAGGTTGGTGCCCCGCATCCGGGTGCCGGACAGCCTCGCGTCGGTGAGGTCGACTCCGTACAGGATGTAGTTGCTGAAGTCCGCGCCCTCCGCGACCATTCCGGGCGCGAGTCGGAGGATCCCGGCTGGCGGAGTGCCCGTCCAGATGGTCTCTTCGTTGACCAGGGCGCCGTCGAACCGGGCCCCATGGAGGTTGGCACCGTCGAGCCGGGTGCCCCGGAGGTCAGACCCGGAGAGGTCGGCACCGGAGAGGTCGGCGTCGGTGAAGGTTGAGCTGCGGATCTCCGCGCGGCGAAGGTTGGCCCCGGAGAAGTCCGCGCCGGTCAGGTCAGTGCCGTTGATATGCTGCTCCGAGAGGTCGGCTCCCGGGGCGGACAGGCTGGGCGCGAGGTGGTGGGCGTCGGGTGGGGGTTCGTCAGGCCAGGTCGTCTTTGCATTGCAGATGGCGCCGGTGAAGCGTGCCCCGGTGAGGGTGGCGTCGGTGAGGTTCGCGCCGCGGAGATCGGCACCCGAGAGGTCTGCATCGGAGAGATTCGCGCCGCGAAGATCCGAATCGAGAAGGTTGGCCCTGTACATCCAGGCGCCCGAGAGGTCCGCTCCAGAGAGGCCGGCGGAGATGAGGTTCGCCTCACGGAAGTCCGCACCGGTGAGGTCGCATCCCAGGAGGCGGCTGCTGTTCAGGGTGGTTCGCGACAGCCACACTCCGGCGAGGTCGAGCCCGGAGAGGTTGATGAAGGTGAGGGGCAGGGTCCGCAGCCGGTTGAGCCAGACGGTCCGGGGCAGGCTGCGCATCAGCTCGACGGCCTGGGCGACCCGCTGGGGATCCCGCACCGGCCGCCCCGTCAGCTCGTCGGTGTAGAGCGGGGCGAGCAGGGTCGCGAGGCGGGAGAAGAGCACGTCGTCATTCAGCACAGTCTCACGATATCCTCCCTGAGTGATCCTGCTCCTTTCCTGTGCTGCTCCCGAGGTCTGGCCCGAGGCCGTCGCTGCCTGCGATGCGTTCTCTGCGGGCTGTCAGGCGGTGCTCTCGGAGCACTTCGGACTGTCCGAGACGTTGCTGACCGGCCTGCCACGGACGGGGCTGCTGGAGGGGCTGTGGCGCATGTCCAGCCTCGACCTCGGTGCAGACTGTCCGAGCTGGGCCAGCACCGGGGAGTCCGGCGCGGCGTGTCTCTACAATGAGGCTTCTGATGCGGTGTCTCGGAGTGTCTATGACGGGGAGGTCGACTACCTCTCGCTGACCCGGCGCACGCTGCGGGTCGGGGACGACATGGGGTACTACAGCCCGGTGCGGGTGGTGGTCGGGCTCGCGGACGGGCTGGCAGAGTGCGGCGGGGCGTGGGTGGCGGACGCCGGATTGGCGGGGTGTGAGGGGGACGACTGCTTCATCTTCGTGGAGGTGAGTGGGGAAACAGGCTGTCCCTGACGGCGACTCATCTGGCATGGTGACGCCATGAAGATGCTCTGCCTCCCGTTCGCCCTGCTGCTGTCCTGCACCCCGGGCACCATCGAAGACGACACCCAGGCGCCCATCGACACCGGCGATTCCACCGAGACTGCCGAGCCGACCGAGACCGCCGAGCCGACCGAGACCGCCGAGCCAGACCTCGACGAAGACGACGACGGCTACATCGACGAGGTCCACGGCGGCGACGACTGCGACGACACCGACGCTGCCGTCCACCCCGATGCCGAGGAGGTCTACTACGACGGCGTGGACGGCGACTGCGACGGCGGCAGCGACTACGATGCTGATGGCGACGGGGAAGACGCCGAGGCGCACGGTGGAGCGGACTGCGACGACACCGACGCCGCCCTGATCCTCGACTGCGATGTCCCTGACTCGCCGCTGGCCCACTACACCGACGACAAGATCTTCGGGGAGATCAAAGAGATCGGCGCCAACCTCTCCGGGGTCACCTGGAACCCGATGACCGGCACCTACATGGGCATCCGGGACGGCAACCGGCGGCTGGATGAGCTGGACGCCGACTTCACCCACCTCCGGGAGATCACCCTGGAGAACGTCGACCACAGCGACCTGGAGGACATCGTCTACCTCGGCTCGGACGGCAGCGACCATGAGTTCGCCTTTGTCGCGGAGGATGGCGCGATGTACATCGGCGTCGTGCCCGAGGACGAGACCACCATCGACCTCGACACCTTCCAGGTGATCACCTTCGCCGACTCGCCCACCTCCTCCAACAGCGGCGGGGAGGGGGTCGCATACGATCCGGTGAGCGAGACGTTCTGGGTGTGTGTGGAGAAGAACCCGATGACCATCTACACCTTCTCCCGACCCACCGACTCCGCGGACGCCTCCTACGACGACGGACTCGTGGTGGTCGAGCCCTTCGACGCCGACGCGGCCCTCGGTGACACCATCGGCGACATCTCAAGCTGCCGATACGACGCCCGGACCGATCGGCTGATGGTGCTCAGCCATGAGGACTCGGTGGTGCTCGATGTGGACCTGTCCGGGAGCATCGTGACGGACTTCAGCGTCACAATGAGCAAGCCGGAGGGCATCACGATCAACGACGATCAGGACATGCTCATCGTCGGCGAGCCCAATGACTACCGGCTCTACACCTACACCGGCCCATAGACTTCAGCGGAAGATGTCGAGCTTCAGCACCTGGGGTTCGCCCATCCACAGCCGGTAGTCGCGGTGGTCCGCGAGGTGTCCGCCGAAGCCGCTCTCCGCCGTTGTGTTCGGGTGGATCATCACCGACAGCCCGCCGCGGTTGATCATCATCCACGCCACACACCTGCCCAGGTCGCGCTCGATGGCGGCGGGGTCTGGGTTCTTGAGCAGGACCTGCCACATCGAGGTGGGCCAGGGACCGACCGGATCCTCGAAGATGATCGGACGGTCATAGGGAATGCCCTGAGCGGTGAGGAAGGCGAGAAACGCATGGTGAAGGGCGTGGGCCCCGGCCTGGTGGGGCGGGGTGTAGACGACGTGGATGTCGTAGCCGTCCTGGATCCAGTCGCTGGGAAGTCGCTGCATGGACCTTCCCTAACGCTGCCAGGAGACGGGGCCGAAGGTGGCCTGGAACGCATCGGCGCTGTCCTCGCCCAGCAGCTCGACCAGGGCGTCATCCAGCTCGTCGCGGATCTCGGCGACCTCCACCTGCATCGCCTCGCCGCCGACATCGTCCGCATGGTGCTCCCAGGCGTCGACCAGCTCTGTGAGGGTGTCGCGGAGGATGTCGTGCATCGCCTCGCGCTCATCGTTCGACAGCTCGGCGTCGTCGGCGAAGTCATCCACTGCATCGGCGGCCTGGGCCTGCATTCGGCGGACGCGCTCGGCGTGCTGCGCGGCCAGACGGGCCTGGACGGCATCCTCGACCTGCTGGGCGACCGGGGCTTTGGCGGGCGGGGGACGCTGGGGCTGCGCAGCCTGAGGCGTCGGGGCGCTTGGAGGGGGATGGACCTCGCCGTGGGGACCGAGGCTGGCGACCTCGGGGGCGGTCGGTGTGCTGCGCTGCTGCTGACGGAGGTCGGCGAGGACACCACGGAGGCGCCGGTTGTCCAGCGTCGTCGCGATCAGGCCGAGTCCGAGGATCCCCGAGATCGCCCATGCCAGACGAGACACGCCGCCCCTCAGCGCGACAGGGCGAGGTTGCCGGAGTCCCCAGCGGGGGTCTTGCAGGTCCCGATCAGCTTCTCGCCGTCCTGGGAGCCTTTAGAGAGGTAAGCGTCCATCTTGAGGGTGCCGTACTTGTCGGCGTCCAGCTCCATGTCGACGTTGTCGAGGGTGACGATGCCGGTGACGTTGCCATCGTACTCCAGCACCTTGTCGCTGCCCTCGACGATCCAGATGTCCGCACCGCCGGTCAGGTCGCGGTCGGTCTGGTTGAGCACCATGTCGATGTTGATGTCGCCGTCTGGGAAGGCGCAGACCCCCTCCCAGTCCCCGGCAACATCGGAGGAGCCGCCGGTCGTGATGCCGCTGTCGCTGCTCTCATCGTCGGTTTCATCGTCGGATTTGTCACCGCAGGCACACAGCAGGACCAGGACCAGGAAGCGTCTCGACATTGAAGTTGACCTCTGCAGTCTAGCATATCAGAGCTGTACGTGGTTGCGCAAGTGCTCGAAAAACCGCTAAATATGATGCTTATCCCGACATGGAGTCGGGAGTGGAGGGCGTATGGTTCCGATTCCCGAGCGGGTCGTGGCTCAGATGTGTGCGCATGATCAGGCTGCGGTGGTGGCCTGGTGGGATGCGCTGGCGGCGGTGGATGCGGCGGCGCTGGTGGGGGCATGGGAGGAGGTCAGGCCGGAGCGGGTCTGGCCGATCTGCGACACGATTCGCATGATCCCGTCTCGGAGGTGGTCGAGGTTCCGTCGGTATGACCCGGACAATGATCACGCCGATGTCTACCCGCTGATGGTCCGGTCGCTGTCGGGGCAGCGTCGGGCGCGTCGCTTTCGGTAGTCGCTACAGCTCCAGCTCGCTGGCGTTGAGGCGCTCAGCGAGGTCCTCGGCGAGCTGACTGGCGTCGTCCCAGACCTCATGGTTGTCCGCGGCGTCGGCTTCCAGGCTGATGACGTGGCCGTCTCCGCCGAGGTTGTAGATTGAGACCTCGATCTCCTTCTCTTCCTTGCTGTCAGCCTCGGTGGGCACGAAGAAGGTGCAGAGGATGTCCTCGCCGTCCTTCTCGACCTCCGGGCGAACTCCGGCGTAGTCCCGGGCGACCTTTGTCGCTGCGTCCTTGATCGTGTCCATCTTCAGACGCGACTTCTTGAGTCGCCAGGTTCGTTCCCAGCTCATTGGTGTGTCCTCCTGCCCCAGGCGGGTATCACACCCACAGGGGAGGGGGAGGCGACTTGACGGTGTGGTGAGCACCCGTAGCCAGATCCGCTCACGTCGGGGCCTGAGACCTCAGTACCCGCCCGCCAGCACCACGTAGGCCGCACCGGCCTCCTCGCCGCCCTCATCGTTGAGGTAGGCGCCGACGAGCATGTCGGAGAGGCCGTCGTTGTTGACGTCTCCAGCCGTCGAGATCGACCACCCCGCGTACTCGTTGCTCTGGGTGCCGTACAGCTTCGTGTCGGCATTGGCGAGGTCGAAGGTTCCGGAGATGCCGCCGAGGATGAGGTAGGCGGTTCCGGAGTTCGCGCCGCCGTCGTCTTCTTCGGGCGCACCGACGAGCAGGTCGGCCCGGCCGTCGCCGTTGACGTCGCCACCCTCGGAGACCGAGCTTCCAGCCTCGCCGCCGGTGCCCAGGAGGATGGCGTAGGCATCCTCGGACCCGAAGTCGCCGTCCTCGCCGCCCTGTGCGATGAACGCCGCCCCGGCATCCCCGCCGCCTTCGGTGTTGCCCGGTGCGCCGAAGACCGCGTCGTCGAGACCATCGTCGTCGATGTCCCCGGCCCCAGAGACCGACCAGCCGAGGAACTCGTTCTCCCCCGTGCCGCAGTATCGGGCGGTCATGACGTCTGCGATGTCGGCGTTTGCGCGGTCATCGCCGGAGACGATCCAGACGCAGCCGGCGTTTGAGGTTCCATCCTCGGGGCTGTCCTCGTAGGGGGCGCCGATGATGATGTCGTCGAAGCCGTCGCCGTCGAAGTCGCCGGTTCCCGAGACCACCCAGCCAGTCAGTCCGCTCTCCTCGCTGCCGTACAGCTTCGCATCGGCGCTTCCGCCGAGGGAGGGGTTGCCGGAGACGCCGCCGAGCACGAGGTAGACGATGCCGCCGTTTTCGAGGTTGGTGTCGTCGTAGGGATTGCCGGCGATGAGGTCGGCCAGTCCGTCGCCGTTGAGGTCGCCCGCCGCGCCGACCGCGTAGTTACCGCCAGCGAGTCGGGCGTAGGACTCCGAGGGGACGAGGTCGCCGAGGCTGCCGCCGGCCACCACATACACCCCCGCCTGGTTGGCCCCGATGGCGACATCATCGAGCCCGTCGCCGTCCCAGTCCCCCAGACCCGCGACCGAGTACCCGGCGAAGTCGTTGCCGCTGAAGCCGGTGAAGGTGGCGTCGGCGGTTGAGAGATCGACCTCACCGCTGGCATCGCCGAAGATGATGTAGGCCCGCCCGTCGTCCTCGCTGGCCTCGTCGTGGTAGGGCGCGCCGATGATGACATCGCCCAGGCCGTCGCCGTTGAAGTCGCCGGCCTGGCTGACCGCGAAGCCAGCCTCGCCGTAGCGGTCCTCGCCCACGAAGACGGCGCGGGCGTCGGTCAGGTCGATCTCCGAGCCGAGCCCGCAGGCATCCACTGCGTCGGTGACGCTGGCATCGCAGTCGTTGATCACGCCGTCCCCACAGACCTCTGTGGCACCCGGGTAGACCCCGTCGTTGGTGTCGTCGCAGTCGGTGCTCTCCGCGAGGTAGCCGGAGGGCTGGTTGCAGGTGACCTGGGTCTTGTCGCCAGCCGCGAAGCCGTCGAAGTCGCCGTCGAAGTACCAGGTCGGGGAGTCCACCGCCCCGTCCTCATCGACCTCATCGTCGCAGTCGTTGTCCGCCCCATCGCACAGCTCGTCGGCGCCGGGGTAGGTGGTCGCCGCAGTGTCGTCGCAGTCGTCGATGTTGTCGACGTAGCCGTCGGGTGCTTCGCAGGCCTCGGTGTACTCCGAGGAGACGCCGAAGCCGTCCCCGTCGGCATCGCCGAACCAGTCGAGGGCATCGTGTGCGCCGTCGTCACCGGCACCATCGCAGTTGTCGTCGATGCCGTTGCATGACTCCAGCGCGCCCGGGTAGACGGTCGCGTTGCTGTCATCGCAGTCGGAATTGTCGTCGTATCCGTCCTCGTCGAGGTCTTTGGAGCAGCCCAGCAGTGTAATCAGAATAAGCATCGGCCCCATGTTGATGGAATTTGTCTGCATGCGCAATCGTCAGGCGCCCGCGGATGCCGTTGCCGGATACAGGGGGGCCAGGGAGACCCCGCGTGAAGCCACCACCAACACGACTCTTCATCTCTAAAATCCCGTCGGGCAACTGCTACAAGGTGCAGCTTCAGCTAGCCCTGCAGGGGCTGCGTTGTCCGACCACGGCGCTGGACATCCTCGCGAACCCGCCAGAGAACCGCACGCCAGAGTTCCTCGCGCTCAATCTCAATGGCCGCGTGCCGCTGCTGCAGCTGGCGGACGGCACCAACCTCGCCGAGTCCAACGCCATCCTGTTCTACCTCGCTGCTGGCACCCCCTACCTGCCGCGCAGCCCGCTCCAGGCGGCCCAGACGCTCCAGTGGATGTTCTTCGAGCAGTACAGCCATGAGCCGAACATCGCTGTGCTCCGATACCTCTACCGGTGGGGCAACCTGGAGGGGCAGCCCAAGGGCACTGAGGATCGACTCCGGACCCGCGGCTCAGCGGCGCTGTCGGTCATGGAGCAGCACCTGACCACCAACCCCTTCTTCATTGCGGGGCGGCTGACCATCGCCGATGTGGCCCTGTTCGCCTACACCCACGTCGCTCCCGAGGCCGGCTTCTCCCTCGTCGCCTACCCGGCAATTCGGGACTGGCTCGATCGGGTGATTGGCTCGGAGCGGTTCGTGCCGATGGCGATGGCGGAGTAGGCTCGGCCTCAGCCCGCGAGCACGCCGCCCAGTGAGATCAGCGCCGCGACGAAGAGCAGGGTGAACACCATCTTGCGGAAGCGGGTCTCATCGACCCGGTCGTGGATGCGCTCGCCCAGCCAGACCCCGAGGGGGAGGGTGAGCAGGAGGAGGCCGACGGTGGGGGCCTGAGCCGTGGTGAGGCGCTCCGCGACGATGAGCTGGGTGCAGAGCACGGCGTTGAGCGGCAGCCAGACGACGATGAGGGTGGAGCGGAAGGTGCCCTTGTCCATCGCCCGACGGCTGGCGGCGTAGACCAGCAGCGGCCCGCCGGTGGCGAAGATGCCGTGGACGACCCCGGCCCCCAGCAGGGCGACGATCTCAGTGACTGCGGAGCCGGCTCCCGCAGCGGTCCCGCGGCGCATCGCGACCAGCTCCTGGACGGAGAGCACCAGGATCATCAGCGCAAAGGCAAGCTTGAGGTTGCTCCCGCCGAGGTCGGACAGGGCGTAGAAGCCGACCAGCATGCCCGCGCCCATCAGCGGGAGGATGCGGCCAAGGAGGTAGCCGGTGTCGACCTGCTTGCGGTGTCGCCAGCCGATCCACAGGGTCTGAGCGAGGGACAGCGGCACCAGCAGCGGCACCAGCTCTTCGATCGGCATGAAGAACGAGCCGATCGTCACCGCCAGGACCGTCGCGCCGAAGCCGGCAGCGGTCTGCACGGCGTAGGCCAGGATGAGAATGGCGCCGAGGAGGAGTAGGCTCATCGGGGGCAGCTATCCGGTGGAGGAGATGGGTGATGGAAGACGATGCAGTCGCGGCCGGGGTGGCGCTGATCCAGGCGCGGGAGTGGTACGAGGCCCATGAGGTGCTGGAGGTGCCCTGGCGTGCGGCAGCCGGGGAGACGAAGCTGGCCCTCCAGGCGCTGATCCAGGCGGCGGTCTCTCTCGAACACCTCCGACGGGGAAACCCCCGGGGGGCCTGGGGTCAGTGGAACAAGGCCCGGGCGAAGATGGACGCAGTGCCCCCGGTGATGTGCGGGGTGGCGGTGGCGTCCTGGCGGAATGCGCTGGCGGACTTCTACGTGGGCATCGACATCGACGAGCGCTCTCGACGTGCGGTGGCCCGGGAGTCGATGGACGGCCTGCCCCCGCTGCCGCCGGTGGAGAACTGGCCGCTGCCTCAGGGCGCGCCCATCGAGTAGATCGCCTCGGCCCCCGGTCCCAGTGGGATCATGGAGGCAGGGCAGCATCGCGGGTCCTCCCTCACCCATGCGCTGAGGTCCAGTCGTCGCTCCCCCTGGACTACCCGCCCAGCGGACCCCACCCGGACACCCGCTCGCTCACCACCCACACAGTCCAACAATCACTCCTGGCGGGTGTACGTCATGCCCTCCATGGTCAGCGTCTTGCCGCCGTCGCTGAAGTCCACCCAGACCTCCCGGTCAGGGCTGGGATCGCCATCGAACACGGTGTCGGTGAGCCGGATCTGAAGGCGCTCGGCTTCAGTCGTGAGCACCGCATATCGACCGGTGATGGTCAGCGGCGGGTAGCCATCCATCGTGTAGGTGTTCGCAGTGAAGGTGTAGTCCTTCGACATCGGCATCGGGCGCTCGCCGTTGGGACCGACGGCGTCCATGCCCGGGTACGCGGTCAGGGAGAACTGGCCGACGAGGCTGGGAGTGGAGCTGTCGGAGGACACAGTCGCGGGCTCCGGTGCGGGGGATCTGCTGAGACAGGCGAGCAGGAACGTGAGCATGGAGCAACTGTATCAGCTCTCCGAGGCCCGCTCTCCCCGCAGTGCCGCGACGATTCCTCGCAGCGCCACCGGGCTGGCGACGAGGAACTGGTGGGTGAGCGGGGAGGGCAGGCCCTTGAGGGTGAGGTTGTCTGCGCCCTCCAGGTGGCAGGAGTCTGGCGGGGAGACCTGATCGCCGCGCATCGAGATGGAGGTCGCGGTGACCCCGTCGGGGATGCCAGCTTCTGCGAGCTGTGTGACCAGCTCGGAGTCCGGGAGGACCTGCCAGATGCCAGGGGAGATCTTGCCGACGCTCGAGAGCCAGGTCCGGGCGAACGCGGTGCCTCGAAACGGGGAGCCCAGCCCGATGAACCGACGGATCCGACGCCGCTGTGCGACGAAGTGCTGGTAGTACAGCGTGGTCAGCCCGCCGAGACTCACCCCGACCACGTCGACCTCATCGGCATCCTCCACCCAGCAGACCCGCTCGATGTTGTCATGGAGCTGCGCGGCGAGGTCTCGGATGTCCTGGATGGCCAGCGGCGAGAGTTGCACGAGGTAGACCATGAAGCCGAGCTTCTCCAGCTGACGTTTCATCGGACGCAGCAGCAGGGGACTGGCCATGAAGCCATGGACGAGGACGACCGGTACCGCGGACATGGGAACCCTCCATGGGGGAGGTGTAGCGTGCGTCCTCGACCGGCGCTTCTCAGACATCTCACTGCTTTGGACGATCAGTCATGAATACTGGACGATACGCTATTCATTCGTCCAACTGGACGGGCCATAGTTCAAACACCCAACCAACGGAGGTTCCCAATGCCTGGTGTTCTCGCTCTCAGTCTTCTCCTCTCCGCTCCCGCCTCCGCAGACGAGTCCCTCGTCGGTGCCACCCCGGTCTCGAACAGCTCCACCCGACACAAGAGTCCCCTGCTGGCTGCCGGTCTGAACTTCGTCATCCCCGGGGCGGGCTACCTCTACAACGGCGAGAAGTCCCTGGCGATCTCGCTGCCGATGATCGCTGGAGCCGCCGGTCTCACCTACGTCGAGCAGATCCACCAGTTCGAAAACGGCACGCTCAAGGACCAGGACTCCACTGCCTTCGGGGTGATGTTCGGCGCGGTCCTGGCGCTGAACACTGGCGCGGCGATTGATGCCTGGCGGGAGGCCAAGGCCATCAACGGTGGTGGAACCGCCTCGCTGACGGTCGCACCCCGGGTGGCCCTCGATGATGACGGTGCCGCAGCCTACGGCCTGAGCCTGGGACTGCGGTACTGAGTCTGCGGTGCTTGAGCCTCGGGCCTACTTGAAGGCTTTCTGCTCGGCCTTGAACCGGTTCTCAATTCCCTTGTGGGCATCCGGTGAGCTCTTGAACCAGCCGTTGACCTTGCTCAGCTTGTGATCGGTGAGTGCCTTGGCGGCTTCATCGACCGTGTAGTCCTTGCCGTTGGCCTTCTGGGTGGCGGCGAGGTGGTCGGCGGTGGAGTTGGCGAGGGTGCCGACGTGGTTGAGGGTGCCGAGCACGAGGTCGAAGAAGGCGTCGTCGGACTGCACGGTCTTGGAGAGCGCGGCGCGCTTCATCCAGGCAACGGCCTTGTCGGACTTGTCGTGGCGGAGGAAGTCCTGCTGGGCCTTTCCAAACGCCTTGTTGTTCTCGGAGGTCAGCTTCGTCCAGAGGGCGTCGAACTCCTTGGAAGCGACCCCGTTCTTGTCGACAACCGCAGAGAGCTGGGCCTTGTAGGGGTTCTTCTCCCACCGGGAGAACCGGGCGGCAGTCGACCCCTTCGCAGCCTTGGTGTCGGTCTTTCCGCCGGAATGCACGAAGGTCTCGAACTGGTAGGTGCCGTAGGTCTTGCCGCCGAGATCGCCGTCCTTGGTGGGGTTGGTGATCGTGCCGACGGCGTAGGGGTCGGCCTTGTTCCGGTAGGAGCCAGACTCGTGGTAGGCCATCATCGGGAAGGCGGGCACGAACTTGTCGGCGTTGTGGTGGCGGCTGTGTCCGTAGAGCTTCTTCTCGCCGTTCATCGCTGCGACGGTCCCGGTGCCGACGATGCCGTCGTCGGAGAGCTTGTTGGTCTTCTGCCAGGCGACCACCTTTGCGCGGGTGCCAGCGTCGAACTTCCCGGTGATGGCTTCTCCGGTGAGGCCGAGGAACTTCTGGAGGAGCTTGACGTCTTCGCCCTCGCTGCCGAGCCGCAGCGTGCGGGTGATGTCGACCTTTCGGGCGGCGGGCTTCTTCGCTGCGGCGGGCTTCTTCGCTGCGGTGGGCTTCTCTGCGGTGGGCTTCTCTGCAGCCTCGGCAGTGGGTGCGGGGGCCGGGGTGGGTGCAGCCTCTGCGGGTGGGGTGGGTGCGGCGACGGCGGGTGGGGTGGTCGCTGGGGCAGTGGCCTGGGCACCTCCGCCCATCGCGGAGATGGTGGCCGATCCCACGACGCCGTCGGGATCGAGTCCGTGGGCCTGCTGCCAGGTGATGACCTGTGACTTCGTGTTGCGGCCGAACTTCCCATCGACGCTGTTGCCGGTCATGCCGAGGAAGCGCTGGAGGGCCTCGACCGACTCTCCCTCGCTGCCGACCCGGAGCGTCTCGGACCCGGCGAGGGCACCGCCGCTGCTCTGCTGGGCCGAGATCTGAGCGAGGCGCTCCTGGTTGCTGCCGAAGTCGGTGACCGGCTGTGCCTTGGGAATCTCGCGGGCCTCCGGCTCTCGTCCACCCTGAAACAGCTGCTGTAGAAAGCCCATTCTGACGCTCCCGCTCGATCTTCAGATCGTATTCTGGCACCAGTTTGAGTTTTGGACAATGTCCTGTTTTTTTCTTGCCAGATCAGTGGACGGTCGAACCCAGTCTTGCGAGCCAGTCTTCTGGCGCCTCTAAGCTGACCATAGTGGTGGTGTCTTGCCTGATGGGCTACCGCAGCGATGCCGCGACGGTGTAGTAGTGGACGCCGTCGGTGATGGTGATGGTCATGACCCCGGTGATCCCCGACAGCGCGCCGGTGCCGCTGCCAGGAACGATCGACACGGTGAGGCTGTCGGTCCCGCCTTCCCGGAGTCCGACATGGTGGACCACGAAGCTTCCGGCGCGCCCACAGAGGGTGCCCGCGATGCGCTCGATGGCGACGTAGGTGGCGCAGGTGGGGTCGGGGGTGCGGGCGTAGAGCATCTCCACAAAGGAGGTCGCCTCCAGGCCGCCGGTGAACTGCTTGTCGAACCGGGCGCCGCCGAGGGTGACGCCGTCCTCGGAATGGAAGGGGGGCGCAAAGGTGCTGTCGACGGAGAAGGTACCGTTTGCGGAGAGGGTCACTGTGGAGTCCGGGGTGGCTGGGTGGCTGGGTGGCTGCAGGCTATGTGTCTCGCCTGAAGTGCGCTTGAAGGAACGCGACATGGCCGTCCCAAAGCCCCAGCCACCCCGCGGACTGCTCCGCAAGATCGCCGGCCCGATCACCCACCAGCGGTGGTCCCCGGATCCGGGTCTGTCTACCTGGGTTGAGCACTTCTGGTCGGTTTCCTGGCAGCTTCCCGAGGGGGAGACCTTTGAGGCCGCCACCCTGCCCCACCCCTGCATCCACTGGATCTGTGAGGGGGGCCGCAGCGTGATCGCCGGACCGCAGCGTCGTCGGTTTGTCCGAGTCCTGCGGGGGAGCGGGCGGGTCTTCGCGGTGAAGTTCCGCCCCGGAGGCTTTCGGGACTGGCTCGGCGGGCCGGCTCATCCCCTGACCGACACCGAGACGGAGCTGTCGGTGCTGCTGCCAGAGCTGGCGGCGGACTGGGCGAAGCTGGAGCCGAGCGTGGAGGCTGCGGAGCCCTTCCTTCTGGCCCACCGCCCATCGCTGAATCCCGACCTCTCGGCACTGCACGACCTGATGGTGGCGATCGAGACCGACCGCAGCATCACCACAGTCGCCCAGCTCTGTCAGCGGACTGGACTCAGCAAGCGGGCGATGCAGCGGTGGTTTCGAGACATGGTCGGGGTCTCACCCAAGCGGGTCATCCGGCGGTATCGGCTGCTGGGTGCCCTCGACATCCTCGACACTGCCGCTCCTGGCAGGCTCGCAGAGCTGGCCCTGTCGCTGGGGTATGCCGATCAGGCGCACTTCAGCCGAGACTTCAAGGCGACGATCGGGGTCTCCCCGGGGGCCTGGATCCGCCAGAGGGAGGATAAGCTGTCCTGAAGATGGGAGGGGATGATGCTGATCCTGATGCTGGCCTGCACGGGCAAAAAAACGACTCCAAGCGGGGACACCGCACCGGCGGCAGACACCGACACCCCTGGCGAGACCGGCACCCCGGATGACACCGGCACCCCGGACAGCGGGGTCGAGGTGGTGTGGGACGAAGCGGACTTCCTGCACGTCTACGACATCGGGCCAGGGCATGCCTATGAGACCCCCGACGACCTGCCCTGGGAGAGCCTCGAGCCCTCCACGCTGGTGCGCATCCACCACCGCGACGCACCCTACGCCGCGAAGTGGGTCATCTCCACCGCTGCAACACAGGAGGCGCCGCTGGTGGTGCTCGGCATCGACGGGCCGGTGATCACCGGGGAGGACGCCAGCACCCGCCCCGAGCTGGACTACTGGAACGAGGACCGCAGCGTCATCAAGATCGGCGACTCCTCTTCCAGCTCTGAGACCCCCGCCTGGGTCCACCTCCAGGGCCTCACGATCCAGAGCGGACACCCCGACTACACCTTCACCGACGACGCCGGCAGCCCAGGCACCTACACCGACAACGCCGCCTGTGTCTTCGTCGAGACCGGAAGCCACGTCACGATCCGGGACAGCGTGCTGACGGACTGCGGCAACGGCCTGTTCGTCAGCTCCGCGGCCACCGATGTGCTCATCGCGCAGAATTACATCTACGGAAACGGCATTGTCGACGACTACTACGAGCACAATACCTACACCGAGGCGCTGGGCATCATCTATGAGTACAACCGCTTCGGGCCGCTGAGAGACGGCGCCACCGGCAACAACCTCAAGGACCGGTCCGCCGGCACGGTGATTCGCTACAACTGGATCGAGGGCGGCAACCGTCAGCTCGATCTGGTGGACTCCGGCAGCACGACGCTGCTCAGCGACCCCAGCTACGCCATCACTGAGGTCTATGGAAACGTGCTCATCGAGCCCGATGATGCCGGCAACAGCCAGGTGATCCACTACGGCGGCGACAGCGGAGATGAGTCTCAGTATCGGGGCGGCATCCTGCTGCTGCACCACAACACCATCGTCAGCCAGCGCACCGGGAACACCACCCTGGTCCGGCTGTCCTCGGTCGGAGAGTCTGCGGACATCCGCAACAACGTGGTGGTCACCGGCGGCTCGCTGGCGATCCTGGCGGAGTCTGGAAACGCTGAGCTGACCGACAACCTCCTGCCCACCGACTGGCGGGACAGCTTCGAGGGCAGCCTGGACGGCACGGTGACCGACGGTGGCAACCTGGAGGGAGGTGCCGATCTCGACGCGGAGCACCGCCCATCTTCGGGCTCGGCAGCGGTCGGGGCTGCTGGGGCGTCACACCCCGATGCGGAGGCGGTGACCATGGAGTACGCCCTCCACCAGAGCGGAGCTGCGCGGGATGCAGTAGACCTCGGGGCCTTCTCGGCACCCTGAGCGGTCAGTTTTCGGACAGGTTCAGGTGGAGACGGGCTGCAATAAAAACCAGGATATAGTTATTCACACTATTGATATCCCCTATTGATATCTCCGACAGTGGTGTTCGTATGTTCAGTATCGATCGATGGCATTATGGCGAATGTCGCCAGCATCGGTGTGATCCATCCGGCGTCATGGGGGGATTGGAGGTCAGGGGGTGAGCGATGTCGTTGATGCTGCTGATCGGACTTGTGGCACGGGCGGACTCCGGCATCGATGTGGTCGAATTGATCGCGGAGATGACCGCGTCGGTGGGTGAGGTGGAGGAGCTGCGCCGGGACGCCGAGGGGGAGCCTGAGGTTGCCCGGTGTGTCGAGAAGCAGCTGGTGTCGATGCGGGCACTGCTGGAATTGGCGACCCGGGCACAGGCGGCCTCCACGAATGCCTCAAGCGAGGGCAAGGCGGACCTGGAGGACCGCAAGGTGATGGTCGCCGCCAGCCGTCACGAGGCGCTGCGGCTCCAGGCGTGGAAGTGCCAACCAGAGCGCACCGTCATCCTCGACTGCCCGGAGTGTCCGCCGGATGTGGGGATCACGGACGCACCAGGTGAGGAGGACGTGATCGGACCACAGGTCCCGGAGGATGAGGTGGAGGACACGGATCCGCCGGATACCGAGACCTGGACGGGCAGTCCGTTCGAGTAGGACTCAGCGCAGGAAGTCGGCGGCGACGGCGTCGAGGAAGGCTATGAGCGCCTCGTTTTCACCCCGTCGGCCACCAGGTGCTTCGCCCGTGCAGTGCCGCCGGTCCCAAGCGCGATCCAGTCCCCCGACCGCACGTCGGACAGGCCCGTCCCGAAGGCCAGGCCCCGACCGCGTGGTGCCGCTCTCCCGGACACTACCGGTGAAACTCTGTCAGCTTCTCTCGGAGCGTTCCGATGATCTCCTCCAGCATCGTGCGCATCTTGACCACCCCGGGCTCGCCCTTGAGCACGTAGGTGTCGATCTCGATGAGCCGCTGGGCGGTGGCGAACACGCTGTTCAGCTCGTGGTTCAGCTTGATGCCGCCCATCGCTGGCATCTTGAACAGGTTGGCGAGGTCGGTCTTGTACATCGCGATGAGGTCGTCGGGGTCGGTCATCCGGTTGCGGACCTCGGCGGTGATGCGCAGGGTCGCCTTGGAGCCGAACATCGCGCTGCCGAGCGCCCCGGTGCCGGTCTTGCGGTCGAGGATGATGTTCACGCTGTGCAGGATGGGGTCGTTGATCGCCTTGAACTGCACGAGCTGGCGGTCGTTGTGGGCTCGAAACGCGATGGAGGGGTATCCGGCGGCGGCCATGGCAGCGACGATCTCGCCGACCAGGATCTCGTCCTTGGACTCCCGGATCTCCGCCTTGTGGTTGAACTGGGCGAGGATGTTGAACATCGGATCCTCCTACGAGAACCGGCCGCGGAGATACTTCCGCAGCGCGTTGAGGGTGGCGTCGAGGTGCTCGTCGAGGCGGTGGTAGTCGATGGTGTAGTCCCGGGCGACGTAGTCATCGACCTTGAGGAACAGCCGGATCTGCACATAGACGTACTGGCTGGACAGGTCGCCATCGACGCTGATCGCGCCGGGGGTGTCCCGGGAGACGAGGCCGGACTTGTACTCCGCCTTGATCGCCGACCAGACCCGGGAGAAGTCCTTGAGCTTCTCGCCATACCCGATGACCGCAGCGACCCGGTGACCCTGTGTGGCGGCGGTGGTCATGTTGCCGGTGAGGTGGGTGAGTCGGATGATCACCCGGCTTCCCTCGCCGATTTTTTCGAACCGCATGTAGTGGTTGGTGCCGTCGCTGCTCAGGTCGATGAGCGACAGCCCCCGGCGGACTCCGTCGGTGATCAGCGCGCCGACCATGACCTCGTCGATGTGCGAGGCGAAGCTGTGGTCGCTGTGGTACGCCCAGCTCTCCTGGATCAGCGAGCCAAACACCGCGTCCAGCTCGTCGTCGGACAGGTCGCTCTCCCTGTGGGAGTCCCGATCAGGCACAGCAACCAGTGCCACGGGCTCCGGTACGACCGGCGCGGCGGGCTCCGGCTCCGGCTCCGCGACCTCGGGGAGGTTGGTCAGCTCGGGGTGGTCGCTGATGGGCGCCCAGCCGTCCATGCCGGAGAACCAGAACAGGTCGGTTCTGGCGACCTGACCGTCTGCGAGCTGATCGCGGATCTGGCGACGGGACAGCTCCGTGCGACCGGCTGCGGTGTGGACGTGGATGAGCACATCAGGCTCAGGAAGTTCAGACAGGGACAACGGGCACTCCAGGCTCAGGAGTGTCTAACCTGGAACCCCGAAGAACTGCGGCCAGATGAGGGCGTCGAGGATGGCGCACTGGAGCACCAGGAAGCCCAGCCCGATGATCGCTGCACGGTGCCAGCGGGGACGGGGCGGATCCGTCAGCCGGGCGAGCACCACCAGCAGCCCGACGCTGGCGACCCCGGCGAGAGCCAGGACGACCTGAATCACCGGAAGCAGGCTCGAGTCACTCTGATCGATCGCCTGCCAGCACAGCGGCATCCAGGCGGTTGAGGAGGCCAAAAAGACCGCGTAGACCGCGCTGAGGATGGGCAGCGCGGGTCGCCCTGCGAGGCGGAGTCGGTCCGGAGCAGCGGCAATCAGCCACCCAAAGGAGACGAGATAGCCGATGGCTGCCGGGAACATGTTTGCGGTGTACACGCCTCGAACACCCGCTGGGAGGGTGCCCCACAGCAGATCGACCTGCTCGGGATGGTCGACGATGCCGATGACATAGGAGCCCAGCACGGCGATGCCGCCGATGAGGTTGATTATCAGCAGGATGAGACGTGCCATTACGCAGCGTGGATCAGACCGCGAAGCCGCTTCAGCGCGCCAAGCTCGATCTGTCGCACCCGCTCCCGGGACAGCCCGATGTCGCTGCCGATGGCGGCCATGCTTCGGGGGTCGAGGTCGTTGAGGCCGTAGTGGCAGTTCAGGATGAAGCGCTCACGATCCGTGAGGTCGGTGTTGAGCAGGTGCTGCATGAGGTTGAGGTTCTCGCTGCGCTCCATGCTGATCGGGGGAAGCTCGTCGTCTGCCTTGAGGACCTCAGCGATGGTGCTGCCGTTGAACTCCTGGTCCATGGAGACCGGGCCGCCGACTGCCAGCAGGTAGCGGGCGCGGCGCAGATCGATGCCGACCTCTTTGGCGAGGGTGGCGGTGTCCGGGCTGAAGCCCTCCTTCTCCATGCGTGCTCGGGCACGGCGCAGGTTGCGGAGGTGCTCGACGGCGCCGCCGGGGAGGCGGACGGTGCGGCCGGTGGTCTCCAGGGCGCGGGTGATGTTGGCCCGAACCCACCAGCGGGCGTAGGTCGAGAACCGGATGTCCCGCTCGGGATCGAAGCGCTCGGCAGCGGCAAGCAGCCCGATGTAGCCGTGCTGTCGGAGATCCTCGGCCTCCATCAGCGCACAGGAGAGCTTGCGGGCCTCGCTGTGTGCGACCCGACGGGCAGACATGGCGAACTGCCAGCGCAGCTGATCGGCCTGATCCAGGAGACCCTGTGCGTTTCGACCGGCCAGAGCGATCTCAGCCTGGTCGGACTGCGAGCAGGTCTTGGCAGCTTCCCGAAGACGCCCAAGGGCCGCCGCACGAGTCTGCTCTGTCCTCAGGCCACGATTCTCCAAAATCCGTACTGCGAGTGGGATCTCGGATAGATCCTCATGCGCCTGTCGGTCGATGGAGAGGATCTTGCGGGCGAGGGTTTTCTCTTCAAGGATGTCCACTGCACACCTCTTTTTGCATACGGTTCGGGTGTACTATGTATACACCATATACAAACAGTGTGCAGTAGATGGTTCAAAAAAACTGCTACCCAGAGAGCTGACCTCGACGAATGCGACCGTGCTGGTGTCTGGCGCGCTGCCGGGGCTTGCCGCGTCGTCGTCTTTGTCCCCACAGCCCACCGCTGTCATCATCAGCATCGAACCTGCACGCATCGATCCACCCTCCGCAGACTCTCTGGAGAGAACACCCGGAGTGTGGCAGGGTCGCGTGATGCCTCAGCCCGAACCAAACCGACGGCTGCGTCAGCTCTTCTGGCTGTTCGCCACTACCCTGCTCGGTGTCTCGTTTATCCCGCTGGTCCGCCTTCGGGCGCACCACTGGCGACGGGTTCCCCGAAAGGGTGGGGTGCTGATCATCGCCAACCACACCACCTTCTTCGATCCCGTGCTCGTCTCCTGGGCGGCCCGGCGTCGGACGCATGGGGTGGGCACCGACCAGATGCTCCGGGTTCCCTTCCTCGGAAGGCTGATTCCGTGGCTGTCGGTCATCTCGTTCGCCAAGGGCATGAAGGATCGGGCGGCGATGACGGAGATCGGGGATCGCATCTCTGATGGCGGGGTCGTCCTGCTCTTTCCTGAGGGCAACCGGTCTTGGACCGGGCGCATGCAGCCGATCAAGGACTCCACCGGTCGGCTGGCGAAGCGGCTGGGCTGTACGGTGTCGTTCTGCCGGATGACCACCGCGCACTTCCACTGGCCCCGGTGGGCGCGCTATCCCCGGCTGGTCCCGATCCACATCGAATTCCTGCCAACGAAGATCTACGACGACAGCTTCACGGACGCCGAGGTCACCGCCGATCTCGTCGCAAAGGTCGCAGTGGATCCCAACACCACGCCGCTGCCCCGGTTCTCCTGGGGATTTCGGGTGGCGTGGGGGCTGCCGAAGTTCCTGTGGGCCTGCCCATCCTGCTTTGCCCTGGGGACCGTCACCCTGGTCGACAACAGTCGCATTGGCTGCTCGGCCTGTCAGGGGGTGTGGCGGGTGGATCTGACCTGCAGGCTGCACGCCGAGCACGACGGCACCCAGACCACAGTCGATCTGGTCTACTACCAGATCCTGGACCACTTCGGGGCGCTTCCGGTCGCCGACACGGAGCGGTTCGCGGATGATGGAGAGGTGCTGGTCGGCGCTCAGACCCGGGTGGAGCTGGTGCATCGGGGGATTGTCGAGCCGGAGGTGCTCGGGGAGGGCACCATGACGGTCTACAACAACCGGCTGACCTTCGATGCAATGCGTCCCGAGGACTCCTTCTCCCTCGACTACAGCGAGATCCAGGCGGTGCTGATGCAGATCGGCAGCAAGCTTCAGGTCCGAACCGAGGCGCGCAACTACCAGATCCGCCCCAGCCGCTACAGCATCAACCTCTGGAAGCACTTCCTCTCCGCACACTTCGAGCATGCGAAGCGGACCACCGGAGGCAACTGATGCTGCTGATCCTGCTGGGCTGTGCGACGTGCCGTGGAGAGCTGTCGGCTCCAGACGGCGCGCTCTCTGCTGGGGAGTCGGTCGAATTCGCGATGACGTGGTCGGGCGAGTCGGTCGATCCCTGCGCGGTGCTGTGGTTCGTCGATGAGATCGAGGGTGGGGATGCGGCGGTCGGCACGATCACTGACTGCGGGCGCTACACCGCCCCAACCAGCCCGCCTGCGGAGGACCCGGTCATCCTCGGTGCGGAGTTTGCCCCGGGAACCTGCGCGGACTGCTGCCCGGCGGCGTCTGGCATGATCGCCCTGGTTCGGTAGGATATGCTGCGGCCATGATCACCCTGCTGCTCACCCTGACCGCCTCCGCGGATGTTTCCCCCGGTCCCTTCTACCGAGAGGACTGCACCGTCGACCGCAAGGAGCAGGACGGCACCACCTGCGACACCTGCAGCGGCTCCTACCAGGACGGCAGCGACTCCGGTCTGTCGCCGTGCGAGGAGCAGTTCAGCGACACCGACTACACCTACGCCTGCTCAACAAACGGAGCGAGCGCCTGGACGGAGGTGTGGTGCGACGGCCCGCCCGCTGAGGGCTGCGGCGGCTGTGCGACCGGCACCCCCGGCACGATGGGGCTGCTGGCTGGCTTCCTGGTGATCGCGGGGATGCGTCGGCGTCAGGGGGCGTAGCTGTAGGTGGTCGTGGCGATCTGGTAGGAGTCCCCGTAGACGGAGGAGTAGTTGCCGGTTGCGGTGTTGGCGTAGCCGCCGCTTGCCGAGGAGTAGCTGCCGCTTGCGGTGTTGAGCCGCCCCCCGCTGACTGCGGAGTAGTCGCCGAGTGCGGTGTTGATGTAGCCACCCCCGACCACGCTGTAGACCCCGACCGCTGAGTTGATGTACCCCCCGCTGACCACGGTGTAGTACCCACTTGCGATGTTGTCCCGACCGCCTCCGACCGAGGAGTAGATGCCGCTGGCGGTGTTGGAGCGCCCGCCCGTGACTGTGGAATAGGAGCCACTGACGGTGTTGCTGTAGCCGCCGACCACCCCGTAGATGCCGGTGAGCGTGTTGTTCTCGCCAGCGACGAGGCCGCCGTACTTTGTGTAGGTGTGGTCGTCGCCGATGATGAGGTTGTGGCTGCCGGTCTTGGTGTCGCCGCCGTCGTCGGTGTCGTAGCCGATGATGAGGTTGCCCAGCCCCAGCAGCGAGCCGCTGTCGTTGGTGGCCCCGGAGCCGGACTGGAGGATCAGGTTGGCCCCGGAGAGCACGATCTCGTCGGTGCCGGTGTCGACGGCGAGGTAGGTCGCCAGCGCCTCAAGCTGGGCATCGACGGTGTCGGTGCTGTAGCCCTTGCCCAGCACCCAGGACTCGGTGGCGTAGCCGCTCAGGTCGCTCCCGGTGAGGTAGTCGGTGGCGATGGCGGCGATGTCGACGGTGTTTGTGGCGATGTCGGTGGTGTTTGCGGAGACATCGGCGTCGTCCGCGAAGCCCTGTGCGATCACCCAGGACTCGGTGGCGTGGCTGCTGATGTCGCTGCTGGTGAGGTAGCTGGAGTGGTCGATCCCTGCGATGGCAGCGCTGACGTCGGTGGCAGTGGCGTAGCTCGCGAGGTCGCTTCCGGTGAGGTAGTCGGTGGCGATGTCGGCGATGTCTGAGGCGACGCCAGCGATGTCAGTGGTGTTTGCGGAGACATCGGCGTCGTCTGCGAAGCCCTGTGAGGCGACCCAGGACTCGGTGGCGTAGCTGCTGATGTCGCTGCTGGTGAGGTAGCTGGAGTGGTCGATCCCCGCGATGGCTGTGCTGACTTCGGCGACGGTGGCGTAGCTGGAGAGGTCGCCGCTGGTGAGGTAGTTCGCCGCGATGGAAGCGATGTCGGTGGTGTTTGCAGAGACATCGGCGTCGGCCGCGAAGCCCTGTGCGATCACCCAGGACTCGTCGGCGATGCCGCTCAGGTCACCGCCGGTGAGGTAGTCGGTGGCGATGTCGGCGATGTCGGTGGTGTTTGTGGCGATGTCAGTGGTGTTCGCGGAGACGTCGGTGTCTGCGGCGAATCCCTGCGCGGTCACCCAGGTCTCGGCGGCATAGCCGGAGAGATCGCTGCTGGTGAGGTAGTCAGCCTCAATGGCGACGACGTCGCTCTCCAGCGCGGAGAGGTCGCTGGCGGAGGCTGCATCGGAGAGGTCACCGCTGGTGAGGTAGTCTGCGGCGATGGCGGCGATGTCGGTGGTGTTTGTGGAGACATCGGTGCCGTCTGCGAAGCCCTGTGAGGAGACCCAGGACTCGGTGGCGTAGCTGCTGATGTCGCTGCTGGTGAGGTAGCTGGAGTGGTCGATCCCCGCGATGGCGGCATCGACTGCAGACGTCGTGGCATAGCTGGAGAGGTCCGCGCTGGTGAGGTAGTCTCCTTCGACGGCATCGAGCCGACCGGTGAGGTCGGTGATCGCTGCGGCGCTGGCGGTGACGTTGGCGGCGATGGCGTCGTCGACCACAGCGAATTGTGCATCGTGGGTGGCGATGTCCTCGGCGTTGCGGGTCACGTCGTTTGCCAGCTCGGTCAGGTCGATCCCGCCGCTGAGTGCCGCAAGCTCGGCGTGCAGCGCTGTGTTGTCGTCTTCCAGCGCCGCGATGGCCTCCAGCAGCGCCGCATTCACGGCGGTCGCATCCTCCTGACCGGTCTCGAGGACCGCGATCCGATCACTGAGGGTGGCGATGTCGGTGGAGGTGGAGTCGCCCTCCTCTTCGCAGGCGATGAGGACGACAGACAGCAGCGGGGCGAGCGCGCGTGTGGACATTGGTGATCCCGGGGATGGTGGTGGTGGTGAGTCACGTTCTCACCATGACGCATGCCGATGCCGCCCACAATCCCCTGTGCATCGCATTTGACGGAGCCTGGTGGGAACGCCGGCCTCGGGTTGGGGTTTGATGCGGCTGGAGGGTGGGATGATCGGGCTGCTGCTTGTTGCGACAGGTCACACCACACCGGTCACTGACGGGTCTCCTCGAGTCCTGACGCGACCACGGTCGCCTCGCCGCGTCGTCGGATCTTGAGGTCTCTGATGGCCATGCCCGGGTGCACGTTGGACGACGCCGAGAGCGCCATTCGTGGCACCAGTCACCGGGCCGGACCGTATCCGGCCCGACTGGTGCGCTTTTGTCTGAGACGGGGTTTTCACCCCCAAACCCCCCGCTACGCGCTGACATCCTCTCACACAAACAGTCCGCCAGAAGGGGGCGACATGACGGGTGCCCCATTCGTGCCCTCGTCATCATCGTCGGCGCAGGACCGGGGCCTCTGCGCCGCGCTGCACCCTGCAGCGCCGGGCCCATGCCTGGTCCTCGAACGTGCGATGCCCACGCGCCTGTTCGAGGATGCTCTCGGACGTCAGCGGCATCATGTGCTCCAACCTCTAGCGGAAGGAAAACAGGCATCCTTGTCCCCATGAGGGCTGGTGTCTCAGCAGGAGCGGCTTCAAGTGGTCGCGATACCATGACCCGGTGAACCGTCTTCTCACCTTCGAGCAGCTCGCTGCGCGGGACTCCCCCTGGCTGATGCAGACGAAGACTCCGACGAAGACTCCGACGACGAAGACAGCGGTCGCTACTCCATCGTGCTCCCGGAGCTTTCGGTGTTCCTCTCCGATGCAGCATTCGGCTACCGGGTGGTCGAGCTTGTGGAGAACCTCGGCGAGATCCTCGGCGACATCAGTCAGCGCCTCCCCGATGTCTGGGGGGCCTCTGCGGAGGGCAGTGCGTGCTTCATCAGGGACGCCGCGGTCATCCCCCTCACCCTCACCCGCAGCGACGATGACACCTGGCTTGCGTATGGAGCAGTGGTCGTCCTTCCAGTTGAGGGCGGGATGGCGCTGGTCTTCTTCAGCCAACGTGTCGACTTCTTCGCCCTCGGCGCGACAAGCCCGCCGGTCTTCCCGACCGACCCACGCCCTGCCGCGCTCTCGCACTCCTGACAGCGACCGCTTCCTGCTCCTCGACACCGCCAGCGACAAGTACCCGCCGGTCTGGGTGGAGGCTGCGGCGCTGTGGGCGGCGATGAACACGGCGGATGGCGACGGCGGGAAGACCCGGGGCTTTGTGCTGATCGGGCGGTGATTGTCAGCCATCCACTGCTACCATCCCCCCATGATCGCCTTCTTCATTGCCTGCCAGCCGGTCTTCGTCGTCGAGTCCGATACCTCAGACTCCACTCCGGACACCACCGACACCACCGACACCAATCCCTCCGACTCCGACCAGCCCGTCGAGGAGGAGTTCCTCACCTGGCGGACCCACGACACCATCGGCTCGCTGATCTATGTCACCTGGGAGCAGGAAGCGGAGGCGACGGGATCGGTGGAGTACAGCTTCGACGACGGCGTCTGGATGGCCACCCCTGCCCGGACTTTCAGCGCCGGCTCCCAGGAGGAGCTGCTCCTCGGCATCCCCTACGACACCGACGTTGAGATCCGCCTCACCACCGGTGCTGGCACCTCGGATGTCACCGAAGCCGAGACGGAGGACCACCCCTCTGGGATGCCCGTCCCGGAGTATGTCTCTGGCGATCCGGACCGCTGGCTGGCCGACGGGAAGTACCTCTACACCAGCATCAACGGCTCCTCGGGCGGCTGGACGGGTGGGGACTACTGGAAGCTCATCCTCGACAGGCAGGCCCGGGTGGTGTGGGCCATGAAGACCCCGGGCGAGCACTGGACCATCTGGACCCGCATCTCCTACGACGGCGACGACCTGATGTGGGATGAGAGCACGGTCTGGTCCTGGGGCTCCAGCGAAGAGTCTCAGGTCCATCGCATGAAGATCGACGGGCAGATCCTGGAGTCCTACACCACCCCCGGCCTCCACCACGCCTGGGATGAGCTGTCCGATGGCAGCCTGGTCTGGGGCAACATCATCAACAACAACGAGGAGTGGCTCGACAAGCTGAACCTCGACGGCACCACCGAGACCCTCTGGAAGTGCAGCGAGTTCGAGGTCGAGCAGCTCGGCCAGACCGGCAACTCCTGCCACTCCAACTCCTGGTGGTGGCATGAGGAGAGCGACACGTTCATCGTCTCGTTCCCCTCCTCAGCGGGACAGGTCAAGGACACGGTGCTGCACATGGACAACCAGGGGAACACCCTGAGCAGCTGGGGGCAGGTCTCAGACTGGACCTTCGCTGACGAGCGCACGACCTTCGACTACCAGCATGGGGTCACGTTCACCCCGGAGGGCAACCTCCTGCTGTCTACGAAGATGCATGAGTCCAACCCCTACTACACGCCCTCGCTGGATACCCTCGCAGTTCGGGAGTACGCCCTGGACTATGAGGCGAAGACACTGACGGAGGTGTTCAGCTTTGGCGAGGATCAGGGCATCGCTGGGAACACTGCTGGAGAGGCTCACCGGCTGGAGAACGGGAACACTCTGCACAACTATGGGTCGGGTGCGCGCACTCGGGAGATTGCTGCGGATGGCACGCTGGTGTGGGATGTCAAGTGGTCCAGTGGGGACTCTGAGGGGTCTGGGCGGCTGCAGGGGCGGGGGACGCTCCTGTCGGATCTGTACGTCTTTGCGCCCTGATCTATGGGTTGGGCACGGCTGGCTGGTACCGCTCGCTGGCGGAGGTGTTCGACTGATGGATATAGGGTGGCGATGAAGACGGTATTCGAACAAATGGGCGGCGAGGACGGGATCCGACAGCTGGTGGATCGGTTCTATGTGCTGATGGACACCCTCCCAGAGGCCGCCACGATCCGGGCGATGCACCCGGCCGACCTCACAGAGTCTCGGGAGAAGTTCTCTCTGTTCCTGTTCGGCTGGAGCGGTGGTCCGCCGGCCTATGTCGAGAAGTACGGTCACCCCCGACTGCGGGGACGCCACATGCCGTTTGCGGTCGACGATGACGCCGCGGCAGCCTGGATGCGCTGCATGGGGCTGGCCCTGGAGGAGCGATCCCGGGACGGTGTGATGGATGCGGCTGTTGCTAAGGGGCTGTTTGACGCCTTCTTTCGCATCGCCAGTCACATGCGGAATCGCTGAGCGCCGGACTTTGGAGAGGGCAGCATTGCTGAACCCCCTGGATTCGAAGCGGTTCGTGCCCCATCCTGCACAATTCAGAGCGTCGGGAGGTTCCACAAGCCACCTGCAGCACCCTCAGAGGCTCAGTCGCAGACCAGGTGGCCCTTTGCAACACCGTCGTCGATGACCCAGAAGCTCGAGCAGTAGCAGAGGTCGCTGATGTCCGCGGTCTCAAGCGCCTCGCCCTCCGCATGGCAGGTCTCCACCGCATCTCGACCGGCGAGGGCCTTGCGCGCATCGTCGCTCATGTTGTCGCGCGCGACATCCTTGCTGACAGGCTTGGGGTTGACCAGGGTGGGCACCACGCCGCTGCCCATCTCCGCCGGCACCGTCGGCCAGGTGACCGCCACGATGCTGGTGCCATCCGCCATGACGAACCGCAGCCGCGCCCGCCGCTCGATGGTGTTGGCCTCCAGCACCGCGACATCCTGGGCTCCGTCCGCGTTGAAGTCCCCGAGGACGACCGGGCAGGAAGGGTAGTCGGTGAAGCCGGGCAGGAAGTCGGCGGGGGTGGCGGCGGTCCAGGGGGCGTCGTTTGCGGGGGGTGTCTCTCCGCAGCGGGCCTCGAGCGCGGGAGGCGGTGTCTCAGGGGGAGTCGGTGTCACGGGCGGTGCGGCGACTTCGGGGGCTGGGCTGGGTGTGGAGCCGGTGCAGCCGAGCACCAGGGCGGAGAGCAGAGAGAGAATCATCGCCTCAGACTACCACCAGCCATCTGCCATACTCTCCGTCATGGACTGGGAAGATGCGCGCCGGATGCTGACGGGGGAGCGGCTGCCTGTGGCCCTGGTGGACCTCGACGCGGTCACAGCCAACATCGACGCCCTGGTGGCGAGTGCCGGCGGCATCCCGATCCGGGTGGCCTCGAAGTCGATTCGCCATGTCGGGCTGCTGCGGCGGATCCTCGATGGGCTCGGTGAAGCATGTTCCGGGCTGATGTGCTTCTCTGTGGAGGAGGCGGTGGCGCTGGCCGGGGTGGGGTTCGATGACCTGCTGGTGGCCTACCCGACCCTCCAGTCCGCAGCGCTTCGGTCCGCCGCGCAGCAGGTCGCCGCCGGGAAGACGATCCGCCTGATGGCTGACGACCGGGCACACCTCGTCGCCATGGACGCCGCCGGTCGGTCCGCCGGGGTGACCCTGGAGGCGATCCTGGAGCTGGATGTCTCCTACCGACCCCTCGGCGGGCGGATCCACCTCGGCGCCCGCCGCAGTCCGCTGCGCTCCCCGGCGGATGTGGTGGCGCTGGCGCGAGCGGCTGCGGATCTCGACGGGGTTCGGCTCGTCGGGCTGATGGCCTATGAGGGACACATCGCCGGGCTGCCCGATGCCAGTCCGTTTCAGCCCGCACTCAACCCGGTCAAGCGACTGCTCAAGCGGCGGGCATACCCGGCGGCTGCGGCGAGCCGGGCGGCGACGGTGGCGGCGCTGGAGGCGGTGGGGGTGTCGCTGAGCGTGGTCAACGCCGGGGGCACTGGCAGCGTGCACCTCAACGCGACCGAGTCCGCGATCACCGAGGTCACCGCAGGCTCAGGCTTCCTCTGCTCGCACCTGTTTGACTACTACGCCGACCTCAACCTGAAGCCTGCGGCGTTCTTCGCCCTGGAGGTCGTCCGGCGCTCGGATCCGGGCATCGTGACCTGTGCGGGTGGGGGCTACATTGCCTCGGGAGAGCCGGGCTGGGACCGCCTGCCGCTGCCGGTGCTTCCCCCTGGTCTGCGGTACATCTCCGTCGAGGGAGCCGGTGAGGTGCAGACGCCGCTGCGGGTTCCGCCCGGGGTGGAGATCCCGCTTGGCGCTCCGGTCCTGTTTCGCCACAGCAAAGCCGGCGAGCCAGCGGAGCGGTTTGTGGAGTACCTTCTCCTGAGCGATGGACAGATCGTCGCCCGTGAGCCGACTTACCGGGGGATGAGCTGGTGCTTCTTTTGACATTTCAGACCACCGCAGCGTGGAACATGCACCACGACTTTGGTGCCTCCAGCGAGCGGCGAGCCACCACCGTTGTGGTCCGCCTCGCCGAAGACGGCACCGCGACGGTCACCGACAGCGGCAGCGATCGCTTCCACGATCTCCACCAGGACGGGCGGACCTCTGAAGAGGTCACCGAGTGGTCATCGGCCTGGGCGGGGACCTGGAGCGGCACCGACACCGCGCGGACCCTGACGCTGTCTCCCACCGCTGAGACCTGCCACCACAACAGCGAGCCCTGCCCCGCCCCTGGCGTCCTGGTGGTGTCCTGTCAGCAGGAGGTCCTGCCGCTGGAGCCGGTCGCGACAGGTTGGCGGTGTGCCATGAGCAAGGGCGCGCCTCACACCGCCGGGCCGTGGCTGCTGGTGGAAGGGCGCTGTGTTGATCAGGTTCGGGGGAAGTTCTCGGGGAGCACGGTCCGCTGGTGCGCAGAACCTACTCGCTGATCTTTGCCGCCCAGTTCTCATCCGCCGCCACGATGTAAGCCGCCTGCGCCTTGAGCCACTTCTCGCGGACCTCGGCGCTGTAGTTGAGGAACAGCCGACCATCGACGACATCCCAGGCGGTCGCATCGGTGGTCGCAAAGCGATCGTCGGCCATGGCGTAGGCGCAGTACGAGCCATACGCCGGGGCATAGGCAGTCGGGTCGGCGAGGAACAGCTCGCGGTTCGAGTCGCTGGCAAACCGCCACTCCGCTCCGCCCCACTCGGTGATGATGGCCGGATCGCCCAGGGTGGCGTCGCTGTCGGTGAAGTAGGCGACGGTGTCGTAGCCATCCACCGCGAGGCCCTCATCCGACCAGTGGCTGATCGGCGGCGCCCCGTCGTCTCGCGGGGTGAGGGTGTCTGTGGTGTCCGCCGCGGTGGTGTCGTCCGAGGAGGCGGTGCAGGCAGCGAGGAGTGAGAGGAGGAGCATGGCCCCATTGTCACGCGACCGGGAGGCTCAGTCCAGGCGGATGTCGCCAGAGCCGTCCTCGATGATGTCCGTAGAGCCCGCGTTGGAAACACGGATATCGCCGCTACCATCAATGACCGACACCGCCCCACCCACACCATCAACCCGGATATCGCCGCTGTCGTCCTCAATAAAGACGTCTCCAGCCACCGCGTAGATGTTGAGGTCGCCGGAGCCATCGATCACCATCAGGTCACCGCCGACCCCGTCGATCCACAGGTCGCCGCTGTCGTCCTCGATGTCCACATCGCCAGAGATGTTGAACACGCTGGTGTCTCCGGAGCCCTCCGTCAGCGTCAGCCCGGCGAAGTCCACGATCTCCAGGTCGCCGCTGCTGTCTTCGCCGGTCAGGATGAGGTGCGGGGGGCCGGTGACCACGAGGTCTGCCCAGGCGCCCATGTGCTCGGCACCCTCAAAGCCGACCTCCAGGACCGCCTCGTCGCCACGCTCGTCGAGCACGAAGGTGAAGGCGGCCATCACGTCGCAGGGTTCGTGGCCCGGTCCGACGATTGCGCCCACGGTCGCCTCTGCAGTGATCGCGTCTGCGCCTTCCTCGGCGATGAAGATCGCATCGCCAGCGGAGATGTCAAAGCGCAGTCCAGTCAGCGCCTCAGCGGGCAGGGTGCGGGTGTGGGTGTCGAGGACCTGAGAGCTACAGGCGAAGAAAAGGGAGAGAAGCATGGGGCCTCCGGGGGGTGGTTGGCGGTTGAGACACCGCACAGGTCCCGAACCGTCACCGCCGATCTCAAGCGTGGATGCTTTTCAGCGTATAAACAACGTGTTTACTGGAGAGAATTAGCCATGACATCGACCTTGCCTGATGCTGACCGACCGCCCTCCACTGCTGAGCGAATCCTCGCCGGGGCTGCGGTGGTGGTGGCTGATCACGGGCTTCGCGACAGCACCGTGCGCCACATCCTCGCCGCCGCTTCGCTCTCCCGGCGGACGTTCTACCTTCACTACCCCAGCATCGAGGGGGTGATGTGCGACCTCTACATTCACCGGATGGGCGCGCTCATCGACGCGGTGGTCGCGGCCATGGAGCGTACCTCGGGGCCGCAGGAGCGGATCCTGGCGGCGGTGGAGGCCCTCGTCGACTTCCAGCTCGATGCCGGAGTGCTGCTGATCCACCTCCAGACCGAGGCGGTTCGGCCGGGCTCGATGCTCTCACCGGTCCGAGAGCAGACGCTGGATCGGCTGGTCGCGCTGCTGTCGGTGGGGCGGTCGGTTCCCCCACTGAGGCTGCGGGGGCTGCTGATGGGGGTCGAAGGGCTGCTGCTCTACCACTGCCGAGACCCCGCTGCGGCCCCGATCGAGATGGTCCGGAAGGAGGCCCGGTTGCTGGTGCTCAACGGCATTGAGGAGGCTGCGGCGTGACGTGTCTGCAGGTACCACCATGGAGCGCGCATGTGTGACGTGACCGACGGCTTCCGCCTCTGCACCTGCCCCACGACCACCGGCGTGCCGGCGGACTGGAGTCTGACCCGACCGGGGCCTGGAGACTTCAAGATGGATGGGATGTTTGTGATGGAGGGCTTCATCGCGACGCCCACCGAGGAGGACGAGCTGCGCGCTCTCTACCTCCTGGACGGGCTCAACCAGGGCGGCTGCTTCGACTTCGAGTACACCCCCCAGGAGGGCGATCGGTTCACCTTCTGCCGCGGGCGGGTGATTCGGCTGCGCTATCGCGATGGGTCCTGGCAGGAGGACACCGGCTCCGAGCTGCCCTGGGGCACCCCGCTCGCGGCGGGCTCTCTGGAGCTGGCGGCGGAGGCGGGGCTGGCAGAGTCGCCGGGCTGGGAGGCGCTGCTGGCGGACCCCTACAACCCAGCGCGTCGGGCTGCGCTGGTGAACTGGCTCCGACAGCAGGGCCGCACCACCCTGGTGCGCTGGTTCGAGCAGGAGGAGCGGGTCCACCAGGGGCTGCCGGCGCCGGAGCTTCATGACCTCGCCAAGAAGATCAGCCTCCACCTCCGCGCCCGCTTCGCCCACGCTCCGCTGCCCTGTAAACGCGCACGCTGTCCTGGCGACTGGGCGCTGCTCAAGCGAATCCCGAGCCCGCTCACCCGGCGCTGCCTGCGGTGTCATAAGGCTGCGGTGTTCACGGACGCCTGGCCCAGCAACGGCTCCGGAAAGGCGCTCCGGATCTCCTCCCCGGGGGCGCAATCTGAGGCGCTGTGACGACACCCTCGCCACAGAGGAGTGGGCAGCAGCCGGCCGGGATCCCACCCTTGTTTTCAGGCTGCCATGCTCACCGTCCTCCCGTGGAAGTGGGCTTCAAGCCGGCTGGTAAGGCACACAGCACCGATGAGACCGTCCGCCGATAGTGAGTGCAGCGGTCGATGGAGGGAGACGATGTCGGAATCACCACCAACGCAAGGTCCGCCAAACCTCAACGCCCTTTGACCAGCGCATCAGTCAGCTCCGCAGCAGTCATCTCATTGGGCGCATCAAGGCTGAAGGTCGCATCCGGAAACCGCATCGCACCAGGCACGGTGAGGTCACCCGCCCGCTGCCTCGGCGACATTCCGGCAGCAGCAGCAACATCCGCGCAGAAGCCCAGGCAGCTCCGACCGCCCTTCTTGTTGATGACCTGGTAGGGATGCTCGTCGTCGTAGCTCAGGGCGTAGGACCACAGTCGCTCAGCCTGTCCCGGCAGCAGCGGTCGGCAGTCCACCCGGGTCCAGGGATCGGTGTCGTCGAGGTAGAGGTGCCCGGGCTGGGGTGGGTACTCGGCGGCGTCGAGGTCGACGGGGGAGAAGCCGCGGCAGTCGGAGAGGCCGTCTTCTCCCGGGCAGCGCACACAGGCGAAGCAGTGGCCGAACTCGATGTCCTCGACCGGGACCTCCCAGATCAGCCGCTTGAGGATGTCGGAGAGCGCTCCGTCTCGCTGGAAGATGCACAGCTGACAGGACTCGGTGACTGCAGCGGCTGCGATGCGCTCGGGAACGGGTGGGGTGGCGGCGCAGGTCAGGAGGAGGAGGAGCATGGCGGTGAGGATACCGGTTGACCGCGGCGGGGGTGATCACTTATAGGTTTAATAGACCTTTATATCTATTAAGATCGACAAGGAGCACAGCGATGATGACCCTCCCCATCCTCCTCGCGCTGACTCTGACCGGGTGCGACACCCCTTCACAGCAGCCCACAACCACTCTGCCCCCTGAGAGCCCTGAGATCGGCGGCTCAAGGGCCGGCGACTTCGGCCCCCCGCAGGGTGAGCCGATAAACGCAGTGATCACCAGCGCCCCCGTGGTCCCGCCGCCCACCGGCCGCACCGAGCCAGCGAAGGTGATCGTGGAGCTGGAGGTCGTCGAGAAGGTGATGCCGATCTCCGACGGCGTCGACTACACCTTCTGGACGTTCGGCGGCGACGTGCCCGGGAAGTTCATCCGGATTCGTCAGGGCGACACCGTGGAGTTCCATCTCCAGAACCACCCCGACTCCAAGATGCCCCACAACATTGACCTGCACGCGGTCACCGGACCGGGCGGCGGCGCGGCCAGCAGCTTCACCGCGCCGGGGCATGAGTCTCAGTTCACCTTCAAGGCGCTCAACCCGGGCCTGTTCGTCTACCACTGCGCCACCGCGCCGGTCGGCATGCACATCGCCAACGGCATGTACGGGCTCATCCTCGTCGAGCCGCCAGAAGGGCTGCCCCCGGTCGACCGCGAGTACTACGTCATGCAGGGCGACTTCTACACGGTCGGAAAATACCGCGAGAAGGGACTTCAACCCTTCGACATGCAGAAGGCCATCGAGGAGAACGCGACCTACGTGCTGTTCAACGGCTCTGAGGGATCGCTGGTTGGCGACAATGCCCTGGTCGCCAACGTCGGTGAGACGGTCCGGCTCTACGTCGGCAACGGCGGCCCGAACCTCGTCAGCAGCTTCCATGTCATCGGCGAGATCTTCGACAGGGTCTACACCGAGGGCGGCTCGAACTACCAGGAGAACGTTCAGACCACGCTCATCCCCTCCGGCGGCGCGGCCGTCGTGGAGTACTACGTCGAGGCACCGGGGACCTACATCCTGGTCGACCACAGCATCTTCCGGGCGTTCAACAAGGGCGCGCTGGGCATGATGAAGGTCGAGGGCGATGACGACCTGGCGATCTACTCGGGCAAGGAAGTCTCCAGCGTCTACCTGGCCGACAAGGCCGAGCCCACCGGGGCCGTCGCCCAGGCCGCCGAGCAGCTCGCGGGTGGTGTGCTCAGCCGAGAGGCTCAGATCGCTGCTGGTGAGAGCCTGTTCGCTGGCACCTGCTCGACCTGCCACCAGCCCGACGGCGCTGGACTCAAGGGAGTCTTCCCGCCGCTGGCTGGCTCGGACTTCCTCAACGCCGACGTCGACCGCGCCATTGAAGTGGTGGTCAACGGCCTGACCGGTCCGGTGACGGTCAACGGTGAGGCGTACAGCTCGGTCATGCCGCCGATGAGTCAGCTCAACGACGACGAGGTCGCCAACATCCTCACCTTCGTCTACGGAAGCTGGGACAACAACGGCACCACCGTCACCGCAGAGCAGGTTGCTGCCGTGCGCGCTGGGACTGAGCGGCCTCCGGGCGCGGCTCACTGATGCTCTCTTTCCTCCTGATCGCCCTCTCCGGTGCAGCGGAGCGAGTCGCCATTGCTCAAGGGCAGCATGCGCCGTTCTACCCGCCTGGGGAAGGCCAGGAGGTTGTCTCGGTCGCGGCGTTCTCCATGGACACCACACCGGTGACCAACGCGGAATTCATGGCGTTTGTCAGGTCAAATCCGACATGGGCGAGGGGGGCACCTCCAGCGGTCTTCGCCGATGCTGGCTACCTGTCGTCCTGGCGCGGTCCGGCGGACTTCGGGGTGCTGCATCCCGACCACCCGGTCACCGGCGTGAGCTGGTTCGCCGCGCGGGCTTACTGCCAGGCCGCTGGTGGTGATCTGCCGGGGGTCTATCAGTGGGAGTACGTCGCCGACGCCACCGCCACAACATCCCACGGTGGTCGTGAGGATCCTGAGACTCTCGCCGCGATCCTGGCGTGGTACGGCGCTGGTCCTGGCGAGCGGCTGCGACCGGTCGGGGAGGGGACTGCTAACTTCTGGGGACTGCACGACCTGCACGGCCTGATCTGGGAGTGGACGCTGGACTTCAACAGCCAGCTGATCTCGGCGGATGTCCGGGAGTCTGGAGACGGCGAGAACCTTCGCTTCTGCGGGGCTGGTGCCCTGTCGGCCCGGGATGTCCAGGACTACGCCTCGTTCATGCGCTTCGCGATGCGCAGCTCACTTGATGCTTCGTTCACCACAGAAAACCTGGGGTTCCGGTGCGCTTACTCACTCTGATCTGTACCACCTGGCTCGTCGGCTGCTCGGGCGCACCTGAGCCTGCTGAGCCCGCTGAAGTCACCGCGCTTGAGGCGCTCCCCGGCGACTCGCTGTACCACCTCGACACCCCGCTCATCGATCAGCACGGCGACGCGGTCCCGCTGTCGGTGTTCGCCGGCCAGCCGGTGCTCATCTCGATGTTCTACGCCTCCTGCCCCTCCGCCTGCCCGATGCTCATCAGCGACATCAAGTCGCTGGAAGAGGCGCTGACGGATGCAGAGCGGGCGAATCTCCGGGTGCTGCTCGTCAGCCTCGATCCTGTGGCGGACACCCCCGCACAGCTCGCGTCGGTCATCGACCAGCATGGCCTGGACACCGACCGCTGGCGACTGACCGCCCCGGCACCGGAGCACGTCCGAGACATCGCCGCGGTGCTGGGTATCTCGTACCAGGCCATCGATGGCGGCGAGCTTCACCACTCCTCGATCATCACCCTGCTCGACTCAAGGGGCACGCCGGTCATCCGGCTGGAGGGACTCCGGCAGTCGCCTGAGCCGCTGCTGGCTGCGCTCCGGGGTCTGTGATGGTCGTTCTTGTTCCGTTTTAACAGATAAAAACATCTATTAATCCAGTAAGGAGGGAAAGAGATGCTCTCGAAATCTCAAGCCCGAGTCTTCTTCCTCGGGGCGACGCTTGGCTTCTCTGGGGTCTTCCTCTGGCTGACCGTAGACACGCTGCGTCAGGTCCCCGAGCGCTCCCACGAGGAGAACCTGACCGAGTCGGTCATCCGCGGAAAGGAAATCTGGGAGGCCAATAATTGCATGGGCTGCCACACTCTCCTCGGCGAGGGCGCCTACTACGCGCCGGAGCTGACCCGGTCCTATGTGCGCCGGGGTGAAGTGTGGTTGGCGACCTTCCTCGCCGATCCGCAGGCGATGTACCCTGGTCGCCGCAAGATGGTGCAGTACGACTTCACCGCTGACGAGATCAGCGACGTCATCGCGTTCCTCAAGTGGGTCGGCGAGATCGACACCAACGGCTTCCCAAGAGAGCCGGACATGGCCCCGGCCCCGGTTGTCATGAGTGCTACGGCTGTCGACCTCTCGACGGCACCGGCTCTCGTCTCCACCATCTGCGTGTCCTGCCACAGCATCGGCGGCACCGGCGGCAACGTCGGACCGGCGCTGGATGGGGTGGGAGACCGCTACGGCGCCGACGAGCTTCGAGCGTGGCTGGCGGATCCGCAGTCCATCAAGCCGGGCACCGCGATGCCCGACCTCAACATCTCCGATGCCGATCTCGACGCCCTCGTCCCCTGGCTGCTCGCCCTGTAGGAGTCCGTGATGCTCAAGTACAAGTCCTGGCGCGTAGCCTGGACCTTTTTTGCCACCTGTTTGCTCTTGCTGTCCCTCCAGATCGTCTACGGCTTCATCATGGGCTTTGCCCACATGGGCTACGACGTGCTGCACGACATCATCCCGTTCAACGTTGCCCGCGCGACCCACACCAACCTCCTGGTGGTCTGGATGCTCTGCGGCTTCATGGGCAGCGCCTACTACATCATCCCCGACGAAGCCGAGACTGAGCTGTGGAGCCTGCCGCTGGCGTGGGTGCAGTGGGCGAGCCTGGTGATCGTCGCTGTGACTGCGGTCATCGGCTTTCACTTCAACTGGTGGGAGGGTCGGAAGTTCCTGGAGATTCCCCGACCGCTGGACTACCTCGTGGTGATCAACGTCCTGTCGTTCCTGCTGAACATCGGCATGACGCTGTTTAAGGGCAAGCGGTTCACCACCACCTCTGTGACCCTGCTCGCGGGCCTCGTCGCTGCTGCCCTGCTGTACCTGCCGGGCATGATCACCTTCGACTCCCAGGTGATCGACTCCTACTTCCGCTGGTGGGTCGTCCACCTGTGGGTCGAGGGGGTCTGGGAGCTGGTGATGGGCGCGATCCTGGCGTACCTGCTCATCAAGCTGTCTGGCGTGGACCGCGAGGTGGTCGAGAAGTGGCTGTATGTCATCGTCGGCCTCACCTTCCTCTCCGGAATCCTCGGCACTGGCCACCACTACTACTGGATCGGCGCGCCGGAGTACTGGCTGATGGTCGGCGGGCTGTTCTCCGCTCTGGAGCCGCTGGCGTTCCTCGGCATGGCCCTGTACTGCGTGACCATGGCCCGACGGGGTGGTCGAAAGCACGAGAACCGCATCGCGCTGTACTGGAGCGTGGGCTGCGGCATCATGTCGTTTGTCGGTGCTGGCTTCCTCGGCTTCGCCCACACCCTCCCGCAGGTCAACATCTGGACTCACGGCACCCTGGTCACCGCGATGCACGCACACCTGGCGTTCTGGGGGGCCTATGCGATGCTCATCTTCGCGATGATCTCCTACGTCCTGCCGGAGATGACCGGCAAGAAGCTGTTCGCTGGCTGGGCCTCTGAGTGGGCGTTCTGGCTGTCGAACATCGGCATGGTTGCGATGACCGGTGCGTTCGCAGTTGCTGGGATCACCCAGGTCTACCTGGAGCGGCGAGTCGGCATGGACTTCCTCGACGTCCAGGACGCCGTCGCGGTCCACTTCCTCGGGCTCGTCCTCGCTGCGACCCTGTTCACTGTAGGCATCGGGCTGTTCACCTGGAACTTCATCCAATACGGCGCGGTGTTCCGCCAGAAGGTCCGCTCAGACCCCGCCCTTCAGCAGAGCGCGAAGTAGATGAACACCCCACGCACAGCCCCCCCACGCACAGAGCTGCCCTGGTACCGGCCGGTCGGCGATGAGATCGCCCTGTTTGAGCGTGCCTGGGGTTGCCATCTGCCGCTCCTGCTCAAGGGGCCGACCGGCTGCGGGAAGTCCCGGTATGTCGAGCACATGGCCGCGCGGCTGGGGCGAGAGCTGGTCACGGTGGCGGCCAACGACGACACCTCGGCGGTCGATCTGCTGGGGCGCTACCTCATCCAGGGTGGCGAGACGGTCTGGCAGGACGGTCCGGTCACCCGGGCGGTCCGGCGGGGCGCGATCCTGTACATCGACGAGATCGCTGAGGCCCGCAGCGATGTGGTCGTTGTGCTCCACCCGCTGACCGATCACCGCCGACAGCTGTACATCGACCGCACCGACGAGGTGCTGACCGCTGGGCCGGACTTCATGCTGGTGGTCAGCTTCAACCCTGGCTACCAGGGGTCGCTCAAGGAGCTGAAGCCCTCCACACGGCAGCGGTTCCTCGGGCTGTCGTTTGACTACCCGTCCGCAGACGTCGAGACCGAGATCCTCATCGGGGAGACCGGAATCGACACCCGCACTGCCCGGCTGCTGGTCGCGCTGGTCGGCAAGCTGCGCGGCCTGGAGGAGCTGGGACTGGCGGAGAAGCCCTCGACGAGACTGCTGGTCGGGGCTGCCCGGCTGATCGGTGTCGGCATGTCACCTCGGGCGGCCTGTCAGGCGGGCATCATCGAGCCGCTGACCGACGACTCGGAGCTGATCGCCGGGCTGATGGACGTCGTTCGGCTGGTGCTGTAGTGGGCAGACCAAGCCTGGAGCTGGACTGGGAGCTGGGCATCTTCAAGGCGCTGCGCTCCCTGTGGCGGGCGGTCACCCCGACTCAAGCACCCGCGTTTGACGCAGACCGGGCCGCGCAGCTTGCTACGGTTGAGGGACGGCTGCGCATCGTGGGCTCGGTGCTCGCCGGGCGCCCGGTCCGCATCCTCACCGCTCGAACCCATGGCGGCATCCGGGGGCGGGACCTCCTGCTGCCGCCGTGGATCGACCTGCTGGACGACCCGGAGGCCAACGCCGGTCTCTACCTGCTCCGGGTGGCGACCGGGGCGACCATCTGCCGCCTCTCCCCCAAAGTCCCCGCCGATCCCGATGCCCGCTTTCTCGCCGGGCTGCGGGTCGGTCGGGAGGCGATCGCCCTGCTTCGGGAGGAGCTTCCTGGCTATGCGACTGCGCTGGATGAGGTCCTGCCGATCCTGCTCGCCGCGCATCCGGCTGCCGAGCACCCTGCACAGCGACTCGTCCACGCAGCCCTGCGCGGCGAGCCCCTCGATGAGGTCGTGGAGGGCGCGGCGTCCTGTCCGCCGCCGCTGCTGTGGGGGGCGCTGATCCCGGTGGAGGTCAGTGAGGCTTCTGACGCCGATGCCGACGCCGCTCCGCCGTCCTCTGGTGGCACCGAGGAAGAGGCGCCACCGGTCGAGGACCTCACCATCGTCCACCGGGATCCCGACCGGGTCACCGAGCTGCCGACGCACACCTTCGAGAAGGTCGAGACCCTCGAAGAGTTCGCCGGAACCCTGCGTCAGCTCGACGGCGGCGACGATCTCAGCGAGCACATGGAGGCGCTCTCCGAGCTGGATCTCTCCCACCTCATCCGGGGCGGTCCTCAGGCGCACTCGGTGTACCGGGCAGACATCTCCATGGGTGCCTCAGTGCCGGACATCTCGCGCATTGAGCCGGGAGAGACGGCGCTGCGGTACGACGAGTGGGACTTCCGGCGTCGGAGATACCGGCCCGGCTGGTGCAGCGTCTACCCCGCCGGGCTGCCGCCAGGGGATCCCAGCTGGTCCCGGGCCGCCCTGCGCACCCACCGTCGGCTCATCGAGACCCTCCACCGCCGCCTGCTCGCCCGCCGCAGCCGCCTGCGACCCGCGCACCGCCAGCGCTCGGGAGAGGATGTCGACGTCGATGCGGTGGTGGACGCCCGAGCTGCGCTGGCGGCGGGCCGGCAGCCCTCGCGGCGGCTGTACATCCGGCAGCGTCGGGCACAGCGGGACATTGCGACCACCGTGCTGCTGGACCTGTCCCTGTCTTCAGACGCCTGGATCAACAACCGGCGGGTGCTGGACGTTGCCCGAGAGGCCGTCCTGGTGCTGGGGGAGGTCGCGGATCGGCTGGGAGATCGGCTCCAGGTCCTCGGCTTCGCCTCTCAGACCCGCAACCAGGTCCGGGTGTGGTGCATCCGGGACTGGCACGAGCCGTGGTCGGTCGGACGCGGTCGGCTGGGGGGACTCGCGCCGCAGGGCTACACCCGGATCGGACCGGCCATCCGTCACGCGGCCGCCGGTCTGGCCCGGGTCTCCGCGAAGGATCGGCTCCTGCTGCTGGTCTCTGATGGCAAGCCCACCGACTACGACCGCTACGAGGGACGGTACGGGGTGGCAGACGTCCGGCAGGCGATCCGGGAGGCCCGGCAGCAGCGCATCCACACCCACGCCCTCGCCATCGACGTGCGTGCCCGGGACTACCTGCCGCAGATGCTCGGGACCGGCGGCTGGAGCATCCTCCCCCGGCCTGACGATCTGGTGGAGACTCTCAGCGCGGTCTACTCCAGCTTGTCGTGAGCCTGCGGGATTCGGTACGAATTGTCTGCGAGGGTGTCGAGGCGGTTGGTGCTCGCCCAGTGCAGGAAGCTGCCCTGCAGCGTGCTCCAGGAGTCGTGCAGCGGGCAGGGGTTCTCAGGGTTGCACCGACCGATGCCGAACGCACATCGACCCAGCTCGGCGTGGTAGTCGACGGCTTCGAGGATGTCGAGGAAGCGGATCTGCCCAGGGGGCTTCGCCAGCTGGAAGCCTCCGCCGTGGCCCCGCTGCGAGGTCACCAGCCCGGCGACGACCAGCCGACGCATGATCTTGGAGAGGTAGAACGGCGGGATGTTGGCCTGCTTGGAGAGATCCCTGGAGCGGATGGCGAGGTCTGTGTAGCGACTGGCCAGGCAGCTCATGGCGCGGAAGGCATACTCAGCGGTCTGAGGGATCAGCATGACAGACATGTATCGGGGATGCGGGGTTTGAACACGCAACAGATGTTGGTGTGGCTCGCGCTGCTGAGCCTGACGGGCACGGTCTGGGTGGGGGCCTGGCGCTCGGCGCGCTGCTGCCCACCGCGCTGCAGCGCATCGGTGCTCGGAGCCTCTCTGGGCTGGCGTGGCTGATCGCGGTGGTCGCCGGGGCGCTGTCGATGGGTGCGGTGGAGAGTCCGGCGCTGTCGGTGGGACTTCTGGTGGTCGGGGTGGGCGTAGGGGTGGTCGCCCTCCAGGCCCGACAGTCCCTCGACCTCCGGCTGGCCTGGGCGGTGGCTGCGGGCGGGCTTTGTGTCGTTGGCAGCGGGCTGGTCCCCTGAGCCACGGCGTCGCGGTCGCTGGGCTGCACTTCATCGTGCTCGGTCCGCTGCTGATCAGCCTGTGGCCGATCCCGCTCCCCGCAATGCTTCGGGGTCTCGTCCTCACCGTGCTGTCAGGCATGTGTGCTGCGATCCTGCTGCCACAGCAGGCCGGGATCGCGGCGGTGTGCGGGGTGCTGCTGGCGGTGCTCTGGACGGGATGGTGTGTCTTTTCACTCAGGATGCTGAGGAAGATGCCACCTCAGTAGGTAACGGACTCGATTTAGTCTCCGAGAGACCACCTTCTACCAGTCCTGGTTCCGGGCATGGCCTTTGCAAAAGGGCCGGGTGATGTCTGTTCCCCTGCTGCTACTGCTCCTGACCGCCTGTGATCGCGGCTTCTCCGATCCTGATCGGGAATTCGCCTCGCCGATCACCTCGGACACCCTCCACCCGGTCACGATCCACCAGCCGAAGACCCTCGGTGTGGCGGACACCTCGCTGGTCGACATCAACGGCACTCCCATCGGGGTTGCCTGTCAGACCTGCCACGGCCCGGATGCAGACCCGATCGTCGTCGACCTCGACAACCCCGAGGACTTCCACGGTGCGATGCCGATGGCCCACGGCGACGTCAGCTGTGCGGCATGTCACGACGACGCCGACCGCAGCCAGCTGCACCTCGCCGACGGGACCCCCCTGGCGATGACCGAGGCGATGACCCTCTGCGCGCAGTGCCACGGACCGCAGACCCGGGACTACAAGGCCGGCTCTCACGGCGGCATGTCCGGGTACTGGGACCTCCGCCAGGGCCCGCGCACCCGGAACCACTGCCTGGACTGCCACGGCGCTCACCAGCCCGCCTATCAGGGCGGCATGCCCGTCCACTACCCAGCCGATCGCTTCTTCCATACCGGAGATCATTGATGGAACCCGTCTCCCGCCGTGCGGCGATCAAGACCCTCGGCGCGACCCTGGGCGCGACCGCCTTTGCCCGTGCAATCGCACCGCTGACCGAGCTGACCGACGACATCGACATCGATAGCTTCCTGCAGAAGCACTACAAGGAGCTGTCTCGGGATGAGATGGAGCTGGTGCTCGGTCGCCTGGAGGATCAGACCTTCGAAGAGTACGGTGTGGTGGTCACCATCGAGGACACTCGCCCGATCCCCGATGTCCAGTTTGGCTACGCCCTGAACCTCTCCGTCTGCAACGGCTGTCGGCGCTGTGCGCAGGCCTGCCACAAGGAGAACAACCACGACCGGGCGACGAACAACAGCTACATCAAGGTGCTGGAGATCAAGAAGGGCACCGTCGATCTGGCGTTCTCGACCAGCGACTACGACCACGCGGTCCCCCAGAAGGACCGCTACTACATGCCGGTGCAGTGCCACCAGTGCGACAACGCGCCCTGTGTGACGGTCTGCCCGATCGAGGCCACCTGGAAGGAGCCCGACGGCATCGTGGTCGTCGACTACAACTGGTGCATCGGCTGTCGGTACTGTGAGGCGGCGTGTCCGTACCACGCCCGACGGTTCAACTGGAGCAAGCCTGAGGTCCCGGCCGAGGAGATCAACCCCGACCAGGCCTACCTCTCCAACCGCATCCGCCCCCAGGGCGTGATGGAGAAGTGCACCTTTTGCCTCCACCGCACTCGCAAGGGGCTCCAGCCAGCCTGCCTGGAGGCCTGCCCGACCGGGGCGCGGGTGTTCGGCAACCTGCTGGATCCGAAGTCCGAGATCCGCTGGGTGCTGGAAAACAAGCGCGTGTTCATCCTCAAAGAAGACCTCGGCACGCAGCCCCGGTTCTTCTACTTCTTCGATGAATAGGGACGCATCGTGAGCAACTCACAGCACGCAGCCCCTCTAAAATCCTACCCCGCCTTCCTCTGGCGGGCCGCTGGTGTCGCCACTGACGGCGGCTGGCAGTTCTACACCTGGATGACCGCGCTGACCGCGATCTTCCTGGTCGGCGTCAGCGGCTGGACGCACCAGCTGATCAACGGCATGGGCGTCACCGCGATGTCTGACCATGTCTCCTGGGGCATCTACATCGCCAACTTTGCGTTCACCGTTGGACTGGCTGCAGGGGCGGTGATGATGGTGATCCCCGCCTACGTCTACGACGACCAGAAGATGCACGACATCGTGATCATCGGCGAGATCCTCGCGGTGGCCGCGATCGTGATGGCGCTGGGCTTTGTCAACGTCGACATCGGCCGACCCGACCGGGCGTGGCACATGATGCCGTTCATCGGGCGGTTCAACTGGCCGGTCAGCATGTTGACCTGGGATGTGGTGGTCCTCGCTGGATACCTGCTGTTGAACCTGCACATCTGCGGCTACCTGATGTACATGCGCTACCTGGGTCGAGCACCCGACAAGCGCTGGTATCTGCCATTCGTCTTCCTCTCCATCGCCTGGGCAGTGTCGATCCACACGGTGACCGCGTTCCTGTTCAGCGGACTGGGCGGGCGGCCGTTCTGGAACACCGCGCTGCTCGCCCCCCGGTTCCTGGTCTCGGCGTTTGTCTCCGGTCCGGCGTTCATCATCCTGGCGCTGCAGGTCATCCGAAAGGTGGGCGGGGTCGAATTCTCCATGGCCCCGATGTGGACCCTGGTGAAGATCCTCCGGGTCACTGTGCTGATCAACCTGTTTTTGGTGGGCTCCGAGGTGTTCACCGAGTTCTACACCGGCGGCTCGCACACCGCCTCGGCGCAGTACCTGTTCTTCGGACTCCACGGACACAACGCCCTGGTCCCCTGGATCTGGACGGCGCTCGTCTTCAACGTCTCCGCCGCCGTGCTGTTGATGGTCAGCCGGACCCGAGCGCACCTGTGGCGCATCGACATTGCCTGTGTGCTGACCTTCATCGGCGTCTGGATCGAGAAGGGCATGGGCCTGGTTGTGCCTGGCTTCATCCCGAGCACCCTCCACGAGATCATCGAGTACATGCCCAATGAGCTGGAGTGGCGGGTCGTCGCCGGGATCTGGGCGCTGGGCATGATGATCTTCACCCTCGGCATCAAGATCGCCATCGCGGTCTTCACCGAGCGCATGCACGCCGACACACCGGCAAAGGTGACCTGATGCCTGTTCTCAGCGCGGTCCTCACCCTCACCGGCAGCAATGACCGGCGTCAAGCGATCCTCTCCGCCCTGTCCGCAGAGCCCCGGATCACCCTCGGTGATGTGCACGGCCATCGCCTCCCCGTCGTCTTGGAGTCTCGCGACCGCGACGAGGACAAGGCGCTGTGGTGCTGGACCGCCGGGCTGTCGGGCGTGCTGGCCGCCGAGCTGGTCTTCGCCGACTTCTCCGATCTTCAAGAACCCCGCGATCTCCAAGAACCCTGCGATGCAGAGAGCACGCCATGAGCACCGATCGACGAACCTTCCTCAAGTTGAGCGCGATGGCCGCAGCAACCGCAGCGGCCTCTGGAGTCGCCCGCGGACAGAGCGAAGAGCAGGCCCGCCGGACTGGCGACGGCGTGCGCTGGGACAAAGCCCCCTGCCGGTTCTGCGGCACCGGCTGCCATGTCCAGGTCGGCGTGAAGAGCGGCCGTGTGGTCGCCATCGCCGGTGATCAGCAGGCAGAGGTCAACAAGGGCCTGCTGTGTGTGAAGGGCTACCACGTCGGCCTCGCGCTGTACGGCGAGGATCGACTTCGGACCCCGCTGCTGCGCAAGAACGGCGAGCTGGTCCCGGTGAGCTGGGAGGAGGCCATCTCGGTCATCGCCGACCGGGTGGAGCTGGACCCGTCTGGCTTCGCATTCTACGGCAGCGGTCAGTGGACCATCCCCGAGGGCTATGCCGCCCAGAAGTTCATGAAGGGCGGGCTGTCCAACAACCACATCGACCCCAACGCCCGGCTGTGCATGGCCAGCGCGGTCACCGGGTTTGTCGCGACCTATGGGGTGGACGAGCCGGCGGGCTGCTACGACGACCTCGACGCCTGCGACGTGCTGATCATGTGGGGCAACAACCCTGCTGAGATGCACCCGGTGCTGTTCTCCCGGGTCATCGACCGCCGCAGCCGGGGCGAGGAGGTGCTGCTCATTGACATCGGCACCCGCCGCACCCGCACCACCGCCCACTGCCAGGAGTACCTGGAGTTCACCCCCCAGTCCGACCTCGCCATCGCCAACGGAATCGCCCACCTCCTCATCAAGAACGGCAGCTACGACGCCGAGTTTATTGAGAAGCACTGCTCGTTTCGAAAGGACACCGATCCCGGCACGCTGAAGGGCGAGGAGATGACCTTCGAGGCATACAAGACCGCCATCGCCGAGTACACCCCGGAGCGGGTCGAGGAGATATCCGGGGTTCCTGCGGCGAAGATCCGGATGCTGGCGGACCTGTTCGGTCGTCGGGACCTCAAGATCACCTCGCTGTGGTGCATGGGGGTCAACCAGCACACCCGCGGCACCGCGATGAACACCCTGCTGCATGGCATCCACCTGCTCTCCGGCCACTTCGGCACCCCCGGCGATGCGCCCACCAGCCTCACCGGCCAGCCCTCCGCCTGTGGAACCGCCCGAGAGGTCGGCACCCTCTCCCACACCCTGCCCGGCGGTCGCCTGGTCGCCAACAAGGCGCACCGCCAGCAGAGCGAGGCGCTGTGGAACGTCCCAGAGGGTCGAATCGCGGCAAAGCCTGGCTACCACACCGTCAAGATGTGGGAGCAGTGGGGCAAGCCCAAAGCCGATGGTGGCGACATCCACACCATCTGGGTGCAGGTCACCAACCCCGGCCAGACCCTGCCCAACCGCGACCGTCTGTTCACCCCGGGGGTCCGAGATCCCGACAAGTTCCTCATCGTCTCCGACGTCTACCCGACCGCCACCACTGTCGATGCCGATCTCGTGCTCCCGAGCGCGATGTGGGTCGAGAAGAACGGGATGTTCGGCAACTCTGAGCGTCGCACCCAGCAGTGGTTCAAGATGGTCGAGCCCCCCGGGGATGCCCGGGACGACACCTGGCAGATCATCGCAGCGGCCCGTGCCCTGTTCGACCGTGGCTACGCTGGCATGAAGGACAAGGACGGCCGCTTCCTGTTCGCAGTCACCGATGAGAGCGGCGTAGAGGTGCCGATCTGGCAGTGGCGGCGATACTACGACGTCAACGTCGACCGGGCGCTGTTTGAGGAGTACCGTGGGTTCTCTCGGCTCAAGCACAAGGACCTCGCGCCCTATGACGAGTACGTCAAGACCCGGGGGATGCGCTGGCCGGTGGTCGAGCAGGAGGACGGCACCTGGCGGGAGACCCGGTTCCGGTTCTCGGAGTTCGACGACCCCTACGTCAAGAAGGGCAGTAAGTACGACTTCTACCACTCCACCACCGGCGATGGTCGGGCGCAGATCTGGTTTCGACCCTACGAGGACCCGCCAGAGATGCCGGATGCGGAGTACCCGCTGTGGCTGTGTACCGGTCGGGTCTTAGAGCACTGGCACAGCGGAACCATGACCCGTCGGGTGCCTCAGCTCCGCGACGCGGTTCCTCAGGCCTACGTCGAGGTGAGCCGCGTGGATGCTGCTGCGCTCGGGGTGGCAAACGGTGAGGTCGTCCGACTGGAGACCCGTCGGGGAAGCCTGGAGCTGCCGGTGTGGCTCGATGGCCGCGGTCGTCCGCCTCAGGGCAGCGTGTTCGTGCCGTTCTTCGACGAGCGGCTGCTGATCAACAACCTGACGCTGCACGACTTCGATCCGTTCTCCAAGCAGCCCGACTACAAGAAGTGCGCGGCCCGGATCGTCCGGCTGGCGAAGGGGTAGGCCATGTCTTCCGACCCATCCGACAGCCGTCCGCTCCAGATCGGACTGGCCTGCATCCTGGGATTTGCAGTCATCGGTTTCTTCATCGGGACCGGCGTGGTTCCGTCGACTGGCAGCCCGCTGGTCCTTGAAGGGGACGCGGGAGAGGCGCCCTCGACCTCAGTGGTGCCGTCCTACAGCGAGCTGCGGACCACCGCGCGTGGCACCGGCAGCTTTGCCGCGGACCTGGAGGGGACTGCGCTTCCCGGGGTGCTGGAGGCCGTCTCTCTGGAGGGCACTTCCAAGCCGATGGTGCTCTCGGATCGAGCGGAGAACCGCGCGTATGACGGTGCCCCGCCGACCATCCCCCACCCGATCCGGCAGTCCTCCGCCGCGGAGTGCCTGGCCTGCCATGAGGACGGGATGCAGCTCCGGGGGCGCACCGCCAGCGCGATGTCGCACACCACCCTCGCCAGCTGCACCCAGTGCCATGTGGTCAGCGCCGCACCGATGCCCGGCGCAGTCCTGCCGCCAGACGCCACCTTCGCCGCCAACCTGTTCGACGGACTCGACAGCCCCGACCAGGGTGAGCGCGCCTGGAGCATCGCCCCACCGGAGATCCCCCATCGACTCCAGATGCGAGAGCGCTGCCTGTCCTGCCATGGCCCTGGCGGGCGGGACGCCATGCGCTCCACCCACCCCGATCGCCAGAGCTGCGAGCAGTGCCATGCGCAAAACGCCGAGCTGGACCAGCGACCGGTCAGCCTGGGGAGCCCGTGATGCCAAAGTCCGACAGACACTCCCGACGCGAGCTGCTGCTCGGTCGGCTGCTTCGAGAGCCCGAGCCGGTCGCGGAGTCCAATCCGGTCCCGCTCCGGGCGTTCCTGTACGGCGTCGATGCCGCGCCGGAGCCATGCGCCGCTGAGGTGCCTGCTGACGAGAGCCCGCCACCGTGGGCAAGGAGGAC
>JBLHNG010000001.1:0-88150 GCA_047621685.1 Myxococcota bacterium | reverse complement strand
GGAAGGGCACGCTCTGCCGCGGTGATCGCCGCCTGGGTCTCCTCGGCACCGCAGTCTGGCACCGAGGCGATGGTGGCACCGCTGGCTGGATCGATCACCGGGAAGGTCGCACCGCTCCGGGCGCTGATCCACTGTCCGCTGATGTAGCAAGCCTGCTTGAGATGGGCATTATCCATGGTCTTCTCCGTAAAACCAGCCGGAAAAGACCCGCCTGGGGTGATCATTGAGCAGGGGCTGGACCCGGTGGAGGGGGTGGCGCTCGAAGACATCGAACAGGTCCAGGCTGTTCCAGCCCGGTGGGCGGCGCTCAGTGACCACGACCCCACCCCGCTGCACGTCGAGGAACTCCAGGTGTCCGCCCTCCTCTGCCGGCCAGCGCGCCTCCGTCAGCCCGACGACATAGGCCACCCGGCGCTGTCCGTCGGCGTCGTTGTGGGCGTCGAGGTAGCAGCCGCGGCAGTAGAGGGTCGACAGGAGCTTGCGATCCGATGTGGGGGTCAGCGCCTGGCTGGTGATGGTCGTGCACAGTCGTACCACATCGCTCAGAAGCCACTCGCCGAACGCCGCAAGCACCGGATTAACGTCGTCCTCCGGGGTAAACGACAGTCCCCAGAACTGGTATCGGAACTGCCCAGGCTCAGGCGCAAGCAGCGAAAAAGGGCTCTCCAGCAGCGCGTCGAGGACGAGCTTCGCGGACGCCTCGGTCATCAGCGGGGTCAGCCGCAGTGAGCGGGTGCGCGCCCAGGTCTCTGACAGCTGGTGGATGACCGCAGGGTCCTGGAGCCGGGGGTGCAGTTCAATCACGCTGCCTCCAGCACACAGCGCAGCAGCAGCGCCTCGACGTGCTTTGTGAGCACGCCCACCTCCACCACCACCCCCGGCGGGATGAGGGTCAGCCCCACCGAGAGCTGCCCACCCCAGGTCTCCGGCCAGGGCGATCCCGTCAGCCCGATCAGCGCCACCCACCCCGTCGGCTGCATGCGCAACCAGGAGCCCTTGCGCAGCGCGATGGCATCGATGACACCGGGCCGAGCAGACCGAACCGGGCACCCCATGCGACGCAGGAGGCGGGGCAGGTCGACATCCATCAGCCGACACGCCCAGAAGAACGCCTCGGGAAGCTGTGGATCGACCACCGCCGGAACATGAGCCTCGCACCGCCAGAACAGCCCCGCGTCCGGCTCCCAGACCGCAGTCATCGGCAGCCCACGAACCGCCTGCGCGATCATCGCGCCCACTCCCGCATCCAGCAGGCTCGGCAAGACCGTCACCCCCGCGCTCAAGGGCGGAGGCTCAAGCATCAGTGTGGGGTTGAGCCGGGAAGATCGGGCACCAGTCATGTCACCCCTCTTCTATCGACGAATAAAACCATCAACCAGCCGATTGAAGCCCCCAATCTCCTCCATGTTCGGGGTGTGCGCCGATGCGTCCAGCACCGCCAGCTCCGAGCGATTGCCCAGCCGGGCCGCCATCCGAGCCCCAAGCGCCACCGGAAACAGCGGATCGTGTCGTCCCCAGACCACCATCGTGCGCTGAGACAGCGACGAGACCTGCTCCGGCCCCCGCAGTTGTTTGAGGAGATTGTCCAGCAGCGACCGCTTCTCAGCGACCCGATCCTCAAACAGGTTTCGGTGAACATCAGGCAGGGCGAAGGAGGGGGTCCACGGCGGCCGGTGCCAGGCGATCTGGAGCAGCCGCCGGAGCCCCTCCGGATCCCTCGGGAGCAGCAGATCACCGATGTGTTTCACCGAGAACGTCGACAACATTGCCTGATAATCGTCCTCGGTGTACCCGATCCCGGGACTGTCCACGAACACCGCCCGCCGGACCCGATCGGGATGCTCATGGGCCAGCCCGAGCGCGACGAATCCACCATAGGAGACCCCGACCACATCGCAGCGTGCGATGCCCTGATGATCGAGCAGCTCGCGGATCATCGAGACCTGCGCCTCCAGGGTGCAGTCCGACTTCCGAGGCACGCTGCCGCCGAAGTGCAGCAGATCAGGGACCAGCAGTCGCCGACTGGAGGCGAAGTGATCGACCTGGCCATGCCACTGCCAGGTGGCGTTGGCGCCGAAGCCCTGAAGCAGCAGGAGTGGTGGTCCTTCCCCGCCAATCCAGCAACGCACCGAAGCACTCGGCAGGGCGATCTGGTGCTCGATGAGCCCGGCTCCCTGGAACTTCCGACGATACTGGCGGGCCTGGAGCTTGTAGGGGCTCCGAGTCAGGCGCAGCGCGAACATCCGTTGAGGCACCGGGACACCATACATAAAGCGTCCGGATCAACATGTAAGTCTCCTGTGTGCCCCGATGCGAGAGCATCTCAGTGTCAACACCGGTGGAATCCTGCTAAAGTGGCGCCACCGCCCAGCCGGTGGAGGCTATGTGCGTACTTCTGCTTCCTCAATCCTGATCGGAGCCGGGCTGTTCAGCTTCGGCTGTCAGGACAAAACACTCAACGTTCTCCAGGAGCCTCCGGCGGTCACCGTCCAGGAGCCCTCGGATGGTACGTCTTTCTACACCGGTCAGACCATCCTGTTCAAGGCCAGGGTCCAGACCTACGATGGCACCGATCTCACCGAACTGACTCATCAATGGGTGAGCGGCAACGAGACGATCTGCATCTCCGATGTGGTGCCCGCCGATGGCTACGCCACCTGCTCCTGGTCCTACGACACCGTCGGTGATCACACCATCACCGTCACTGTCACCGACCCCCGGCTGTCCTCCGCGACCGCCTCAGTGGGCGTGAGCATCATCGAGAACACGCCGCCGACCATCGAGATCACCGCTCCAGCGGATGGGACCGTCGATGTCGCCGGGGCCGGAATCGTCTTCCAGGCCCTCGTCGATGACACCGAGGAGACCTCCGAGAACCTCCAGGTCACCGTCAACTCCTCCATCGATGGGGATGTCTCCAGCGGATTCGCCACCTCCGCCGGGCAGTTCTCTGGTCAGGGCAACCTCTCATCGGGCGACCACCTGATCATCATGACCGTCGAGGACTCCTACGGCCGCACCGCCCAGGACACCCTGACCATGGAGATCCTGGAGCCCGGCCCGCCGCTCATCAACGCCGTCTCCATCGATCCCAACCCCTCCGACACCACCGAGACCCTCTCCGCGGTGATCACCGGCTGGCTCGATCCGGCAGATCCGGCAAACATCAACGAGACCTACAACTACAGCTGGTCGGTCTCCGATGAGCTCGGCACGCTCAACGTGGTCTCCTCCAGCGAGACCCTCGATCCCGGCTACACCAGCAAGGGTCAGACCGTCCAGGTCGATGTCACCCCCTACAACGCCGACTACGGCGAGGGCACGACCAAGAGCGCTGACCTGATCATCGTCAACTCGCTGCCGGTGACCCCGACGGTCTACATCGATCCGGAGTTCCCCGAGCCCGGCGACAGCCTCTACTGCGTGGCCTCCTCCTCCGACGCTGACAACGACTCCATCTCGTTCATCTACCAGTGGACCCGGGACGGCACGGTCACCGCAGAAAGCACCAACCTCGTCCCCTACACCGCCACCGCTCACAGCGAGACCTGGGAGTGCGAAGCCACCCCATACGATGGCGAAGACTACGGCAACCCCGGCTCCGACTACGTCACCATCGACGACACCGAGGCCCCCACCGCGCCGGTGTTCGACACCCCCAACGCCTACCGCAACGACGAAGAGGTCACCCTCACCGGCACCTGCGAGTCCACCTGCGCCCTGACGTACTACTGCTCAGACGACGACGGCTCCTGGTCCGACACCGACACCTGCGACAGCAGCGGCGAGTTCTCCTACACCACCGCACTGGTCGCCGGAAACACCACCTCCTGCTACGCCACCTGCGAGGACGGCGCTGGAAACCTCTCCAGCAACTCCGCCTCGGTCAGCACCGAGGTCTGCGATCCCGGCGATGAAAACGAGGACAGCGTCGGAACCGGTGATGCCGGTGCAGATGCCATCGACCTGTGGTCTGCCCTGGCCGACGACGCCTCGACCACCATCACCATCGAGGCCAACATCCTCAGCGATGACACGACGGACTGGTACAAGATCTCCGGCTCCGACGACGTCAGCGAAGACCGCACCGACGGGCTGGACTACTACCGATTCCAGGTCCAGATGCTCGACGGCACCTCGACCTACGAGATGTTCGTCTACCTCGACAGCTACGACACCTCGGCCCTGGAGTGCTCCTCCGGCGTCACCGAGTACGAGCACTCCCAGGAAGACATCGGAGACGGCTCCCACACCATCCCCTCCGACGCCCGCTCCTGCGGCAACAGCTCCAGCAGCTACAACGACTGCGAAGACAACAGCTCGGACTACTACATCCAGATCGTCCGCACGAGCAGCACAGTCAGCTCATGCCAGGGATATGAGCTGGAAGTTACCAACGGAGTCTGGTGATGAATTCCCGACGCGACATCCTCAAGACCGCCGGTCTCGGCGCCGCTGCACTCGCACTCACCAGTGCGAGCCAGCACCGGTCCATTGCCGCGTTCGCCCGTGGAGAAGACGCCGGGGCGCCGTGGTGGTTGATGGCTCCGCTGTCCGCAGGCTCCAGCATCGGCGGCGGCTGGTCGCTGGCCGGGCTCTCCCCGGTCGCTGCCGGCGCCTCCGTCCTCACCGTCGCCCACCGCGACGGTCGGCAGACCCGGGTCCACCTCTGCACCTGGAGCGAGGCCCCCCGGGGTGTCGCCCACACCGCGCTGCTCGACATGGTCGTGATGGACGGCGGACAAGGCGATCAGCCCACCGAGGAGAGTCTGGGCCGCGCGCTGCGCTCCCTCGCCAGCCGAATCCGCCGCAACGAGCTGGACTCCGGTGTGGATCTCGCCGAGCTGGCCCGAATGCAGTCCCACGAGGAGCGTGTCGCCCGATACGGTCCCGAGTCCCTTGTTTAAGGTTCGAGATACCCAAATGATGACGAAGGAAGTACGGCAATGAGCGAGGCCGGAAGCGAGGAAATGGTCGAGCTGACCTACGCGGTAGACGACCGTCGGGTCAGCTTCACCGTCGATGAGACCCTCTACCCCCTGGATGCGATCTACGGGGCGTCCTACCTGTTCGTCGATCGTTGCTTCGTCTTCCTCAGTCGCCCGGCAGACAAGCAGGTCGAGGTCCGCCTCAAGACCCGCCAGCCCGCCGACGAAGCGGCCCTGGATGCCCTGGCGGGAGAGTTCGCCAACGAGCTGCTCAACCAGGTGCTCCGCCACCGGGTCAGCGAGTCCACGGCCAAGATCCGCGAGTACTACATGGCGCGGGCGTTCTTCTCCACCCCGGTCCAGGCCAGCATCGACGATCTCCTCGCCGAGCTGGATGCCGAGGAGCTGGAAGAGGACGACCTCGAGATCGCCGTCCCCTGGGAGGAAGAGGGAAGTGGCTGATCAGACCGTCACCTTCTCGCGCTCCCTGTACCGGATCGATGGCATCGAAGCGGCTGCGGCAGCCTACGCTGCGCTCGCCCAGATCACCGTGACTCCGGGAGAGTCTGAGATCGTGGTCGACCTCACACAGCCCCACCCAGACATCCCGCCCGATGAGCTGCGCGATGCCTTCTGCAACCACGCCCTGTTTGAGACCGTGCGCCTGCACCGCGAAGTCGTCGGGGGTGCACTTTGAGCGACGCTGTGAAGGCTGTGAGCCGCACCATCAAGCTCCCCGCGATGCCCACCAACGCCGACGCCCTGGGCTACTTCCGGTTCGACCGGCTCTCCGAGGGCCGGATCGTGCTGACCAACGACGCCGGGGAGTGGCAGGTGCTCGCCGAGCCCGACTTCCGTCGGTTCGTTGCCGGAGAGATCAAGGCCGGTGACCCCCTGTTCGGCGCGCTCCAGGAGAGGGGCTTCATCCGCGAGGATCTAGACGCCGAGGCCATCGCCACCCGGGTCCGCCGCAAGAAGCGCTTCCTCGGTCTGGGCCCCCACCTCCACGTGGTCATCACCACCCTGCGCTGCAACCAGAGCTGCAAGTACTGTCACGCCTCCCGCACCGACATGGACCGGGTCGACACCGACATGTCCATCGAGACCGCCAAGGGCGTGGTCGACCTCGCGATGCAGAGCCCCAGCCCGTACATCAACTTCGAGTACACCGGCGGCGAGCCCACGGTGAACATGCCGGCGCTCAAGTTCATCGTCGAGTACAGCCGGGAGAAGAACCGCTACGAGGGCAAGAGCCTCGACCACTCCGTCGTCACCAACATGACGTACATGACCGAAGAGATCGCCGAGTATCTCATCGAAAACAACATCTGGGTCTGCACCAGCCTCGACGGCACCCAGGCGATCCACGACTGGAACCGCTCCTGGGGTGGTACGGGCAGCTCGGCGGGGGCCTACAACTCGGTCATCAAGTGGATCAAGTACTTCAACCGTCGCTATGTTGAAAATGGTCTCGACCCCGAGCTGTACCACGTCGATGCGCTGATGACCTCCACCCGCAAGTCCTTCGAGGACTGGAAGGCGGTGGTCGATCTCTACATCGAGCTTGGCATCCGCAACATCCACATCCGAGCCCTCAACCCGTTCGGCTTCGCCACGAAGACCTGGAAGATGATCGGCTACACCGCCGATGAGTTCCTGGAGTTCTACGAGAAGGTCCTCGACTACATCATCGAGCTGAACCTCAGCGGCGTGCAGATCATGGAGGGCACCGCAGCAACCCTCCTCAAGAAGATCCTCACCCCCGACGACCCCAACTTCGTCGACATCCGCTCGCCCATCGGGTCGGGAACCGGTCAGATCGCCTACAGCTACGACGGCAAGATCTACCCATCGGACGAGGGGCGAATGGTCGCTGGCATGGGCGATGACTTCTTCGCGATCGGAGAGGTCGGCAAGAGCAGCTACGCCGAGATCGTCAACCACCCCACGGTTCGCGCGCTCGCACTCTCCAGCATCACTGACGGGCTTCCCGGGTGTAGCACCTGCTGGAATGCCCCATTCTGTGGCGTCCGACCGCTGCACAACTACATGAACTTCGGCGACCTGTTCGCCCAGCGCCCCCTGACACCCAAGTGCAGGGAGCATATGACCCTCTCACGGCTTCTGATCCGCCGTCTGGACGAAGACTCCGACGGACGCATTGAGGCCATGTTTCGACGCTGGGTGATCGATCGCCCCCGCCCGCCCTCTGAGTAGGAGCCGTCATGTCCAACGACGACAGCACCAGGACCGAGAAGGCTGCTCCCAAGCTGCCCACCCTCACCCGCAAAGCCACCGACCACCTCCAGGCATCTGAGCGCCAGCAGGCCTGCCGCAAGGATCACTCCGGCGAGCTGCTGCTGAAGGCCGATGCCCTGCTCGCGGATCCAGCGACCGCCGGCGTGGTTCATGCCTCTCACTGCTCCCATGGCTCTCATGGCTCTCATGGTTCCCACGGCTCTCATGGTTCCCACGGCTCTCATGGCTCTCATGGTTCCCACGGCTCCCACGGCTCTCACGGCTCTCACGGCTCTCACGGCTCCCATGGCTCCCACGGCTCCCACGGGCAGTGGTAAACCGGTTCACCTGTGATTCTCACCGTCACCCGGGCTTGTGACCTCCGCTGCTCGTATTGCCCCACGGCAAAAGACGGCTGGCCCTCCCTGACACCGGACGACGCCCGGCTGGCGGTGTCTCTGTTCGCCGATCGATACGGCGGCGGTGACGTCAAGCTGTTTGGCGGCGAGCCCTTGCTGGTCCCTGAGGTGGTCCGGGCCGCGATGGAGGCCGCCCGAGATCGTCCGGAGATCCGGCGGGTCTACCTCTCCACCAACGGTCTCGGCCTCACGCCGGAGTGGATCGAGTATCTCCGAGGTTACAAGAAGGGAATCCTGACCATCTCCATGGACGGTGCGCCCGAAGATCACCGCCGAATGCGTCGGGCACTGCCTGGAGTCGCGGACGCCTACGACCACCTGATGACCCTGCGTGAGTCGCTGCTCACCCTCACCCGGCTGGTCATCACCCAGACCATCCCGCCCGCCACCGCCAGCCGGGCCGCCGACAACCTGAGCCACCTGCTGTCGCTTGGATTCTACCGGTTCAACCTGCTCCCCGGCTACTACATCCCCTGGAAGACCCACCAGCTCGCCGCGCTGGCGGCTTCCTTCGACGCCATCCGAGGGATCATCGAGGATCGCTGGCGCTCCGGTCGACACTTCTACCTGCGAAACCTGTTCACCCAGGCACCCACCCCGTTCTTCAACACCGGCTTCGTGGTCGACTCCGACCGCACCATCCACCCCTCCAATGTCGGGCTCTCCGGCACCCTGGACCACCTCCGCGATCAGACCACCATCGGCACCCTCGATGACCCGCCCACTCCCGAGGCCCTCGCCGAGAAAGCCGAGGCGATCAACGGGCTGCTGGCGACTCACCTCCCAGAGAAGGTGTGGCAGTCCACCATGGCGGTCGATGCAGAGCTGACCCGGCTGTGTCGCGGGCTCTACCCCGCGCTGCGTGCCTATCGAAAGCGGAGGGGAGCGGCATGACCGAGCAGAACCTCACTCCCTGGATCGGCCCTGAGGGTCAGATCATGCGCCGGCTGGAATTGCACCTGACCTACACCTGCCCGGAGCGCTGCGTGTTCTGCTCCGAGGAGCACCGGATGGAGCGCTTCAAGCGCTTCCCGGTGACCTGGGGGCGGGCGGCGACCGTGCTGCGTCGACATGCGGCCCGGGGCGGAGACGGGGTGCACTTCACCGGCGGTGAGCCGACGATACACCCCCGCTTTCTCGACGTCCTCCGGCTGTCCAAGAAGCTGGGGATGCGCACCTCCATCGGCACCATCGGCACCATGCTGTCCCGACCAGGCTTCGCAGAGACGGTCATCGAGTACCTCGACGAGGGCCTGTTCTCCCTGCACGGCCCAGATGCCGCCACCCACGACGCCCTCGCCCGCCGCGAGGGCAGCTTCGACCGGGTCACCGAGGCAATCCGCCGCTGTATCGCGCTTCGAGGAGACTTCGGAGCCTTCATCAACACCGTGATCACCCGTCACAATGCTGAGAAGCTCCCCGAGACCATCGCCCTGGCGGACTCGCTGGGCGCGAAGCTCATCGTGGTCTCCAACACCACCCCCGAGGGCGCAGGGCTCGATGCCTACGAAGACCTCGCGGTGCCGCTGAGTGTGCTCGCCGATGTCCTGCCCCGCTCCGTGTCCGCCGCAGAGACCGCCGTGTTGCGCTTCTTCGGGGTGCCGATGTGCCTGCTGGGCAGCCACCGCGCGCTGTCCAACGATCTGCACTGGGATCCCCGGGTGACCGTGGAGTGGACCGCTCACCCCGGCTCGGTGAAGTTCGAGGGCCTCTACTCCTGGGCACCTGACCGCAAGCGAGTCCATGTCGCGCAGTGCGAGGGCTGCACCCTTCGCGGCGTCTGCATGGGGGTGTTCGACGAATATGCCCGCAAGTGGCCGACCACCGATCTGACCCCGATTCTGGGATAGGCTGAGCTTATGGCTGAAGAACACCCCGCCAACCAGCTGTACAACCCCCTCCGGGATGTCCGCCGCAACGTCGAGATCAACATCGGCAAGGCGTGCAACAACCGCTGCGTGTTCTGCCTCGACGGTCTGCCCAAGAAAGAAGACCGCAGCTACATGCCGTTTGACCAGATGCAGGCGGAGATCCGGCAGTGGCACGCAGCCGGGCACCGCTCGCTGGGCTTTCTGGGTGGAGAGCCCACGACCTACCCGAAGATCGTGCAGTCCGTGGCCTATGGCAAGGAGATCGGCTTCACCCGCATCGCCATCGCCACCAACGCCACCAAGCTGCGCCTCACGCACTTCACCGACCGCATCCTCGACGCCGGGCTGACCCGAATCACCATCTCCATGCATGGCCACACCGCCTCGCTGGAAGACCGGCTCACCCGGGTGCCTGGCAACTTCGAGAAGAAGTGCACCGCCATCCGCTACCTCAACACCAAGCGTGCCGCCGGCTACCTGCCCGATGGGCTCGCCATCAACGTCGTCCTGAACGGCTGGAACTACCGTTATCTGCCGAAGATGATGCGGTTCTTCTATGATGAGCTGGAGCTGGATGACATCCGGGTCAACTTCGTGCGCCCCGAGGGCTACGCCGAGGGCAGCCGCTCCCTGACCCCACAGTACGACAAGGTCGTGCCCATCCTCCAGAAAGCGATCCTGCTCAACGAGTTCCACTTCAAGAAGACCTTCACCTTCGGCGGCTTCCCCCTCTGTGTGCTGCCGGTGGAGCTACGCCGGAGCGAGCGGCTGCTGAAGAAGTACATGGGCGAGTACCGCGACCTGTCTACGGACTGCTCGATCCGAAGCGACAAGCACGGCGACGGTGAGGTCGACGGCGTGACCCGAATCGACGGCGGTCGCGCCCGATTCAACTGGCAGGACCGCAAGCGCCACGACCTCAAGGGCCACCCCAAAGCCTGCAGCACCTGCACCCGGGCCGACCTGTGCGAGGGAGTCTGGCAGAACTACCTGGACATCTGGGGCGACGACGGGCTCACGCCGATCTGATCGCGGCCTCGGTTGCCGCCAGAACCACCGGGACCTCATCGAGGCTGTTGGGCCAGTGTGGCGAGAACCGCAGGCGCCCGTCAGGAGTGGTCACCCCGATGCCACGAGCGGCGAGGGCCTCAGCGAGCTGGAGGAGATCCACCCCTTCTGGCGGAAGCACACTGAGGATGCCCGAGCGCGCAGCGGGATCGGGTGCTCGAAGGCTGGTGAAGCCCTGGGCGAGCAGGCCGAGCTCCAGGGCGTCGAGGTAGGCGGTGATGTGCGCAAAGATCGCCGTAACACCAAGGTGTTCGATGAGAGACACCGAGGCGAGCAGCGCCTGGAAGCCCGCCGAGTTGTATGCCCCGGCCTCTAAGAAGTCGGCCCGACGGCGAATCGGCCGGTCATAGCGGAGGTGTCCCGCGCCGTTGAACAAGAAACCGAGCCCGTCGTCATGGGACAACCAGCCGGCCATGCGCGGCACCAACGCGCCGATGCGATCGGGATGAACGTAGAGGAACCCACAGCCCTCGATGCCCATCAGCCACTTGTGAGAGCCAACAGCGAGGTAGTCCACATCGCGTGCATCCAGCTCGACCGCACCGACCGCCTGGATGCCATCCACGAACAGCTGAGCACCGTAGCGGTGGGCGAGGTCGGCCATCGCCTTGATCGGCATGGCCAGTCCGGTCTGGAACTGCACCGCGCTGACCGCCACCAGCACCACGCCCTGCTTCAGCGCCGCCTCCAGCCGAGCCAGCCCAGCGCCGCTGCCATCCCCGAAGCCATCCAGGGAGAGCTGAGTGAGCCGAAGCCCGAAGCTGCGCGCAGCCTGCTGCCAGGGGGTGACGTTGGTGGGAAACTCCCCAGAGAACACCACCACACCGTCCCCATTGTTCCACGGGAAACAATTGGCCACCGCGATCACCCCGGCGGTGGTGTTGGCAGTCAGGGCAATGTCTTCGGGTGCGGCATGGATGAGGCGGGCGAGCTTTCCACGCAGAACCTCCCGGGACTCCATCCAAATCGGGAATGCCGTAACACCCTGTGATGCATAGGACTGCGACACCGCTGCTGCAGCCTGGAGGACCGGGGTGGAGGGCGGAGAGATCGCAGCGTGGTTGAGGTAGACCTCCCAGGAGAGGTCCGGGAACAGACTGCGATCCCCGAGCATGGCCCTCATCGCTCGCGCCCCGGTGTTACGGCTTTTGTGGTGGCCTGAGAGCCTCGACCGAGGACGAGCCGCGTGGTGTTCAGGTGGAATGGACCCGGTGATTTCATGTTGAGGACTCCTGTGAGCCGCATAGTGTAACGGCTGCATCCAAGGACACTGTGTTGTACGACGACTCCCTACCTGTGCCCGGCTCCCACCTCAATGTCGAAGAGAAGGGAAAGCTCCTCCTCAGCTACCTCTCCGCCAGACGCCCGGTTCGGGGACTCGACTTCTCCACCGCCGCGCTGCGAAACACCGACCTGAGGGGAGCCGACCTGTCCGGGGCGACCCTCACCGGGGCCAATCTGTTCGGAGCCGATCTCCGCGGCGCCATCCTGTCTGGTGCTCAGCTCAGCCGGGCCAATCTCCAGGGGGCGAAGCTCAACGACGCCGACCTGCGCAACACTCGCCTGCACAGCGCCCAGCTGGAGGGCGCAGTGCTCGCCGGGGCCGACCTGCGCTTCGCCGAGCTGAACCAGGCGCGCGCTCAGCTGGCCGTCCTCCAGGGGGCCAACCTCGCCAGCGCCAGCCTCAATGGCGCCAACCTCCAGCGCGCCCGGATGCGGAGTGCCACCCTGCGCGGCGCGGACCTGCGAGGAGTGGACCTGAAGTGGGCGGACCTGCTCATGGCAGACGTCACCGGAGCACACATCGACGCGGTCGGGATTCGGCGGAGCGCCCTGAGCCCAGCGACCCTCGCCGATCTCAGGAACCGGGGCCTCACAGTCTCCGAGGACGCCCCCGACCGCGCCCCGATCTCCACCGAGGGGCTGTGGCTTCGCGGGGAGTTCGACGGGGTATCCCGAGCTGGGCTTGCCCTCGCGCTGGCGGCCTGGCGAGAGGGCAAGGCCGGTCGAGAGGCGTCGTTAGCAGAAGATGATGAGGTGGTCATCACCGCAGACGTCGACGAGCTTGAGGCGGTGGCCGCAGTGCTGACTTCCGGGGACTTTGCCGCGCTCGGTGACCTCACCACCCTCGCGACCCCGGCACTGCTGACCAGACTCGCCACAGCACTGGCGGGCCGAGAGGGCATGGAGCTGTGGCTGCGAAAGCGCGGCGGTCTGTCGAAGGTCGACGACTACTGAACCCAGCGCGGGCCATCCTCAGCGGGCTGGCCGGTCACCAGATCGATGCCCTCCGCCCCCGCCGACAGCAGCACCTTCGCGCCGGTGGACAGCGCATAGCCGCCATCAATCCGGGTCACGGTGGCCCCGGCAGGCAGGAGTCGGGAGAGGTTGCGCAGCGCATGGAACGCCGGCCGGGGCACCGTCTGCCGGGTGAGAAGACCATTACGGGGGTAGTAACCTCGATCATGGTCGAGGAATGCGTCGAGGATGACCGAGATGGCGGGGTGGGCATGGGCAGCGATTGCAGCCTCCACCACCCGCCGGGTGACCGCGGCATCGTCAGTGAAGCGGCTCGACTCCTCGGCCCTCGGCAGCCAGACATGCGCTGCAACTGCGCCCACTCTCTCTGCGGAAGCCACGCCCTCAAAGGCGTCCCGCTCCGGTGAGATGCGAACCACCGCCCCGCTCGGCAGGTCGATGTCTTCCTCTGGCAGGAAGCCGGGCCGAGGGAAGTGGGAGAAGCAGACCTCGTCGGTGGCGGTCTTGCGACCGACCGCCGAGAGCCACACCGGGGGCAGACCGTCGAGGTCGGGCAGCAGATCGGTTCGCGACACCCAGCTGCGCGGCACGATCAGCTCGAAGGCGGTGATGATCTCCCGGTGTTCCACCAGCAGCGCGAGGGTCTCTGCATTGGGCAATTCGGCGGAGAACAACACCGCACGCTGGCCGTGTCGGGCGAGGGCGATGAGCCGGGAGCGGGTCGCGGGCTGGATGAGGTCAGAGATCGGCAGCCGCAGCTGGGTGATCCCAAGCTCCCAGATCGCCTGGATGACCAGATCGTCCCGCGCCTGCTTGCGGCGGAACGGGTCGAGCCCATCGCAGGGCACGTCCATCGGCTGATCCCAGGCGTGCCGGAGGGTGACGCCCAGCGGACAGGCGGGGGCTGGTGACTGGCCCGGCATCAGCGCGGGCAGGGCGGGGCGGGGCTGGTTGGTGCGCACCCACTCCACCCGGTGACCATCCTCGGTGACATGCACAAACGCGATGCCGAGCTTGTCTTCGTCGTTTCGGCCAAACTCCGCGCCCGGACCGGTGCGCCCCAGCTCGCTGTAGCCGGGCCGCACGAACGAGGTCGCTGGGACCACATACAGGTCAGTCTCTTCGACGGGGTTCCAGAAGAAGCGGTGGACGTGCCCGCAGAAGATCGCCTCGGTGCCCGCCAGCAGCGCCAGCAGCCGATCCCGGGCGGGCTGGGCGATGTTGTCGTAGTGCTCCGGCTCGTCGCGGTTGAGCAGGAACGGCGGGTAGTGCAGGAAGACGAAGGTGCGCATCGGCTCTGCCAGGACACCCTCCAGCCAGGCCCACTGCTCCGCCTCCATCGGCAGGCCAGAGTTGAGCACCGGGGTGTCGATGAGCAGCATCCGACAGCCGCTGTGCTCAAAGACCTGCCATGGCGGACCCCAGCGGGCCGTAAACGCCTCGTGACGCTCCACGGTTACGGTGGGGGCGGGAGCCCAGGGGTGGGGCTTGTCGCCGATGTCGTGGTTGCCGGGGACCATGAACAGCGGACAGGGCAGGGCGGCGTAGGTGGCCTGGGCGACATCGAGGGCGCGCTCATGGGCAACGAGGCCGGGCACCGGATGGGGCACGTCGCCGACATGCACGACGAACTCGGGCCGGGCATGGACGACGAGGTCGACGGCGTGGCGGTTGCGGTCGTTGAAGGAGGCGTCGGACTCCCAGGCAGCCTGGGCGGGGATGCCCGGCGGGTGGAAGTGGGAGTCGGCGATGACCGCGAAGGTAAAGGGCTTCATGCCGGGGAAGGTATCACCGCGCAGCGTCAGGTTGGACACCCCCTCGGTGTGTCACGGCCTCGTGTCCGAGCAGCGCCTTCTTTCGGACCAGCCCCCAGCGATAGCTCGCAAACCCGCCGGTCTGGCGAATCACCCGATGGCAGGGAATCAGGTAGCCGATGGGGTTGCTGCCGATGGCGCGACCGACCGCGCGGCTGGCACCGGAGCGCCCGATGGCATTCGCCAGCACGCCATACGAGGTGACCGTGCCCGGAGGGATGCGCAGCAGCGCCCGCCAGACCTGGAGCTGGAAGTTGGTGCCGGTGGTCAGCAGTGCTGGGCGCTCGCCAGCAAATATGCGTGTAACCAGCGTGCTGGCCTCATCGGGATGGTGGAGCAGGTCCGCACCCGGCCAGGCATGGGCCAGCCGTCCCACTGAGTCCTCTTCGGTCATGTCGTCGGGCAGAAAGTCCAGCCAGCACACTCCGCGGTCAGTCTGCCCGAGCATCACCCGGCCATACGGACTCTCAGAGATGCCCCAGCGGATGTGCATCCCGCCTTTCTTCAGCTCACCCGGGGTGGCAGCCTCGATGGTGCAGACCAGATCGTGCAGCCGACCAGGGCTGGAGAGGCCGGTCTTCATTGCAGTCTGGACGCTGCTGTGGGAGTCCTCGAGGAGCTGCCGGGCGTGGGTGACGGTGAGGAACTGGAGGAAGCGCTTGGGCGAGACTCCGGCCCAGCGACGGAACAGGCGCTGGAAGTGGTGTTCGCTGAGGCCGATGTGGGCGGCGACTTCTGCGAGGGAGGGCTGGGTGGTGGCGGTGGTGTCGAGGTAGCGGATTGCGGTGGCGATGCGGGCGTAGTCACTGGGCATGCAGGGGAGGTATGCGGCAGGAAGTCTGGCAGCGACCCGATTCTTGCGGCGAATGTGGGAATCTGACTGCGGAAGCATGTGGTGCTCTGGGTGGTACAGGAAGGTCCTTTGAGAGTGCGGTGAGTGGGGAGTAATTGGTGTCGGGGTGGGGATCGCAGGGGGCGGGGACTGGAGGCGAACGGAGTGAGACGCAAGGAGTGCAGCCCCCTTGAGCGAAGCGACATAAGCAAGCCGTAAGGCCTGCGTTGGAGCGGAGTGGCCAGAAAAAGAATGGCGCCGACGATGGCGAACCTCAGCTCACACGGGGAGGGAGAACCCGCCGTCATCCCATCGCCCCTGGCTGAGAAGACCGAAGGGCGAGCAGGACAGGTCGGCACTATCAAAAGCAGAGATGGGCGAAGCCTCAACTGGAGGTGATGCCAGCGACGTCTCCGTCCTTGGACGCTGATCGCCTGGGGTCCCCTCCGCGGTCGTAACTCCGCTTCGCGAGTGCCGGCTCTGAGCCGTCTCCATGAGTGCCCGCTCCAGCGGCTCCGCCTCTCACTCCCTGTCGGCGTCCACTGTTCAGAAACTGCCTTCGTTACCAGCCTCGGGTCGCTGGCTGTCTCCGACCCTGCCAGAGAATCTGGCGTGCAGGGTCTCCGACACGGCCCTCTGCGGGTCCCCCTGCGCGCGCCCGGGCGGACTGCGACTTGAGACAAGGCGATCCAAACAATACAATCAACAAATTTGGGGGGTTAGGCAGCCACCTGACCGGCTTCGGATGCCTCACCCCGTCCCCGCACCGCCCCCCGCAGGTCAGCTCGCCCGCCTTCGACCGGCTGCTGCCCCAACTCACAGGTCAGGCCACAGCCAGCCACCCGACCGGCTCCGTCTGAACTCCGAACATCAGCTACCGCCGAGAACCGGGCAGCGGCACCTGGAGCAGCAGAACCGGAGGGCTCGGGTCACCTCTCTCCGAGAGGTTCGGCAGCGCTCACAGCGGATGTGCGAGGGGCTCGGGCTCCTCCAGCCGTGGGGCCTGAGAGAGCAGCGTGGGAGCCGTCGGCAGGAAGCGCGGGTCGATCGTCGCGCGGGGTGAGTCAGCGGAGGCACCCGCCAGCAGCCACAGTGAGAGCATCATGTCTCACAGTGTAGCGGGACGACTCAGGGCCAGTCGGACTTGATACCGAGGAGGTCGGCGCTGCGCTGCCACAGGGCCTCAGACAGCACCGCATCACTGGCCTGACGGCTACGCTTTCCGGGCTTTCGCTTCGCGTAATAGCCGCCGGTCCTCCCCTCAACCTCCGGGGAGTCCGCCAGCCAGACCTGGGTGTCAGCGCCCTTCTCCGGGCTGGTCATGAAGCGCTTGGCCCACTTGCCAAGGAAGCTGTACCAGACGTCGTTTCCGTCTCCGAGCGAAGTATTGACCACACCGGGATGGAGACAGTTCACGGTCACACCGTGGGGCTCTGCTCTGCGGGAGAGAGCATCAGAGAACAGGATGTTACACATCTTGCTGCGGCCGTATTGCTGGATGGTGGAGTACTTCTCCTCCGCCATCCAGGTCTCAAGATCGAGCGTGCCAGCCCGGTGAGCATCCGAGGCGACGATCACCACCCGGCTGCCTTCCTGAAGCGAGCCCCAGAGGGTGTGGGTGAGCAGGTAGGGGGCGAGGTGGTTCACAGAGATGGTCCGCTCGAAGCCCTGGGGGCAGGTCTTGCGCTCGGTGAGCACGATCCCGGCGTTGTGGAGCAGAACATCGAGGGGGCGTCCTGCAAAAGTCTGCGCCAGTCCACGGACCTGCTCGAAGTCTGACAGGTCGCACAGCACCAGCTCCGCAGAGCCCTCTGCAGCGACCTCCGCCAGCGCCGCAGCCCCCTTCTCCGGGCTCCGGCACAGCATGATGACGTGGTGTCCGGCGCGGGCAAGCATCTTGGAGGAGGCCAGCCCGAGTCCGGTGTTGGCTCCGGTGATCAGCGTCTGCTTCATCTCTCCGACATACCCCGGTTCCGCGATACGGTGCCTCCATGAGCCCAAAGAACCCCGCCAACAGCCGCTCCGAGATGCACCAGATCGTGCTCCCGACCCACACCAACAACCACGACACCGTGTTCGGCGGTCAGATCGCAGCGTGGTGCGACATCTGCGCGGCAATCTCTGCGCAGCGGTTCTGCCGGGGAGCGGTGGTCACAGCCTCGATGGATCAGCTTCACTTCCTCCGGCCAGTGCGGCGGGGCATGGTCGTGATCCTCAAGTCCCAGGTCAACCAGGCGTGGCGGACTTCGATGGAAGTCGGGGTGCGGGTGGATGCCGAAGATCCCGCCACCGGCTCCCTGGTCCACTGCTGCACCGCCTACCTCACCTTCGTCGCGCTCGACGCCCACGGCCAGCCCCGGAGCATCGTGTCGCTGGATCCGGGCGAGGATGTCGACATGATCCGCCGAACGAAAGAGGCCGACCTCCGCCGGGCACGTCGGCTGGAGATGCGCGAGCTTCGCAAGCAGTTCCAGGAGTAACCATGCTGATGCTGATGCTGGCCTGCGGCGGAGAGCCTGCCGAGCAGGTCTTCACCGGGGAGATCTTTACCGACGCCGAGACAGTCACGACCGCGCTGGCGGTCACCGATGGGGTGGTGGTCGCCACCGGGGCAGACGCCGAGGCGCTGATCGGCGACGACACACAGACCATCGCGCTGACTGGCACCGCCTTCCCTGGCTTCCACGACGCCCACGCCCACTTCCTGCCCGGCTCGTTCGTCATGGAGCGCCTGGTGATGCTGGGCACCGGCTCGATGAACAGCGTCCTCTCTGCGGTGGAAGACTACGCCGAGGAGGCCCCGAGCGAGCCCTGGATCATCGGGTTTGGCTGGGTCCACGCCCTGGTGGAAGACCCAAGCGGTGTGGCGATCGACGCGGTCGTCTCTGACCGGCCGGTCATCCTCGTCGACAGCTCCGGCCACGCCGCCCTGGTCAACTCCGCCGCGCTGAATGCTGCGGGCATCACCGCGGACACCCCCGATCCAATCGGCGGCGAGATCGTCCGGGACCCAAAGACCGGCGAGCCCACCGGGCTGCTGCTGGAGGAGGCCCTGTCGCTGATCACCCCGGTCGCCCTGGCCGACTACAACGACGAGCAGTTCCTCACCCCCCTCCGCGAGCAGCTCGCCACCCTGCCGGCCTCTGGCATCACCTCGATCTCCGAGATCCTCGCCAGCCCTGGCCTCGACCTGACCTGGCCGTGGCTGTACGAGACCCTGGAGAACAGCGGAGAGCTTCCGGTTCGCGTCTACTACTACGTGCCGCTGTTCTCGACGGAGGACGTTGAGTCAGTGGCAGCACTGGCAGGGGTGTACGACGGCGAGCGGGTCCGGTTTGCCGGGGCCAAGGTGTGGGTGGATGGCTCGATGGGCACGGCGCAGAGCTGGGTCAGCGAGCCGCATGAGGGCACCGACGACGAGCACGGCAGCCACTACTTCACCGCCGAGCAGATCCTCGACGTGGTCGCCCGGGCCGAGGCTGTGGGGCTGCCGCTGAAGTTCCACGCCAACGGCGACGCTGCGGTCGCTGCGGTGCTCGATGCCCTGGAGGCCGTGGCACCGCTGAGCCAGCCCCACGTCCTCGACCACGCAGTGCTCATCGACGAGGCCGACTACGCCCGCATCAGCGCGCTGGGTCTGGTGGTCTCCGTGCAGCCACCCCACGCCCTCGTCGCAGCGTTTGGGGACTCTGCGGAGGCCTGGGGCTCCGAGCGGTTCGCCCGGGCCTACGACTACACCACCCTCGAGAGCTACGACATCCCGATGGCGCTGGGCACGGACTGGCCGGTGTGGCCCACCCTGCATGTCGCGAACAGCCTGTGGTCAGCGGTGGGTGTGGAGCATCCGATGAGCCTCGCCGCCGCCCTGACCGCCTACACCGCAGGCGGCGCGGCAGCGGTCGGGCAGGACGGGGTCCTGGGGTGCCTGTCGGTCGGCTGCACTGCTGACATCACGGTGCTCTCTGAGTCTCCGTGGGATGTCGAGCCTGCTGAGCTGTCTGGTCTGACGGTCGAGGCGGTCTACCTGGCGGGCGAGGTCATCGACTGAAGCCGACCAGCAGGCCAAACCGCCCCATCGCCTCCAGCACACCCTCGCGGGTCAAAAACACCGCGATGAACCGGTTCTTGTGGCAGAACAGCGCGCCCTCCACGCCGGTCACCGCAGACAGCTCCTCGTCACGCAGCCCGGCCCAGGCCTCCGGAAAGGCGCGCTTCTGAGCGAAGCTGCCGCGAACCGGGGGGATGCCCACCGCCCGCCAGCGCCCATCGATGCCGGGATGGACAACGTACTCGGTGGGGTGATCCTCGCCGCCGTTGGCGAAGTAGATGTCCTTCCAGGAGTGGTAGCGGTCCATGAAGATGACGTTCTGACCGGCTGCTGTGGCGGCGTCCATGGCGGCGATCACGGTGGCGGCGCTGGCGAGTCGCTCCGTGTGTCCAGCGACGATCCCAGCGACCATGCCGGCGGCGGCCTCTCCCGCACGCAGGAAGGCGGCGTCGAACTCTTCGAGGGTGTGGCAGCCCTGGTTGTAGGCGCTGACCAGCAAGGCGAAGCAGGGCACCGCGGTGTCCGGCATCCTCCGGCCATTGTCGACGTCATCGACGTAGTCCACCATCTGCCCGCGAAGCTCCCCAGCGAGCGCAGGGGTGATGCGCCCGTCATCTGCCAGCCAGTGCAGCACCATGCCTGCGGAGGAGAGCAGCCCGGTGTACTCCTGCTGGTGGTGATCGAAGCGGAGCGTGGCCGGATCGTACAGGCCGCCGACGTCTACCACGATGTCTGTGGTCTCGATGAGGGCCTGATCCCGGGTGCGGATCAGCGCAGCATCGGCGTCGAAGAAGGTCCGGATGAGCGCCCAGGCCAGGACGTCATCGGCGTGGAACGGCCCAGAGTGGGTGGCGACAGTAGTGGGCATCTTTGGCTCCTGGGCAGATCAGGCGTCTTATTCGAGGCAGAGGGATACGCAAGCCATCGATGCCTTGTTGCAGACGATCTACGGCACCAGTCACCGAGCCGGACAGTATCCGGCTCGACCGGTGCGCTTTTCTGCTGAGGGGAAGACAGATTCTTCCCCATCTTCGCCGCAGAGAGTCTGCGGCGGAAGACTGTCCGCAGATGATGCACCGTGTGACCGGTGCCCGATCTACCAGTAGTCTGCGGTCACAGTGACTGGACCGCGGATCCGGACGAGGCAGGACAGCCGCAGCAAAGGGTCGACCCGGTTGGCCGTCTTGACCCGCTTCTCCAGGGGACTCTCCGTTGAGAGGTTCTCCAGCCCCGACAGAATCCGCAGCCCACAGTGTGCACAGATTCCCTCCGCCTGACACGAGCTGCCCACCGGGAGTCCAGCCTGATTGGCCGCCTCAAACAGGGTCGTCCGCCCATCAATGGAGACGGTAATTTCAGCGGGGAGGAAGGTCACGATGTTCGCCACACCGCCACTGTAGCCGACATCTGGTGATGTGTTCCACGTGGAACATTGCCGCGATACAGAGTGGGATGATCGTGGACACCCAGTCCAGCAGCCCGAAGCAACAGGCCGGATCCGCGGATCTGATGTCGTGGCTTCCCCGTCCGATTCGGTATGCCACAGCCCTGCTTCTGCTCATCATTGCGGTGGGAGTGGTCGGCTACATGGTCATCGAGGGGTGGAGCGCCTGGGACGCCCTGTGGATGATCTTCATCACTCTGACCACCATCGGCTACGGCGAGGTCCATCCGCTGAGCGATGGCGGTCGGCTGTGGACCGTCGCGCTGATCATCAGCGGGGTAAGCGTGGGCACCTACGCCCTCACCCGGATCACCGCCCTGCTGGTCGAGGGCACACTGCTGGACGACATTCGCTTCAGCCGAAGGAGCTGGCAGATGACGCGGCTGAGCAACCACTACATCATCGTCGGTGCGGGTCGACTGGGCATGTCGGTGATCGATGAGGTCACGGCATCCGGCGGGCAGGTCTGCGTGATCGAGCGCGATCCGGAGCGCATCGCAGCACTCAGCCGTCGCGGCCTGCTGGTGATCCAGGGAGACGGCTCCAACGACGACGTGCTCCGAGAGGCCGGCATCGCCCGGGCGCAGGGCATGGCGGTGGCGGTGCCCTCGGGCGCGGAGGCGATCTTCGTCACCCTCTCCGCACGCCACCTCAGCCCGGACCTGCCCATCTCAACCCGAGCCTCTGATCAGGAGGAGGCGCTGAAGGCCCGACGCGCTGGAGCGACCAGCGTGGTCAGTCCGTTCCGGATGGGCGGCTGGCGCATGGCGCACGGCCTCATCCGACCCGACACCAGCAACTTCCTCGATCTCGCCACCCTCGCGGCCAACGACGAGCTGCTCATCGACGAGCTGCTCCTTAAAGAGGGCTGCCGGCTCGTCGGTCAGACCCTCGGCGCTCTGGGGGTGCGTCGGGAGTACGGGGTGCTCGTGGTGGCGATCCGACGGGCCAGCGGCCAGATGCTCGCGGCTCCCGATGGCGACGTGACCCTGGAGGTCGGGGACGTGCTCATCGTGGTCGGCCGCTCAGAGGGAGTCCGCGCGCTGGCTCAGGCGCTGTAGTACCACTCGGCAGAAGTCGTCAGAGGTCGTCAGAAGGCTTCTGCCGAGTGGTACGTCATGGGCTGACACGAAGAGTCAGCGGGGGCTGCCGAAGGCAGGAGGGGGGCAACCCCCAAAAAAGGCTGGGAATGAGCGGTGGAAATCATGGATCCCCGAAGGGGGGCATGACTTCTGCCGAGCAGTACCAGGGCTCAGCTCCAGCCGCGCGGGCGGAACAGCCCCAGAGAGCTGGTGTAGCCGTGGAGGAAGGTCTTTCCATGCACCGGGCCGATCTCCCCATTGCAGAAGAAGCCCCCGATCGGTATTTCGCCGAGGCTGTCGGTGATGATCTTCGAGTCGTGACCTGTTGTTCCGTAGAATTTCTCACCACGTCCGAGGCAGGAGAACAGCAGCCCGCCAGACGGTGCGACGAAGTCCGGGCGCCGCTGGTGGCGGGAGAGCAGCTCGGTGAGGTCGCGGGTGGAGGTCTTGGCATCGCGGATGTGAAACTGAACCACCATGCCGTCTGCTGGCATCGCCGCGATCGCCATCGCTCCAGTGCGCCGTGAGATGCCCTGGATGTTTCGGATGAGGAAGTCCCCCTGCCGAAGCGGACGCCGCTCCCCCTGCATCGCCAGACCCAGCATCGGTGAGCGCCGGAAGAGCTGCTGGTCGTGGTCAGACATCGACATGAACAGCGACTCCAGGGTCGCAATCACGGGGCGTCCGTCCAGCTCCCTGATGTGGTTGCGTGCACAGCGGGTGATGACCATCGGCGCGCCGACCGGGCGACACCCCTGCGCGACCACGGTGTCCATCGCGACGTCGCCATACAGCGCCACACCCACCGCGCCAGCCCGATGGCTGGTCACCCGACCGGGCTCGCCGAGCATCAGGAGGCTCTCTCCGGGACGCCTCCCGCCGCTGGCCATTCCGCCGATCTTGGGCGCATCAGGGTAGGCATCGTCGAGCCCACCGGTGAGCACCCGGGGCTCAAAGGTGAACGGGTCCGGCAGCAGCAGGAAGATCGGCTGGACCTCCGGCTCGACGCCGACCAGCGCATGCCAGGCCTCTGGCGGAGAATCGAGGCTGGGCAGACGGCCCATGGTCATGTGGAAGGGCACCACGGCGACATCGGGGAGCGATGCCGCAGTCAGAGCCACCATCGGGCCATCTTCGACCTCTCGCCCGCCGCCGACCACACCCGCCGCGGAGCATCCCAGCACCGTCGCGCTCGGAAATGCCTTCGCCAGCCGCTCCGGTGCCTTGCTGGCAAGATCCGGTGAGACAAAGGCAACCAGCAGCGTGGGCTCCTCCGCCCGCTCTGACAGCCGCCCGATGCACGCTTCAAGCGCACCCGAGCCGGTCGATACCTCACTGAACCACTGCAACACCCACCTCGCGGTGACGATGATACCAACCCCCAACCCCGCGCGGGTGGTCCTATACTGCCTGGGATGCTGTGGCTCTCAGTGCTGACGGCGGCTGCCGGGGAGCCGCATCAGGTCATCCTGGACAACGGGCTGACCGTCACAGTGATCGCTGATGAGGCCATGCCTCACCTCGTCGTGCAGCACTGGGTGATGAGCGGCTCCGCATCCGATCAGCCGACCCAGCCTGGACTCGCCCACCTCGTCGAGCATGTCGTGGTCAGAGACAGCGGGATGGAGGAGACCATCGCAGCACTCGGCGGTCAGCTCTCCGCCTACACCGCGCCGGACTACACCCGCTACAGCGCCCTGGTCCCTCCCACTGACCTCTCTGAGACCCTCCAGATCCTCACCCCGATCACCCCCACCGAGGCCACCCTCGCCTCTGCCCGTCGGGTGGTCGCTGAGGAGCTGGCGCAGCGGGGCGGCTACACCGCGCGCCTCCGTGCGGCGATCGACATCGCCTACTGGCGCGAGCACCCCTACGCCGCCACAGCGAGCTGGATGCTGGTCGATCCCGACACCCTCACCGCCACCGACTGCGCAGACTTCATCACCGCCCGATACCGCCCCGGGCAGACGCAGCTGGTGATTGTCGGGCCAATCGACACCGAAGAAGCCCTCTCGACCGTTCGAGAGCACTACGGCGATCTCACTGAAGAAGCTACCGTTACGGTTGATTCGACCCACAGTATTCCGGAGCAGATAGCCCTGAGCACCGGCCCCTCCGCGGTCCGTCTCGCTGGGCTCATCTGGCCACTCCCGCCCACCACACACCCCGACCAGCCCGCGCTCCAGCTCGCGCTCGGGGGACTGCCCAGAGCCGCGCCGTCGCTGATGCCAGGCACACTGTCAGCGGGTGGCCATGTCTCCTGGGGACGGGACGGGAGTCGCCTGCTGCTCTCGGGGGTCTACAGCGCGCTTCGGAGCGACGAGCGCATCAAGGCAGACCTCGGCCTCACTGCGACCCTGACCGCAAGCTGGCTCACCGCAGAGCGCCTGGAGTCCGCCCGGGCGCGCCTGATCCGACAGACCCTGAGCCACCGCCTCGATCCGAGTCCGCTGGCAAGGGGGCTGGGCTGGTCGGCGGTGATGCGTGGCGAGGTGCACTCTGCGGATGCGACGGTGGTCGCCCTGGAGGCGCTGACCCTGGAGGTGGTCTCCGCAGTCTGGCAGCGCTGGATCAGCACCGCGGACCCCGTCGAGGTGCTCGCAGATGTGGGCTGAGCTGCTGCTGGCTGTGGTGCTCGCGGCACCGGTCATCGAGACCACCCCAGAGGGCGACACCCTGGTGGTGGTCCCCGACACCCGGGCCGCCCTCGTCGGGGTGCGCATTGCACTGCCGGTGGGGCGCCTGAGTTCCTGGTGGTGGGATGCCGATGTCGCCGCCGCCTGGCACCTGCCCCGCGCTGACCCACAGCTAACGGTTAGAATCGACGAGCTCATGGCGCTGGACCTGTCCTCTGATGCGTGGAGCACCACCCTCTCCGCCCGGTTCCGGACCCAGGACCTCGACCACGCCATCTCCGCACTCGCGGACTTTCTCTCAGGCGGCTCGGTTGAGCGGAGCACGCTGCGGGCCTGGCGAAGCGCGGGTCGGGGGCCATGGGAGGCACCCCGGCGCGCCCTGTCGGTCATGGTGGAGCGCATGCTGCTCGATCCCCGGGATCTGCGCCGCCGACCCGCTCCGTCTCCGCCTCGAAGGCTGTCCCGGCTTCAGCGAACCCGCTCGGCGCTGGTTGGCCTCCAGGATCGTATCATCGGCTTTACAGGTGATGTAACCATCCAGCAGGCCCGAGAGTCCGCCGCTGCACTGCTGCCGACTCCCGCCACCACGCTGCCCGACAACCTCGCCCCGGTGCTGACCCCCATCCCGCCCACCCCCGGCGGCGTGAGGGCCGGGTGGCTTCCGGGCGGGGGGCAGGGTGCGGTCGTGCTGGCCCGGGCGGGCCTCGCGAAGACCGATCCGGACTACCCCGCGCTCCTGGTCGCGCTGCATGCACTCGCGGGTGGCGCTCGAAGCCGACTGCTGATCGCCCTCCGCCATGAGGCCGGGCTGATCTACAGCCTCTCCGCTTCTGACGGTGCCGGACCCATCCCTGGACTGATGACCATCACCATCCCGACCCGGGCCAGCCAGCTCAGCCAGACCACACAGCTCACCGATCAGCTCCTCTCGGACTTCGCCGCCCGTGGCATCACCGAGCCAGAGCGCACCGTCGCGATCCGCGCCCTCCGGCTCCGCGACACACCCACCACACCCGATGACGCCCTGCTCGCCACCATGGAGGCCCTCCGGCACGACTGGCCGCAGGATCACAGCACGGCGGTCATCGACGATGCTGAGACGCTACCCATCGCTGAAATCAATGCTTTCATCAATGATTTCTTCTCGCCCGATGCCGTCTCCCTGCTGCGGGTGCTGCCCGCTCCCGGACTTCCACCGACTTCACCGTGATCCAGAGGTAGCGTGTGGCCGTATCGAAGGTGCCAGATACATGAACGAGGAGGAGAGCAATGATGTGGATGCTTGCCATGCTGATTGGCTGTGGAGACAAAGAGGGCGACTCTGGGAGCGTGGTGGAGACCAACTTCACCACCACCGCTGCCACGGACGGCGGCTCGTTCATGGCTTCCTACACCACCGACCCCACCTCCATCCCCAACGATGACTACTTCTCGGTGACCCTCTCCGCATTTGAGTCCGATGGAAGCACACCGCTAACGGGTGCTTCCGTGGAACTTGATGCGGTGATGACCAGCCACGGGCACGGCATGAACGTCACCCCGGAAGTCACCGACAACGGCGACGGTACCTTCACCGCCACCCCGCTCCTGTTCCACATGACCGGCCACTGGACGATTGAGTTCGCGCTGACCCAGGATGGCGTGACTGAAGAGGGCTACTTCGATGTGGAATGCTGTGAGTAGTCTCCTGATCCTCTTCGCCTGCTCCGGCAGCCCGGACACCGGAGACACCGCAGAGCAGACCGGCCGGTTCACCAATGAAGAGCTGGCGATCCTCGCCTCTCTCACCCCGCTTCCGGCCATCCCTGCGGACCCAACCAACGCCGTCGCAGACGACGAAGACGCCGCACACTTCGGCCGCTGGCTCTACTTCGACGACCGCTTCTCCGACAACGGCGCGGTGTCCTGTGCGACCTGCCACGAGCCGACACTGGGCTTTGGCGACGGGCTCGCACTGTCTGAGGGCCTCTCCACCACCGGCCGTCACGCCCCCTCCATCTTCAACACCGTCTACAACCGGTGGATGTTCTGGGACGGCCGCTGCGACTCCCACTGGTGCCAGGCGCTCGGCCCCATCGAAGATCCCGGTGAGATGGACTTCACCCGGCTCCAGGTCGCACACCTCCTGGCCAACGATGCGGACCTCTCTGCGGCCTATGCTGCCGTCTTCACCACGCTGCCCGACCTCTCCGACGCTGAGCGATTCCCCCCCGCCGGTCGTCCGATGGAGGACATCACCGATCCGCTCCACATCGCCTGGGACGGCATGGCTGCCGAAGACCAGACCACCATCAACACCATCTTCGCCAACGTCGGCAAGGCCATCGCGGCCTATGAGCGCCTCATCGTCACCGGCCCCGCCCCCGCAGACGACTACATCGACACCCTGGTCTCACAAGGCGAAGATGCCGCCTCCGGGCTGCTCTCCGAGGAGGCCCAGCGCGGCCTGGAGGTGTTCGTCGGCGAGGGCAACTGCCACTTCTGCCACGCCGGTGCGAACTACTCCAACAACGAGTTCCACAACATCGGCCTCGGCCCCCGGGACTGGCTGCGCCCTGAGGACACTGGCCGGTTCGACGGCATCACCGCTCTGCTGGAGAGCCCGTTCAACGGCACCGGCCCCTACTCCGACGATCCGGCGTCCGCTGAGATCACCCTCAACTTCCTCGCCCAGACCCCCGAACAGCTCGGCCAGTTCAAGGTCCCCTCTCTGAGAAACGTCGCCTCACACCCACCGTATATGCACGGCGGTCACTTCGAGTCTCTCACGGAGGTGGTCACCTTCTACAATGAGCTGGACGAGGAGCCAGACTGGGGGCACCGGGAAGACCTGATGGTGCCGCTTGAGCTGGATGAAGCGGGTGTCGCCGATGTGGTGGCGTTCCTGGAGGCCCTGAGTGGCCCGGGACCGGCTGAGGTGCTCCTGTCTGCTCCAGACTCTCCGATTCCCTGATACTGGAGGGGTCGCAAGGGGGGAGACCGTGGGCGAAGAAGAGAAGAAGCCGTCGATCAAGGAGCGTCTTCAGGCGCTCAAGGAGCAGCTCAAGGCGCTGATGGAGACATATGGACGCCTGGCGTTCATCATCTACTTCACCATCTTCTTCGGCTCCATCGCTGTCTTTTTCATTGCGATCAAGGCTGGCTTTGAGGTGGACAGCGGCACTGGAAAGACCGGGACTGTGGTCATCGCCTATGCCGCGACCAAGGCGATCCAGCCGTTTCGCATCCTCGCGACCCTGGCCCTGACCCCGATCGTTGCGAAGTGGACTGGCCGCCAGAAGGCGCTGGACAACAAAAACACCCCCGCGCTGTAAGCCCGCTCCGAAGCGCCCGTTGATGTTCCGAAACGAAACGGAGACACCAATGCGCTTCCTCCTCCCCCTCGCAGCCGCCCTCAGCCTCAGCGCCGACGCCCGCAGTCGCTCCACCATCGACGCGACCATCAGTCAGGTCGAGGGAATGGTCTGGGACAGCAACGCTACCCAGACCGCCGCCCGCCACGGGCTGAGCCTGGTCAACGTCACCTGGGAGGACACTGGCCGCAGCAAGGGCTCGTCATGGGGGCCAAACATCAGCGACATGACCATCGGCGTTCGAGACAGCTCCGGCGCACTTCACCCGATGCCGGTCCTGCGATTCGATAACTTTAACGATGTTACAGCCGATGTTCAGTCCGACCGGTTCTGGTTGCTGGCCGGCAACGAGCGCGGCAGCGACCTGGAAGCGATCCGGCTGGACCAGATGCTCCAGAATCTCCGTGGCTTCCTGCATGAGCCCGGCTCCTGGGAAGGGCGACAGCGCTCGGTGTGGGCGGATCGCGACGAGCACGTCCTGGTCAGCGCCCAGGCCTGCCTGCTCCCGGTGCCTGCTCATGGAGAGGCCACCTTCACCCCGGTGATCTACAACTACCAGTCCTACCCCGGCGACCCGGCGGTGCTCACCATCGTCGCCACCCGAGAGGGCACCAGCATCTCAGTCGTCGAGAACGACGGCGGGTACATGAGCCAGCCGCTGTTCTTCAACCACGACGGACAGCGTGCTCCGTTCGTTGCCGAGCGCCTCAGCGACTGGATCGACAACGGCGGCGACGACAACACCGCCAACACGCCCCGGGAGCAGGCAGTCCAGGAGGGCATGAACAACGTCGTGCTGGTCATCCAGGTCCCGCTCAAGCAGAAAGCGCCCAATCAAGGACTCTTCGGCTACGGCGGAATGTTGGAGGTCGACGCCATGGACATGAACATGCCAGCCTCCCAGAACAGCCGGGGCATGGAGCAGGCGGTGATCGGACACGGCGCGGTCGAGGGTCCATTCACCGAGCTCCACGATCTCGACATTGAGCGCGATGATCAATTCCCGGTCCGGGTGACCGTGCAGTTCTACCAGGCCACCGACACCGGCACCCTCACCGATGCCGATGCCGCCCGGCTCCGTGCGCAGATCGATCGGGTCTACTCCGACGCCAGCTTCGTCGGCAGTCTGGTGACCGAGGGCTACACCGGCCGCCCCACCGAGTGGTCCCAGCCCCCCACCACTGCCAACTGGGCGAGCCCGACCTGGGGCTGGCTGAAGGCTTACTGAGCCCGAATCAAGTAGAACACATAGCCGTATTCACAGCTGTAACGCTCAAACAGCGAGACCTCGCGGCGAGCTTCCTCCAAGATGGCTCGTCGTGTCTCATCAGCGGACCAGGACGGCCAGAGCTGTGCGATTCGATCCTGCAGCACAGGTCTTCCCGCTCGGCGAGAGCGGTGGTCTGGGTGCCAGAGCCACAGCCAATGTCGAGCACGGAGGCGCCATGCAAGAGGTCGAGCGCGGAGAGCGCCCGACGGGTCGAGGTCGCTGAGCCCGGTCCCTGCCGGGGAAGCGCACCATACAGCTCATGGAAGGGGTGCATGGATGGGAGTCTACCGATACAACGGTGGCATGGGCAGGCGATGGCAGAGACTGCTGCTCCTGATGTCTCTGGTGGGGATTCTCCTCGGCCTGAGCGGCCCGCTTGCGTCTACGATCGGACACCAACTCGTCCGCCAGGACACCCTGACCGTCGCTGATGCAGTCGTGATTCTCGGTGGAGATGCTCAGCATCGGGCACCGCATGGCGCGGCCCTGTTCGCCGAGGGCCTCGCTCCGGTGGTGCTCGCTGTGGGCGGCATCGAGTCCGATGGGACCCGCTCACAGGCCTACAAGACCGCCCGGCTCCTCCAGACCCTCGGGGTGCCTGAAGATCGCATCCTCGTCTCGGGACAGTACGAGCCCTCCACCCTCCAGGAAGCCCGTGCTGCAGCGGACTATGCCGTGGATCGGGGATGGGGAAGGATCATCGTGGTCACCTCGCCCTACCACACCTGGCGGGCCGGGGTGCTGTTCGAGGAAGTGCTTGAGTCGTTGGACATTGAGGTGCTCACCGCGCCAGCACCAGAGGACCCGTTTGATCCCGACGGCTGGTGGCGAGATGACCGTCAGCGTCGGCAGGTGCGCAACGAGTACCTCAAGCTGACCCTGTGGCGGCTTCTGGGGAGCTGAGCAGCATCGGAGTAATGAACGCCGGGATCCGCTCCTCCAGCCAGTACCGCCCGATCCCCGAGACGAACCCGACGTGCCCGCCGCCCTCAGACAGCTCCAGGGTCACCGACTCCGACAGCTCGGTCGCATCGGGGACCACATCGGGGCGCATGAACGGATCGTCGGCGGCGTGGAGGATGAGGGTGGGACGCTGGATGCGGTCGAGGAAGCTGCGGCTGGAGCATTGAGTGTAGTAGTCCGGCGCATCGGCGAAGCCATGGAGCGGAGCGGTCAGCCGATCGTCGAACTCCCGGATGCTCTGGCAGTCCAGCACCGCTGGCACATCCAGCCCCGCCCCCTCCAGCAGTGCCGCCTTGTTCTTCGCGCCAGCCAGCAGCCCCCGGAGCAGGTAGCGGTCGTAGATCCGGGACAGACCGCTCCCGAGTCGGTCCGAGGCGGTCCGCAGCACCATCGGCACCGAGACCGCCGCGCCCACACACAGCGGGGTCTCTGCGCCGGACTCCCCGAGGTACTTCAGCAGCACGTTGCCGCCCAGCGAGTAGCCCACCGCCGCAAGCGGGGTCTCCGGCTCTCGCTGTCGAAGGGTGGAGATGAGGAAGCGCAGATCCTCGGTCTCACCGGAGTGGTAGCCCCGTGCCAGACGGTTGGGCTGCCCGGAGCAGCCCCGAAAGTGCATCAGCACTCCCCGAATGCCGCGCTCGGCCAGGGTCCGCAGGATGCCGACGGCGTAAGGCGATTGAATCGAGCCCTGGAGGCCATGGAGCACGATGACCAGTGGCCCCTGATCGGGACCGGTCCAGCACAGATCCACGAAGTCTCCGTCTGGCAGCTCCAGCCGCTCAGTGCGGTGCGGCAGGGGCGGCTGGCGGCGGAAGAGCACCGGCCAGAAGGTCTGGAGGTGGGGGTTCTTCAGCCACCAGGGCGGGGAGAAGCCGCTCTGGAGGACCCGACCATGGCTCACGGGGTGGCCGGAGGCGACGCGGCTGTAGCCAATGCAGTCGCAGCCGCAGCAGCCGCGACCTCCTCACCGACCAGGATCACCGCCGTGCACTGCCCGTTGAGGCTGGAGGTGGTGGTCTTCAGAATTGACTGAATGCAGACATCTGCGCTGGGACGGCTGGATGTGAGCACCACCGCATCCGAAGCGGCCCCCCAGGTCCACTGCACCGAGAATGCCGCTCCTTCCTGGGAACAGGCGTCCAATGCGTCGTCCTGCTGTGCGAGCGAGCCCACGACCGTGGCAGCGGCCAGAAACCCGCCCTTATCCAGGGTACATTCAAGAGAACGGACCTGGAGTCCATCGACAGAAAGCTCCGAGACCGAGACCTGAACATCCGCCAAAGCGGTTCCGATCAATAGCGATAGCACAGACATGACAACTCCTCCTGAAACCGCAGGGTATCCTGCGCTCAACTCACTGAGAGAGATGGGGATTCCACAATGACTGCTCTGATGATAATCCTCAGCGCTTCTGCACAGGACTACGTAGAAGGCTGGTACTACGACGACTACCCAGACGAAGAATATGTCGATGGGGTCGACGGCTGGGTCTCCGGATACGAGGGTGACCCCTGGTATGGCTCTCAGCAGGGAGAGATCCCTCTGGTATATTCCACCTCCGATGACAACGGCGGCAGCTTCGGCAGCGGCGATGCCATCGACAACTGGCTCATCTACGAAGACGCCAACTGGAACGACGCCCGCTTCCAGACGGTCTTCCTGAGTGAAGATGACGACGCCCTCGGCCTCGTCTTCCACTTCCAGGATGATGAGAACTACTACATGTTCCTCATGAGCCAGGACTCCACGCCCGTCGAGGTCAACTCCAACACCTTCATGGCGCTGGTGAAGGTGGAAGACGGTGAGGCGACTGTGCTGGAGAGCGAGAGCGAGGAGTACGAGATCGACTCGCTCAACCGCATCGCCATTGAGTACAACGACGGTGTGATCACCGTGTCGTACTGGGATGATGCCGACGATGACGGCTCCGCAGATGTCTCATTCTCCGCGGAGGATGATTCGTTTGAGGGCGGCGCGATGGGCTTCTACAGCTATGACTGTGGCTACGAAGGCAGCTGGAGCAACAGCAACCTGGCATTCGGCGCTGCTGAGATCCTCGCGATCGACGACGACAGCGACGGCGTCATCGACGACGATGACAACTGCGAGTTCGTCGAGAACGCGGATCAGGCTGACGAAGACGACGACGGCATCGGCAACCTCTGCGATGACGACTTCGACGACGGCAGCGGCAGCGGCAACGGCAACGGCAACGGCAACGGCAACGGCGACATCGATGGCGACGGCAACACCGACACCACTGGTGAATACGATCTGGACGACGAAGGCGACATCAAGCTCGGCGGAAGCTGCAGTGTGGTTGCCGCACCTGCCGGTCTGCTCGCTGCGCTCCTTCCCTTGCTGGTGGTCTTCCGGCGTCGTCGGTGAAGCCTGCCGTCCTTCATGGGCGTGACTGCATCGAATATGGCACCATCCAGCACGCCGAGCACGGCGGCTGGGGGCTTGCCCTGTGTCGGGGTCTGGAGAGTCCGGCGCCGAAGCAGGATCCCAACGAAGACTCCTGCGGTGTGGTCACCGTGTCCGGTGCCTCCGTCGCAGTGGTCGCAGACGCTCACTTCGGGCGCAGCTCTGCGGAGACTGCGGTCGACGCCCTGCTGTATGCCGCGATGTCCTCCCCCCCAGACAACGATCCGATCGGCTGGCTGAAGGGGCGGCTCTCGAAGATCAACCGGCGGGTGCTGCTTGGCTCCTCAGCCTGCGCGCTGCTGGCGGTGGTGGTTCAGGAGGACTGGCTCAGCTGGGCTTCCATCGGAGACTGCCGGCTCTATCGACTCCGTTCGGAGCAGACGGTGGTGCTCAACCCCCTGGAAGGGCGCTACCTCGGGGACTGGAGGTTGCTGTCAGTGAGCACGGGAGAGTACTCGTTACAGGCTGGTGATCGGATCATATTGGCATCCGATGGGCTGCCCGAGTGCCGCTACAACATCCCCACTCTCTCCGCCCATCAGGTCGGCCAGATCGCCACCGGGGGCACCGCCCAACAGGCCGCGATCAACCTGACCACCGCTGCCCTGGAACATGGCGGTGAGGACAACATCGCCGTGGCGCTACTCTCTCACCGCTGAGCGGAACAGCGGCAGCATCCGGTACGCACCCCGCGTCTCTTCGTCGGGCTGCTCGGTGGTGCTTCGGCGCCCCTTCCTGGCCTCGATCCGCTCCAGAAGGGCCGGGGTGGGCTCCTCTCCGAGCACCGCCCGAATGACCGGGAGGGGATCCTCGAAGATCGGCGACAGCTCCCGCTCATCGAAAGTCCGCGCCATCGAGAACATGCCTGCACAGATGCCGTCCCAGCGGCACGCATTGCAGGCGTCTCCCTTGCCGTGCAGGAATTCCAGCTGGTGGACGAAGCCCTTGTTGTCGAGGAACTGGATGCAGCGCTCCTCCTCCTTGACGATCTTGCGGGTCTCAGTCGAGCAGTGGGCGTAGCGCCGCATGAAGCACAGCGGAACCCGCTCGGCCCGGAAGGTGCGTCCGGTGCGGGAGAGGTAGTCCATCGCCAGCTCCAGGCTGACCTGGAACTCATGGTGAAACGCGATGCAGTCGGGGTTGTCCTCCGCGCGGTTGCCGTCCGGGTCCATGTTGTTCCAGACGAAGTGGCGGATGAACGGGAACCGCTCACAGAGCCACTGGACCGTCTCATGGAGATGATCAGCGTTATACGTGTTTATTACCGTGTTGATGTCACAGGTGATGCCCATCTTCGGCACCAACTCCAGGCAGCGGACGAGCACATCATAGGCCCCGGGGTAGCGGGTGATGTAGTCGTGGACTTCCCGACGGCAGGAGTGCAGCGAGACGTGGATGTGGGACAGCCCGGCATCGACGCACTTCTGGAAGAAGTCCGGCTCCGCGAGACGCTGCCCGTTGGTGATCATCCGGTTGTACAGCCCCTTCTCGGTGGCGTACTTCAGGGCGGGGAACAGCAGCGGGGAGTAGCTGGGCTCGCCGCCGGTCAGGATGACCCCGTCGTAGCCCAGGTCGACCAGCTCATCGATGAGGCCCCGCATCTGGGGCTCGGTCAGCTCGACCCCGGTGGGCGGGTTGCTGCAGAACCGGCAGCGCTGGACGCAGTTGCGGGTGAGCTGGAGGTAGCCGAGGTTGGCCATCAGCTCTCCCTTGCATCAGCGAGCATCTTCTTCCGGGCCACCCGTTTGGCCTCGCGGCGGGCGTCTATCTGCTCGGCCATGACGGAGAGGGGATCGCGGGGTGGGGCCTGGGGGGGCGCGAACCCAGGCAGGCTCTCTGCGGGGGGCAGCGGGGGACAGCCCTCGGCGATGCGAACCCCGATGGGCGGGTGTACGGCAGGGGCCTGCGCGAGGGGGCGGGCGAGGGCGAGCCCCTGGTCGCGGATCATGTTGACGTGGATGCCGTCACAGGCGTTGGTCACTGCACAATCCCGACAGCGCTCGGACTTCGCCCGGTAGTTCTGCTCGATGTGGTGCTCAGAGAGTGCCCGGGAGTCCAGGCGGCCCAGCTCGGGGTCGAACAGGGCCGGACTGAGGCGAGCAACGGGCGAGACCACCACCGCACCAGTGGTGAGGCAGGCGGGCAGACCGCTGACCCGGATCGGCAGCGCGAGTCGGGTGAAGAATCCACCTGGATTGCGGACATCCTGCTTCATGGCCCCGGCCAGCTTCGTGTGGGAGGGCTGGTGAATGCGGAGGCTGTCGAGCAGTGGGAGCAGTGTCTCGCGGTGCTTCATCAGCCAGGGGGCGGTCACCTGGTTGAGCACCACCTCGACCTCGACGAGCGCTGGCAGCGGACCGCTCAGCCAGGCGGTGAGCTGGTCGGGGTGATCGGCGATCATCCGAACCGGAACCGGCAGCGCCCGGGGGATGGGCTCAGCGGCCATTCCGGTCAGCTCCAGCCCGCCGACATCCGGCCACTGCACGTCGTCCCAGGAGGCGGCGGTCTGTCCCCAGCGGGTGCAGCCAAACGGCAGCTCACCCGCATCCTCTCCCTGTGTCTCGCCCTGCCACACCTCGAAGCCCCCGGCGTGCTGGGTGGTGATGACCCGGTCCATGGTGGTGCAGAACGGCTCGATGAAGCAGTGCACGCACCGCTCCTGCTGGCGGCAGTCGAGGGGCTCGCCGGTGTCGAGATAGCGGCGGACCTGGAAGCGGCGGCCGTTGACCTCGTCGAGCATCTTGTGGGGGTCCTGGATGAGGTCTTCGAGCCCCTCCAGGTAGGAGATCGGGAAGCGATTGGTCCAGATCACCAGCCGGGGATGGCGGTTGAGTCGGAAGACCCGATGCAGCACGTCCATGTGGTCGCGAACATCGTAAAACAGGTCCTCACGATTCCGGTATGCCTCAGACTGCGGGATGACATGGAGCAGGTCGAACTCAGTCACGCCGACGGAGATGCACAGCTCGATGATGCGGTCGAGCACCCCGACGTTCTGCTTGTTGATCACCACATCGACGTTGACGATCGGGCCGCGGGGATCGCGGATGGCCCGGATCATGCCCTTCATCAGCCGGGCAAACGAGCCGTGGTGGCGAGTGAGCCGGTCGTGCAGCTCGGCGGTGTGGCCGTGGAGGCTGAAGGTGATCTCGCCGAGCCCGGCAGCCATGGCCTCTCGGTAGAAGTCCCGCTCGGCGAAGTTCCAGCCGTTGGTGACGGTCTGGACCCGGTCGTAGCCGATGCTGCGTCCATAGCGGACCAGCTCGTGGAACGACGGATGCAGCGATGCCTCGCCGCCGGAGATGATCACCTTGTCGGCGTCCAGCTCCTCCCGACCGCGCTGCAGCTCCGCCTGGACCTCCTCGATGGGCAGGAAGACGTTGCGGGGGGTGTCCATGTCCAGGCAGAACACACAGCGGCTGTTGCAGGCGGTGACTGCACGCACCCAGTGCTTGCGGCGGTTGGCGATCTGCTCGCGCTCCAGCATCGTGTCGCGAAGGTTCATTGAGCGGATCCTATCGCAGGTGGGGGCCACTTGCCCTCTGTCTCCAGGGTGAGTGGCAGCATCACAGCGGTGTCACGCCTTCTGCATCCCAGCCAACCGCGAGCCCCGGGCAGCGATCGGCTGCGGAACAGCGCGCGGCGTGGGGGCAGGGGGTGGTGGCGCCGATGCGGTCTGTGGAGCAGCCCTGCCGACCGGCGGGGGTGGAGCCGTGAAAGTCCTCGGCAGGGGGCGGGCTGCTGCCGCTGCCACCAAGACAAGGCGGGATCAGAGGGGCCAGCGCGGCGATGCCAGACAGCGAGGTGAGGGTGCCGCCCGGCTCGGCGAGCCTCAGATCGGTGACCCCTGTGGAGACGAACGCAGCGGCCTCTTCAGCGGATCGCACGATGCCGTAACACGTCACATTGCGCAGCTGCTTCACCGCATCAAACGCACCGGGACGACCGACCGCGGCATCGTGGGTTGCTGCGGTGCTGCCGAGGAGGGCGGCGTCGATGCGGGCAAATCCACGCAGCCGGAGCTGATCAGCCCCGGAGAGGGTGGCGAGCCCATCCATCACTCCACACAGCTCGACACTGGAGACCGACAGGCGCAGCAGCTCTCGCAGCAGGTCGGACCGTGCGGGGTGAGATGCGGCCCCGACCACCCGCAGGGTCTCTGGACGACACATTGCAGCAGCGACCAGGCGTCGGCGGACATCCCGGGTGGCCTCGTCTGGGGAGATCACCACCCGGATCTGCTCCCGGGACGGCGCTCCAGCCACCCGCCACAGCTCCGCGAGCCCGAAGCGCTCTGCGTAGTCGGTTGGGTAGCCGGGGCAGTCCGCCGGGCAGTCTGCACATCCCGGAGTGCGCCCGGTCGGCGTCGCTCGCAGCCGAGAGGCGGGCGCCATGCAGGTCGGCACTCCCTCAGTCCAGGCCGGAACACCAGCCGCATCCGCTGCGGCCATTGCATCCTCCAGGGGGGCACTCAGCAGACCGAGGCGCGGGGAGAGGGCGATGAAGTCCGCCGCTGCAGTCCCCTGAGCGGTGAGCCGACGCAGCGCCACCCCCCGAGCACCCAGCCGGGTCACCAGAGCGACGGTCTCGTCGAGGTGGCCGATGGTGGGTCGGGTGAGCACGATCTCGACCTCCGCGGGAATCCCCGCGCGGGTGCATGCCTGGAGCCCCCTCAGGGCGTGCCGAAGCGAGCCCTTCGTTCCAGAGAGCCAGTCGTGGGCGTCGGGACGGCTGCTGTGGATGCGAATGCGCACGCGCTTCAGTCCGGCGCGCTGGAGGGTGGCGAGGGCATCAGGGCGGCTGAGGAGGAGGCCGTCGGTGCGGATTCCGCCACCGGAGAGCAGCGCTAAGAGGTCTGCACGCAGGGTGGGCTCGCCGCCGGTGAGCATCCAGTGACGCCCGGCGGCGGCGATGTCACTGCGGAGGCCTTCCGTGGAGCGCGCTGGGGCCGGCACCACATCCAGACGCTCGGGGCTTCGGGTCGTGCCGCCGATGTCGACCCACATCGGCTGGGGAAGTCGCTGTCTCATGTCAGGCCCCTGCCGTGCTGGAAGCATGCTGTCTCTCGGGAAGCACATCGACTCCGGTCACCCCGAGCCGGTCCGCCAGCGCTGCCAGCGCTTGACGATCCCCTGCCAGCAGCGGCCGACGCACCGCGAGGTGGGCCGCACAGCCACCACGGAGCAGCGCCCGCAGCGGACGGAGCCAGTCGGGGCGAGCACCGGAGGCCAGCCCGTCAGCCACCACCTCCAGCCCCACCGCAGTGCAGCGGGAGGTCAGCAGCGGCACGACATCTGCCCGGGTCAGCCGATCCGTCCACAGCCAGATCGTCGGGGTCTCGGCGGACTGAAGTGCGGTCCGAGCGGCATCGGTCAAGCCACCGGGCGCGGAGACCACCGACTGCCAGGGGGCCGTCGAGGCTCCAGCACGCCACGGCGGGATCCGCTCGGCCGGGGGTGCGATGCCCGCGCCATCCCGATGCTGCCAGTAGGCATGCCAGGCGCCACCACACCAGGGACGCAGCACGCAGGGACCACACACCGCGCCGTGGGACTTGTTGCCCTGGTTGTCGATGCCTGGACGCGCCCGCCAGCCGCCGTCACGGGCCTCTGCGGCCTCCACACACTGCCCCAGGTCACCGCTCCAGCCCACGCACAGCGGCAGCCCGCAGTAGGGGTTGAGCACGGTGACCCCAGCAGCCTGAGCGACCTGTCGGGCCTCCGGAAGCTGCTGAGCGAGCACGCCGTAGTCGGGCAGGAGATCGAGGTTGTCGGCGGCCCGGCCATGGGGCTGCACTGCGGACAGGGAGATCGAGCGCACTGCCGGCAGGCGCTGCACGACGAAGCGCATGTAGTCCACGACCCGCGCCTGGGTCGCAGAGGCGATGACCGGGTTGAGCGTCACGGACACCCCCGCCGCGATCAGCGCGTCGATGCCCGCGAGGCACCGGGGGAAGGCGCCGGGGAGGCCAGCGAGGTGGTCGTGCAGCTCAGCGCTCTCAGAGAGCAGCGAGACGAACGCACTGGTCAGCCCAGCCTCAGCGAGATCTGTCGCGTAGGCCCCATCGATCAGCACAGCGTTGGTCTGCAGCTCAATGGAGCGGATGCCGCCCTGCCGCGCCTTGTCGACCAGCGACAGCAGCCGGCGCCTCAGCAGGGTGGGCTCGCCACCGGAGATGGTCAGGGTCTGCGCGCCGCTGTCGAAGAAGCTCTGAAGCTCGGCGAGGACCTCGGACTCCGGCGGCGTGAGGCGAGGGTAGTCCTCCATCGGCACGTTGCAGAACGGACACCGCTCATTGCAGGCCATGGTCAGCCGGGTCAGCCCCTTGGTGCGGTGGTTCTCCTCGGCGTGATCCATACCCATCGGTATCACAACGCCTTGCCTCGGGCTGTCGGGGTCGGCTGATATAAAGCCGCCATGCTCGACCTCCCCTCCGCCTTTCTCACGCTCCCGGCATCGGACAGCTCCTGGCCCCGGCTCGTGCGTAAGGTTCGCCTCCTGGCCCTGCGTCGGCTGCTGACCTGGCCCCTCGATGGCCTTCCGCCGACACTGCGAAGTGCGCTGATTCGACTGCGTCCGGTGCTCACCGACACCGCCCGACGCCACCCGGCTGCCACCCTCTCCGCCATCGGTGCCCCCGATGTGCTGCCGCGCCTGCTGTCGCTGGCGCACCCCCAGGTCGATGCGATCGCCCAGCTCGCCGCTGTCGGCCCAGACCTCCTCGCTGCCCTGCCCGCCCGTGCGCTCACCGAGGCGATCCTCTGGGACCACCCCGCTCCGGGGCTGTCCGCACCGCGGCTGGGCTTCGCCATCGATGCACCGCTCTCAGTGGTGGTCGCCGATCCGAGCGGGCTGTCGCTGGCCCTGGCCGACGGCACCCGGCTCTCCGTCCCGCCCCAAGACGCCCGCCGCCCCTACCACCCGCTGCACCCCGACCTCCCCCGACTGCACCTCAGCACCCGGGACACCAACCCGCTCTCGATGCTCGAAGACCACCCCGACAAAGCTGGCAACGCGGTGAGCCTGGGCGGGAAGGCTGCGACGGAGTGGGTGGCTGCGCTGTCTGAGGCGCTGGCGCTGATTGCGGTGGCCCTGCCGGAGTGGTGGCGAGAGCTTCCGCTGAGCCTGGAGCGGCTGGTGCCGGTGGGCTTTGAGGCGGAGATGCACCTGTCAGCGTCCTACCTGGAGGCCCCGGGGGTGGCCTGGATGACGCTACACCCCGATCCGCTGACCCTGGCCGAAGCGATCGTGCATGAGACCCAGCACAGTCGGCTGAACACGCTGATGTGGCTGGATCCGGTGCTCAAGAACGGTCGAAGCGAGTGGACCGCTTCTCCGGTTCGGCCAGACCTCCGTCCGCTGTCCGGCGTGCTTCTGGCTGCTCATGCCTTCGTTCCGGTCGCGGCGATGCATGCCCGCCTGGAGGCGCTTGGGCATCCGATCAGTCAGACTCCGCACTTTCGTCGTCGGCGGGATGCGGTGCTGGAGAGCAACGCCCGTGGGCTGGCTACTGTTGCTGAGAAGGGCCAGCCCACTGCTGCTGGTCGGCGTCTTCTGGCGGGACTGCATGCGCTGCATGTGGTGTGTTCCACGTGGAACATTGCTGGCTAAGCCGCTGCGAGGTGGCGTTACTCATGCACTTATGGTCCACTGAGCTCAACAAGAAGCCGCTCAGCCTGCTCCGGTGAGTACTGACCACCGAGGCTCAGCAAGACCTCGCCCCCCTCAATGCGCTCCATGATCACCGGGGCTGAGTAGACCTCACCGCGGACCACCAGGGCGATGGAGTGGCCGATGTTCTCGCCGGTGAAGTCGGCGAGCCGTGTGGCGCACTTCGGAGTGAACCGGGTGAGGATGGCGGATCCGCTCGCTGCGTCGGTGCTCACCTTCGCGGACGCCACACAGCTGCCGTCCAGAACCGCCTCGCCGACCTGGAGGGGCGTATCGGAGCCATGCTGTGGCAGCGCGGTGCCACCGGTCTCGACGACCGGGTGAATCGAGAAGCCCTGCCAGGGCCCCTCGACCGCATTGTCACAGCCCAGCAGCATCAGCAGCGGAAGCATCACGCCTCTGTGCGGCGCCGACGCCGGAGGAGACCGGCGACCGCCAGCAGCCCCCAGAGCCCGGCATCTCCACCGCCGACATAGCTACAAGAGCCCTTGTCGTCGTCCGTTTCCGAGCCGTCAAGCGGTGTATCAGACCCGTCACAGTCCTGGTCCACACCGTCTCCGGCGATGTCGTCGCCCTCGGGGTTGATGACATCATCGTCATCGTCGCAGTCTTCTCCACCGATCACATCCGACTCATACCCGTCGCCATCGACGTCGGTGAGATCGCTGCCGTCGCAGTCGTTGTCGATGCCGTCGTAGGGGATCTCGGTGCCGCCGGGGTAGGCGGAATCTGCGTCGTCGTTGCAGTCGCTGCTGTCGAGCACGAAGCCGGAGAGCGGGTCGCAGGACATCATCACGCTGCTGGCGTCGCCGTAGCCGTCGTCGTCGCTGTCGGCGTAGTACGTGAGCATGTCGATGGCGTCTTCGTCGATCTCGCCATCGCAGTCGTTGTCGAGGTCGTCGCAGACCTCATCGGCGCCAGGGTAGGAGTAGCTGACGCCGTCGTCGCAGTCTTCGCCGTTCTCGACGTGGCCGCCCGGGGCCTCACATGCCTCGGTGAGGCTATCCGGGTCGCCGTAGCCGTCTCCGTCAAAGTCCGCGTAGAACATTGAGATGTCTGCGCTTCCGTCGTCGGTGCTGCCGTCACAGTCGTTGTCGAGTCCGTCACAGATCTCGGTGCCGCCGGGCAGGGCCTCAGCGGAGTCGTCGTCGCAGTCGTCATCGTTGTCGACGTAGCCGGACGAGGGCTCGCAGGTCATCTCGCTGTCTGAAGGGTCGCCGTAGGTGTCGCCGTCGGCGTCGGCGTACCAGGTCGCGAGATCGATGGCATCGGTGTCTGTGGTGCCGTCACAGTTGTTGTCGATGCCATCGCAGACCTCGTCAGCATCCGGGCTCACGCTGCTGTCGGTGTCGTCGCAGTCGTCGATGTTGTCGACGAAGCCGGAAGGCTCATCGCAGGAGATCTCAGTGAACGTTGCGACCCCGTAGCCGTCGCTGTCGAAGTCGATGTACCAGGTGGTGGCATCGAGAGCGGAGTCCTCGTCGGTGTCGCCGTCGCAGTCGTTGTCGTCGCCGTCGCAGTACTCATCAGCACCCGGGCTGATGCTGGAGTCGCCGTCGTCGCAGTCGGTGCTGTCAGCGACGTATCCGGAGGGCTGATCGCAGGCGGTCTCGGTGTAGGCACTCCCGCCATAGCCATCGGAGTCGTAGTCGAGGTACCAGGTGGTCACATCGGTAGCATCTTCGCCGTCGATGTCGCCGTCACAGTCGTTGTCTTCATTGTCACAGACTTCTTCGGCGTCGGGGTTGATGTCGCTGTCACCATCGTCACAGTCGGTGTCGTCAGTGACGTAGCCGCTGGTCTCTTCGCAGAGGAAGCTGCTGTCGTCGGCGTCGCCGAAGCCGTCGCCGTCGTCGTCGGCGTAGTAGGTGTCGCCGTCGTCGCTGCCGATGTCGACGGTGCCGTCGCAGTCGTTGTCCACCCCATCACAGATCTCGGTCGCCCCTGGGTTGATGTCGCTGTCGGTGTCGTCGCAGTCGGTGTTGATGTAGTAGCCGTCGCCGTCTTCATCCACTGCAGTGCTGCCCTGACCACCATAGGCGCCGATGTCGCTGTCGGAGTCGTCGGGATCGGTGATGGCGGGGTCGCCGGCGTCGATCAGGGGGGAGCCGATGGCGGGGGTGAGGTCGTCGTTGGTGCAGTCACCGTCTTCGGAGTAGTCGTTGAACTCCGGCTCATCGGTGATGTTGCCGTCGCTGGTGGTCGAGAAGCTGAAGTAGCCGTCGGTGTCGTCGGTTCCGTTGTCGTACCAGTCGTTGTAGGTGAAGTCGGAGTCGGTGTCGGTGTCGGAGTCCTCGGCGTACACCCCGTAGGTGTCGGTGGTGTAGGCGACGACGTTGTTGGTGAAGGTCACCGCGGTCTGGCCGAAGTACAGCCCGCCGCCGGTCGCTGCGATGAAGGTGTTGTTCTCAATCACCACATCCGTGACGTCCAGGATGTAGCCGCTGCCGCCCTCAAACGCGGCGGTGTTCTCCACCATCGTGGAGTTCTTCATCGAGACCGCGTCGATCAGCTCCATATAGAAGCCACCGGCGTAGTCTGCCTCGTTTCCACAGACATCGGCGTTGGTGATGTTCACCTCGGAGACATCGTAGAAGTTGGCTGCGCCGCCGTAGTACACCGACGAGCTGCCGACCCCGCTCGCTGCGTTGTTGCGGAAGGCGGTCCCGCTGATATCGACCGTGTCCATTCCATAGACGTAGAGTGCGCCACCGGAGAGGGCAGCCTCGTTGTCGTCAAAGGTGCTGTCGGTGATGGTCAGGTCTTCGCCGTTGTCGTCGTCATAGACGAAGATCGCGCCGCCGTAGGCATCCCGGGTGGAGGAGTTGGTGTTTCTGGAGAAGGTGGATTCCGTAATTTCCAGTGTGACGTTTTGGTACACACTCAGCGCCGCGCCGCCCTCTGCGGAGATGTTGTCCTCAAAGGTGCAGCGGGTGATCACCAGATCTGAGCCCGCGGAGAACTCGACCGCGCCACCGCGCTTGCTCTGAATCTCGTTGCCAGAGAAGATCGAGTCGCTGATCTCGGTCTCATCGTTCATGTTGTTGGCGAAGACCGCACCGCCATAGAAATAACCGACGTTATCCGTGAATTCTGAGTCTGAGATGGACATCTCATCGAGGTCGTAGGTGTAGATCGCGCCGCCGCTGCTGGGGGCAGCCAGCGAGGTGAGGATCTCGTTGCTGTCGAAGATCGAGCTCGTGATGACCAGGCTGCCGCCGCTCTCCATGGAGATGGCACCGCCGAAGGTCGCGGCATCGTTGTCGGTGAACGTCGAGCTGTCGATGGTCACTTCGACGTCGTAGTAGCTGTAGATCGCGCCGCCCTTGCCGTAGCCCGTCACGCTCACCAGTCCGCCCTCGAAGGTGGTGTTGGTGATGTCGGCGGATGAGGCATCCTTCAGCGAGATGCCCGCACCGAACTGGCCCAGGTTGTCAGTGAAGGTCACATCATCGACGACCAGGGCGGAGGCAGACTCCAGCGCGATCGCGCCGCCGTAGTAGCCGCCGTTGCTGTCGAAGACGGAGTCGGTGATCTCGATGTAGCTGCTGTCGGCAAAGATCGCGCCGCCGTCCCGGCCAAAGCTCACCGAGCCAGAGGACTCGATCACCACATTGTCCAGGGTCAGGAAGCTGCTCTCGACCACCACCGCAGAGTAGCCACTGTTGGTGATGGTGAGGTCGCTGATCTCCGCGGTCTCGCCCCCGGTCATGGAAAATGCACCCGCAGAACACCCGCCACCGTCGACGGTGGTCGAAGAGGTAGAGGCGCCGATCAGGATGAGATCGAGTCCGCCGAGATCCACACACTCGATGTAGGTCCCTGCCGAGATCGAGATGGTGTCCCCATCCGAGGCGGCCGTGACCGCGGACTGGATGGTGGTGTAGGTCCCCGAAGCGGAGACTGTGAGGGTCGCTGCCAGGGACGGCATAGCAAGGAGCAGGGCGAGCACGGTAGCCTCCGAATCGGTACTCCCACTGTAATCGAGCAACCAGCCAGTCGGAGAGGGGAGAGTTTTCTGACTTCAGATGTCGGCTTCAGATGTCGGCTTCAGATGTCAGGGACGCATCACTCCCGCCGACGGCGGACGAGGCCAACGAAGAGGACCATGAGGCCCCAGAGCCCAGCCGTCCCCGACCGCACGTGGCTGCATGCCTTGTCGCCATCCTCATCGGTGTTCCCACCGGTGTACTCTCCGCCGTCGCCCTCGCCGGTGTCCTCTCCGCCATCGATGGGCGTGGTGTCCTCGGTGACGAGGTCTTCGCCGTCGCAGTCCTGGTCGATGCCGTCGTCAGCGACCTCCTCAGCGGCCGGGCTGATGGCACCATCCTCATCGTCGCAGTCTTCGCCGCCAAAGTCCGCGGCCTCATAGCCATCAGCGTCGGCGTCGTAGTCGCTGGCACCATCGCAGTCGCCATCCACGCCGTCGTACCAGATCTCGGTGGCGGAGGGGTGGATGTCCTCGTCGTCGTCGTCGCAGTCCGGACCGCCGTAGTCCACCGAGTCGTAGCCATCGCCGTCGTTGTCGTAGTCCGAGTCACCAGAGCAGTCCTGATCGATGCCGTCGTAGGGGTCATCCTTCGCGCCCGGGTAGATGTCAGGGTCCGCATCCTGGCAGTCGTCTCCGCCGAGGCCTTCCTGATCGTAGCCGTCGCCGTCGGCGTCGTAGTCGCTGGCACCGTCGCAGTCCTGATCGACCCCGTCGTACCAGACCTCGCTCTCAGCGGGGTTGACCGCATCGTCGGTGTCGTCGCAGTCAGTGCCGCCGTAGGTGTCCAGGTTGTAGCCGTCGAGGTCGGCGTCGTAGTCACTCGCACCGTTGCAGTCTTGATCAACGCCGTCGTACCAGATCTCTGCAGATGTGGTATTGACGGTAGCGTCGGTGTCATTGCAGTCCGGACCGCTGTAGGCATCGGAGTCTTCGCCGTCGCCGTCCTGGTCGTAGTCGCTCAGGGCGTCGCAGTCGGTGTCGATGCCATCGTACCAGGTCTCGGAGGCACCCGGGTTGATGGCGAGGTCCGCATCATCGCAGTCGGTTCCGCCGTAGCTGTCGGAATCGTAGCCGTCGATGTCCGCGTCGTAGTCGGAGTCGCCCGCGCAGTCCGCATCGACGCCATCGTACCAGGTCTCAGTGGCCGTGGTGTTGACGGTCGCATCCGTGTCGTCGCAGTCGTCTCCGCTGTAGCTGCTGGAGTCCTCTCCGTCGCCGTCTGCATCGTAGTCAGAGTCGCCTGCGCAGTCCGCATCGACGCCATCGTACCAGGTCTCTGAGGCCCCGGGGTTGGTGCTCGCGGTGGAGTCATCGCAGTCGGTTCCGCTGTAACTGTCGGAGTCGTAGCCGTCGCCATCTGCATCGTAGTCGCTGGCGCCATCGCAGTCCGAGTCGATGCCATCGTACCAGGTCTCTGAGGTGGTGGTGTTGATGCTGGCGTCCGCATCGTCGCAGTCGGTGCCGCTGTAGGCGTCGGAGTCCTCGCCGTCTCCATCGGCGTCGTAGTCACTGGTGCCGCTGCAGTCGGTGTCGATGCCATCGTACCAGGTCTCACTCTCGCCGGGATTGACGCTGTCGTCGACATCATCGCAGTCGCTTCCGCCGTAGCTGTCGTGATCATAGCCGTCGGCATCCTGATCGTAGTCGCTGGCACCATCGCAGTCCGAGTCCACGCCATCGTACCAGGTGTCCGAGGCGGAAGTGTTGATGCTGGCGGCAGTGTCGTCGCAGTCTACGCCGCCGTAGGCATCGGAGTCCTCGCCATCTCCGTCCTGGTCGTAGTCGCTGGCGCCGTCGCAGTCCGAGTCCACGCCATCGTACCAGGTGTCCGTCGCGCCCGGGTAGGTGCTGGCGTCGTCGTCGTCGCAGTCATCGCCCTGGTAGTAGCCATCCCCGTCGTCGTCCACGAGCGGACTGTCCGGGCCGCCGTAGGCACCGATGTCTGAGGTGGTCCCGTCGGGGTCCTGGTAGGCGGTGTGTCCAGCGTCGATGAGGGCCGAGCCGGAGTCGAGGGTCAGGTCGTCGTTTTCGCAGTCTCCGTCGAGGTTGTAGCTGCCGAAGTCCGGGTCATCGGTGATGTTGCCGTTGCCGGAGGTCGAGAAGGAAAACGAGCCCGCGGTGTCGCCACCGAGGTTGCTGTACCAGTCGTTGTAGTAGAAGTCAGAGTTGGTGTCGCTGGCGGTGCCCGCGGCGTAGACTCCGCCACCATCGAGGCTGTAGGCGATGATGTTGTTGAAGAACGACGAGTAGGTCCCGAGGAAGTAGACTGAGCCGCCGTAGGTGTTGGCATCGTTTCCGACCAGCGTGTTGTTGATGAACTCGTTGTAGTGGTTGGAGTAGAAGTAGAGCGCGCCGCCAGCGTAGGTGGCGACGTTCTCCTGGAAGATGTTGTTGGTCCACTCATCGGTGCCGCCGTAGGCGTAGTAGCTGTAGACGCCACCGCCATTGTACGCCTCGTTGTTGCAGAACATGTTCGAGGCGACGGTGACGTCGTCGTTGTAGTACAGGTACAGCGCGCCGCCCGAGTAGGAGCTGTTGGAGCTGTTGGCGACGTTGGACTCGAAGGTGGAGCCGGAGATCTCGAGGTCATCGATGTAGTAGGCGTAGATCGCACCGCCGTTGTAGTACGTCTCGTTGTCGGTGAACTCCGAGTCGGTCACCAGCAGGTCGTAGGCCCCCGTCGTCGCCGGGTAGGCGTAGATCGCGCCGCCGTGGCCGTAGGTGGTGTCGTTGCCATCAAAGGTCGAAGCGTCGATGGACAGCGCACCGTAGCGGTACTGGTAGATCGCACCGCCGTTGCTGTAGCTGTGGCTGTCGGTGAAGGTGCTGTTGGTGATGCCGAGGCCGACGTAGTAGTCGGCGTGGATCGCGCCGCCATGCTGGTAGGTTGCGGTGCTGCCGTCGAAGTCGGTGCGGGCGATGGTGACGGAGGTGTAGAGCTGGTGGAGGTACAGCGCGCCGCCGCCGTAGTAGGCCGTCGAGTCGGTGAACGTAGTGTCCGCGATGCTCTGGGAGCCGTAGTAGTACTGGTAGACCGCGCCGCCGTAGCCATACAGCGAGGTCGTCGAGGTGAAGTCGAGGTTGTCGAGATCGACGTCACCGTAGTAGGTCGAGTAGATCGCACCGCCGGAGTAGTACGACGAGTTGCTGGTGTACTCACCACCGTTGTGCGAGATGTCGCTGTAGTAGTACGCATAGATCGCGCCGCCGTAGTAGCGGGCGTAGTTGGCGTCGAAGTCGACGTCGGTGAGGTCGATGTCGTTGTACGAGGTCGAGTAGATCGCACCACCGTTGTAGCCAGCGTTGTTGGAGAACGTGGTGTCTGAGGCGGTCAGGTTCGCGTAGGTGCCCAGGTAGACCGCGCCGCCGTGGTAGCCGGAGGTGTAGTAGGTGGCGGCGTTGTCATCGAAGGTGTCGCCTGACAGGGTGATCTCATTCTGAGCGTAGCCGTAGACGCCGGCACCGTGGGTGTAGTAGCCCCCGTTTGAGGTCCAGGTGGAGTCGGTGCTCTCGAGGTCAGCGTAGGAGTTCAGGTAGACCGCGCCGCCGTAGTAGTAGGCGAAGTTGGTGTCGAGGGTGACGGCGTCCAGCGAGACGGTGGTGGAGGTGTTCGCGTAGATTCCCGCACCGTAGTAGCCGTAGTTGTCCGAGATCTCCGTGTCGGAGATGGTCAGGTCGGCCCCCAGGGTGAGGTAGATCGCACCGCCGTAGTAGGCGTCGTTGTCGGTGAACTCTGAGTCGGTGATCGTCACCGTGGCGCCCTCGGCGTAGAGCCCGCCGCCGTAGGTGGTGTACGAGGTGTGCCCGTTGCCGTTGAAGGAGACATCATCGAAGGTGACGTCGCTGTAGTAGACGTAGGCGCCGCGGTAGTAGGTGTTGCGGATCGTGAAGCCGGAGAAGGTGACGGTCTCGCCCCCGTCCACGGTGATGACACCAGTGGTGCAGTACCCCGCGCCGTCGATGGTCGCGCTGGAGCCGCTGACGGTGAGGTCCTTCCCTTCGGTGTCGATGCACTCGTAGTACGTCCCGCTCGCCACCGTGACGGTGTCGCCGGAGCTTGCCGCGTCGATGCCGTCCTGGATGGTGGCATATGCACCGGAGGTGGACGGGTCGACGATGAGGGTCGCGGCGAGGGAGGGGGCTGAGAGGGTGAGGAGCAGCGTCATGGGGGGTCTCCGAGTTGACCCGAATTTACATCACTCTCTGTTTTTTGAAAGCGATCTTGTCCAGCTCTTGCCAGAGGGCTTCAGGTCTTGTGAGGGAGACTTCAGAGCTGGGTCAGAAACCCGCCCGGCAAAGGACAGCCAGGGGAGGACTGATCAGGCTGCGGCGGGAAGGCGCTCGGAGAGGTCCAGCGTCCGGGCGATGACGCGGAGGATGCGCTCGGACTGGGCGCTGATCACCGGGACGGCAGCAGCGACATCGAGGATGGTGAGCAGCGCCTCCTCGCGCTCCTCGGCAGGCAGGGTGGCGGCGAGCTTCTCTGCCTGACGCTCGGTGATCTTCATGATGTCGAGGCCGCTTGTGATCGCGGGCATGCCGGTGTTGGCCTTCGCGATGAGCTTCTGGACATCGGCGTAGCCCCGGTCGGGAAACCGGCTCCGGAGGACGAGCTGCATCGCCCGGCGCTTGCGAATGGACGGCCCCTCGGGACCAGCGTCAGCAGCGACGACGAGGGAGAGAAGGACGATGAGGTGGCGATCGGACTTGCTGGTCATGGTGGGCTCCTGCGGGTGGGGATGGGGTAGATCAGCGGATGCCGATCAGGGTGCGGATCTCGGCGGAGGTGCCGACGGCGTTGCTCAGATGCTTGCCCTTGACGAAGCGAGCGAAGGTGTCCCTGAACAGCGTGATGACTTCTATTTTTACGGTGGAATAGGCCGTGACAGGGTCCTGCTCCACCGCAGTCTCGTACACGGTGTGGGGCAGGTTGAGCGAGGTGCTCAGGCCCTTGGAGATGAAGGCCTGGTGGCGAACCACCGCGTCTATAATCACCAGGTCGGCGGGAATGCAGCTCGGGATGGGGAGCCCTTCTTCCTGCAGGTAGTACGCGATGTTCTCCGCGCTGTACTCATCAGCACAGTGCTCGGCAAAGAGGTCTCGGAGGAGCGGCTTTTCGAGGGTGAACGAGAGCGTCAGCGTCGCGATCGCGGCAGGAGACTTGAGGTCGTTGACCTGGCGCTTTGCCTTCATCGTCGCCTGGAAGTCGTCGAAGTCGTCGACGATAAACGCTGTGCTGCTGGCGAGCCCTGACTTCTTGAGGGCGCTCTGGAGCAGGTGCTCGGTGGTGCTGCCGTTGTTGACCTGGAATGCGATCTTCTTGCCGCTCTTGCTTCGACGAAACCGGCCCGCGGCGATTGGGACGGCTTTCACATCGTCGAACAGTATCTGGTGCTGGAAGGTAGAGGAGGCGCTCACCATCAGCAGCGGGCCACCGCCGACCGCTTCAATGGTCTTATGGACGAACTGATAGTGGCCCATCCGCATGGTGCTCATCGTCCGCGCCTGACTGAACAGGCTCTTGAATTGGCCGCCGAAGCTCTTCTGAGTGAGCATCTCTGCAGCCTTCGTTCGGAGCTTCGACAGCTCGATCCGCATGTCCGCGGTCCCCATCTGCCAGGCATCCTGGATGTCCGTCTCCTCTTCGCGGAAGTCGGTGATCCCGCTGAGGAGCGCCATGGCGTCGTCGACCGGCTCGATGCCGTCTTCGGACCAGTCGTCAATCGATGTATAGGCAGCCTTCAGCTTCTGGAGGAGCACCGGGTCCTCGCCGCTCTCGGTGAGCTGCTCGATGATGTCACCGAGGCCCTCGACGGTGCCGAAGTGGGCTCCAGGATCGGAGGCGACGGTGGCCCAGTCGTCTGGCGAGAGCGTCTTCAAGGCGGTGATGCGTTCGGTGGACCTGCTGGTCGCGGCCACAACCTCCTCGCGACCGGGGGCCGTGGTTCCGAAGGAAAACTTCGCCTGCTTCAAGAACTTCATGCCCAGCTTGAGGTCCGCTTCCTTTCCGCGACCGAGGGTCTTCTGGAAGTGGAGCTTGCCGTCGGTGTGGGTCACCACGCCGGTCAGCGAGACGAGCTTGGAGATGTCGTTGAAGAAGGGATTGGCATCGTCGAGGTCGAACGCAGTGGTCTTCTTCAGCACCTTGTGGATGGCCGCCGGGTTCTTGTACTGCCCGACGCGGGCGGGCTTGTCGAAGTGGACCACGGCGTCCTGGGCACCCTTCCTCCGGAGGATGCAGAAGGCCAGCCCCTCGGTGTGGCTGCCGGCCTTGAGCTGCTTGAGCTTTGTCTTGCTGTATTTGAGGTGCTTCGGAGTGTTGATGATCGCCACGGGCTGTTTCCTCATCTATCAGGGGGATTGATGAGAAAGAAGTAGCGATCCGAGGCTGGTGGCCGCTGTCGTAAGCCTTCTACAGCCCTGTCGTATGCCTTCGACACCCCGCTTTTTTTGGCCCGATCAGCTCACGGGTTCTTGCAGCACCGAAAGCCGGTCCGGACATTGGCGAAGCCAGGACCGTAGGTGTCGTTTCTGCGATAGCAGCGGGCGTGGTCCTTGGAGGTGTCGAACGCGCCGCCGAGCAGCACTGCGGTCTCTGCGCTGTCTCCGACCCACTCCTCGACGTTTCCGGTCAGGTCATAGACCCCGCCCGCGGACACACAGCCGGGCATCTCGCCGGTGTAGACCGGTCGGCAGTCCTGGTCCTTCTCCTCACCGCACTTGCTGCCGCGTGCGTGGCCATCCCAGCAGCGCCCGGGGGAGTGGTAGTCGGCGTAGGGGTAGCTGGTGCCCTCGACCATGTCGTCGGCGAACTGGCCGTTTCCGTCGTCGTCGACGGGCGCGGTGTTCTGGCAGGTGGCCACCCACTCCGCCTCGGTGCACATGCGCTTGCCCGCTGCTGAGCAGGCCTCGTTGGCGGCGAACCAGCTCATCTGAGTGGCGGGGATGAGGTGGCGGCCCTGCTGTGCGGTCGCGGTGCTTCCTTGCACGGAGAGGGCGGACTCGAAGGTGTCGATGAGGAAGTCGAGGTCGCCGTGGGTGATGCGCTGCATCTCTTCGACGTCATCGGGGATGGGGGTGGTGGTGAGCCGCTCCTCCGCGACGGCCTTGGCGGACTCCCGGGCTGTCGCGGCGTCTGCCCCCAGCGCGCGCTCGATCGCTGTGGCCATCTTCTCGGCGGAGGAGCCGGAGCGGTAGAGCTGGCCGTTGATGAAGATCCGCGGGGTGCCGTGGGCATCCACCGCCGCGCCGTCTTCTGCGTCTGCCACCACCGCCTGCTTGGTGGCCGGGTCGCGCATGCAGTCGTCGAACGTGGCCATGTCAGCCCCCACGCTCTCCGCGTAGGTCCGGAGGTTGTCGGCCTTGAGCTTGTGCTGGTTCTTGAACGCGAGGTCATGGAACGACCAGAACCGCCCCTGCTGCTGGGCGCAGACGCTGGCCATCGCTGCGGTGCAGGCGTCTCGGTGCTTGCGGTTGTTCACCCCGGGGTTGCAGCTGGGGTCCATCGGGAAGTGCTTGAAGACGAACAGGACGTCGTCGCTGTAGGCATCCACCAGGCGCTTGAGCTGGCTGCTGGTGCGCTTGCAGTAGCCGCACTCCAGGTCCGCGAACTCCACCAGCATCACCTCGGCGTCCGGGTTGCCCTTCCAGGCGTCGTCGGCGCGGATGTGGAGGATGGCGTCGTTCTTGTCTTCGGTCTTCACCGCCATCGTGCGCGCGGTGAGGGTGCCCTCGGGATCGAGCTGGGGGCCGACCGGAGTGGCCTCCTGAGGGGTGACCTCTGCGAGCCGGGTGGTGCTGGCTTCATCACCGAGCAGACCCGCCCGAAACGCCCGCTCTCCGCCGACTGAGACCGCCGAGAGCAGCACGAACGCCGCCAGCGCGGAGCCGATGACCTTCCCCGACGGCTTCGGCGCACTCCAGGCACCGGCGAGCAGGGAGAGCACCGGGATGGAGAGGTTGATGCCGTACAGGCGCATGCACCAGGCACAGACGTAGTTGAGCTGGAGCTTGGAGATGCCGAACAGGAAGCCGGAGTAGAGGGTCGTGCCCACCCCGATGGCCAGCAGCAGCTTGAGCACGGCCTGACGCCCGGCCGCAGCCAGTGCCGCCAGCATGGCGATCAGCAGGTAGGTCGCGATGCCCCAGGTGGCGATCGGCACGCCGAGAAGCTCGGAGTACTCGCTGGTGTTGACGATGTCGCAGTTGACCTCTTCGCTGGCCTCGCAGCCGATGAGGCCGCCCTGGATCGCCGCGTCTCCGAACATCTGAACGTCGTGGTGCCAGGTCATCAGCCCGCTGATGGCGGCCCCGGCGAGCCCGACGAGCACCAGGAGGAGGAGTGCGCCCTTCTTCATGGCTTCACCCCCTCGATCGCTTCGATCAGCTCGGTGAGGCCCTTCTCAGTGCTGTAGCCGACCTTGTGGAACTTCACGACGCCGCTGCCGTCGACCAGGAACGTCGTCGGCATGCTCATCACCCCGTAGGCCCCCAGCGCGAGCGCCTCGCTGTCCAGGGCGATCTCGGCGTCTTCGGGGGTGATGCCGACCTGGGAGAGGAAGCGCTGGGCGTCGCGGCGATCCCGGTCGACGTTGACCATCACGATGCGCACATCGCTGCGGGCCTTCTGAAGCTCGATCAGGGCGGGCATCTCGTTGCGGCAGGGGCCACACCAGCTCGCCCAGAACGCCAGAACGACCGGCGTGTTCTTCGCCTCTGAGAGCACGAAGGCCTCTCCGCCGAGGGTCTTGAGATCAACCTCCGGGGCCGCACGGCCGACCAGGGAGGTCTCCTCCAGCGGGATCATCTCTGGGTAGGCACCGGCGGACAGGGGTGCCGCCATCATCAACATCAGCAGGGCTCGGTTCATGGGAACATCCTTGGCAGACGTTTATATCTTGAGACATGACGCTGCCTCACCCCGAAGATGTCCGCGATGCGCTGTCTTGTTGGCCCCGGGAGGAAACTCCAGCCCACACCGGACGGCGAAATGACCGCCAGGGCGGGGTCTTAGTGCCCCTGCGGTGGCGGGAAGATCTGGAGTGTCTGCTGATTCTCCGGTCGTCTCAGCTGCGCAACCATCCTGGTGAGATCAGCTACCCCGGCGGGCGCCCGGAGCCTCAAGACGCCGACATCCAGGCCACAGCACTGCGGGAGGCCCGGGAGGAGCTGGGGATCGAAGGGGCGGTGGTCCTCGGCAGGATGTCCTCGATACCGCTGTTTACATCCGACTTCCGGCTGGAGCCGTTTGTGGCGGTTGTCGAACAGGATGTGCTGACGCCCGATCCAGGTGAGGTGGCGAAGGTCTTGATCGTGGGCATCATGGAGACTCTCTCAGCCCCCCACATCGACGCGATCCCGTTCACTGGCTGGGGCCGCCCGATGCTCTCGCCGGTGTTTGACATCGGAGCGCATCACCTGTTCGGCGGCACCGCCCACAGCTTCCTGGAGCTGCTCCGCGTCCTCGCGCCGCTGGTGGATCGACCCGTCCCGCCGCTCAAACCAGGGCGCTACACCTGGGCGGACATCAAGCCATCGGTGGGGCGGTGAGCAGCGGACGGGTGGCGATGAGCAGCGGGAGGTCCGCGGGCGCCCAGGTCAGCCCGTCGATTGCTCCTGCGCTCACCCAGCGGATCTCCGCGTGCTCGGTGACCGCGAGCGCTCCGTCGATGATGCGGCAGGCGTAGGCGACCAGCCGCACGGTCTTGCCGGGGTAGGCGTGGTCGTGGCTGGCGATGAAGTCCCCGACGGCGACGGTGATGCCCAGCTCTTCGTGCAGCTCCCGGGCGAGGGCACTGCGGTCATCCTCTCCAGGCTCCACCTTCCCACCGGGCAGCTCCCACAGCCCCGCCTGGGACATGCCCGGCCCCCGCAGCGCGGCCAGGAGCAGGCCGTCTTTGATGATCGCGCCTGCGACGACTCGGATGATCTTCATTGACGCTTTATATAGAGACGACACCATGACCGCCCCCGAGTCCCTTCTGATCCACGAGCTGCTCTCCGAGTGGCGGCGGGTCAACCGACTGCACTTCCGCGAGGCCCTCCGGGCGCCGATCCTCGCGCTCTCGGATGGCCAGACGACGCTGGGGACCTGGACGACGACCGGTCGCACCCTGAGCCTGTCTCGCACCCTGGTGACCACGCAGCCGTGGGGCGTGGTGGTGGAGATCCTCAAGCACGAGATGGCCCACCAGTACGTCGCTGAGGTGCTCAAGGCCGATGAGACCGCACACGGACCGGTGTTCCAGGAGGTCTGCCGACGGCTCCAGATCGATCCGGCTGCCGGGGGACTGCCAGACAGCGCCAGCAAGGCGATGCGCAAGGTGCAGCGGCTGCTCGCCCTGGCCGGCAGCGACAACGTGCATGAGGCGGAGGTCGCAGCCCGGGCGGCCCGGCGGCTGATGCTGCGGCACAACCTCTCCGAGGCCGGCGGCACCAGCCGCTACGGCTTTCGTCAGCTCGGCACCCCCTCCGGCAGCCGCCCGCTGTACGACAAGCTGCTCGCTGCCATCCTCATCGATCACTTCTTCGTCAGTGGGATCTGGGTGAGCGGGTACGCGGTGGACCGCAGGAAGCGGGGGCGGGTGCTGGAGATCTGCGGCAGCCCGGAGAACCTGGAGGTCGCCTGCTGGATGCACGGCTTCCTGCTGGAGGCCACCGGTCGGCTCTGGCGGGCGCATCGGAAGCGCACCGGCGCCCACGGTCGCGATCGGCAGCGGTTCTTCGCCGGGGTGATGATGGGGGTCCGCCAGCAGCTGGAGGCTCAGCAGCGCGACGACGAGGAGGCCGGGCTGGTGTGGGTGAAGGCGGCGGGACTGGAGGACTACCTGGAGACCCGCCACCCCCGCCGTCGCGCTGGGCGGGGGAGCACCCTGCGCGCCAATGCGGCAACCGCCAGCGGCCAGACCGCCGGGCGCACCCTTCAGATCCGTCGACCGGTCGCCGCGAAGGGCGGGCCGAAGCTGCTGGAGTAGAGCTGCTGGAGTAGAGCTGCTGGAGTCGGTGTTCAGTCGCGCTGGAAGACCACCGAGAAGTTGTTGGCTGGCATTGCTCGGCGCTCGGTGAGTCGCAGTCCATGGCCTGCCGCGACCTCAGTGACCTCGCCGAGATCCCGGACGCCGAACCGCGGATCGAGCCCCTTCAGCCAGCCCTCGAACTGCACATTGCTCGGCGCAGTCTGCTGCCCGTTGATGCGGAAGGGCCCGTAGAGGTAGAGCACGCCGCCGCTGGGTAGCACCCGCCCGGCGCCGGCCAGCAGGCCGAGGGTGACTTGCCAGGGGGAGATGTGGATCATGTTGATGCACACCATCGCTGCAGCCCTCTCGACAGGCCAGTCCTGAGCGGTGGCGTCGAGGTGGAGCGGGGGGAGGATGTTGGTGGCACCGGACTGCGCGGCCCACTGAGAGATGATCGGCAGCGAAGCGGGCTCGCCATCGGTGGGCTGCCAGCTCACTCCAGGGAGTCGGGGGGCAAACCATGCCGCATGCGCACCACTGCCACTTCCGATCTCCAGGACGAGTCCTTCACCGGGCAATACGCCTTGAATAACCTTTGCTATTGGATCTCTGTTTCGCTGAACGGAGGGGTGCGGCGTCAACATAAAGGGGCGCTCCGGGGCTGGATCTACACCCCTGCACCTTGACAGCCTCCCGGCAGCGGGTCAATTTCCCCTCCTTGATGCCGGCCTGTGCGGCAGGGATCTTCATCCTGGGTGTCTTTCATTCTGAAGACAACATGATGAAGGAGTAGTGGAACGCCACCACATCCCACCTGCCAGGCCCGGTCTTACCGGAGAAATATCATGGCGATGACCCCAAACCGCAAGACAGAAATCATTCACGAGTACGCTCGTGTAGAAAACGACACCGGCTCCCCCGAGGTTCAGGTCGCACTCCTCACCGAGCGCATCACCTACCTCACCGAGCACTTCCAGACGCACAAGAAGGACCACCACTCCCGTCGTGGCCTTCTCAAGCTGGTCGGCCAGCGCCGGCGGCTGCTGCGCTACCTCCAGAAGGTAGACAACAACCGCTACAAGGCGCTCATCGAGCGTCTGGGTCTGCGCCGCTAAGACTTGACAGGGCGACGGGAAACCGTCGCCCTGTTTGGTTCTTACAACCCCCCTTGTTCTTTACAGTTGTTAAGCAGCACTCTCGCTGCGACAAGACAGCACAATCCGCTCCACTCGGGTGATCCCGGAGTCGCAGGATGGCTGGAATCCCTGCAGGCTAACGATGCGCCATCAAGTTCGCTTGATGCCACATCGCAAGTCTACAGGTGCCCTGTTACCTGTTCTCCGGATGAAGCCGTGTGGTGCTTCCAATCGGAAGAATCATGAACATTCATACCATTACCATCGACGTCGGTGGCCGCCCCTTTACCCTTGAGACTGGCAAGCTCGCCAAGCAGGCATCTGGCGCCGTCGTCATCAGCCAGAACGACAGCTCGGTCCTCGTGACCGCCGCCTGCTCCCGCAGCCCCCGCCCGTTCGACTTCCTGCCCCTCACGGTGGACTACCAGGATCGCAATGGCTCGTTCGGTACCATCCCGGGCAGCTTCCACAAGCGCGAGGGCCGCTCCAACGAGCGCGAGACCCTCATCTGTCGGCTCATCGACCGCCCCATCCGTCCGCAGTTCCCCAAGCACTTCCGCAACGACCTGCAGATCATCGCAACCGTCATCTCGTTTGACACCAACTGCGACACCGACGTGCTCGCCCTCTGTGGCGCCAGCGCGGCGATGCACATCAGCGAGCTGCCCATGCAGCGGCCGGTCGCTGGCGTCCGCGTCTCTCTCGTTGATGGTGAGCTGGTGGTCAACCCCAGCCGCGCCCAGATGGACGAGGCCGAGCTGAACCTCACCGTCGCTGGCACCGCAGATGCCATCTGCATGGTCGAGGGTGGCGCCAAGGAGATCGGAGAGGTCATCGTGATGGATGCCATGGATCTCGCACACGCAGAGATCAAGAAGATCGTCGCCGCCATCGAGGAGCTTCGCACCCTCGCCGGTGTCGAGAAGATGACGATCGCCCCCGCTCCCACGCTGGACGCGGACGTCGTGGCCAAGGTCAGCGAGCTGGGCCTCACCCCCCTCGTCACTGCCCTCGCCATCACCGGCAAGCACGAGCGCAGCACAGCCCTCAAGGTCGCCCGCAACAGCGTCATCGCACAGCTCACCGAGGGCTGTGAGGATGTCGATGGGGTCACCAAGACCGCCAAGAAGGCCTGGCAGAAGATGGTCAGCAAGCAGATGCGCCGCGTGGTCATCGAAGAGGGCCGCCGCATCGACGGTCGGGCCACCGACGAGATCCGCGACATCTGGTGTGAGGTCGGCGTCTCGGCCCGTGCCCACGGCTCCGCAGTGTTCACCCGCGGCGAGACCCAGACCCTCGTGACCGCCGCCCTCGGTGTTGAGCGCGACTCGCAGCGCATCGACTACGCCGGCGCGACCGACAACTTCCGCCGCTGGATGCTGACCTACAACTTCCCGCCGTTCTGCACCGGCGAGGCCCGCCCGATGCGCGGTCCCAAGCGGCGCGAGATCGGTCACGGCGCCCTCGCCCACCGCGCAATGGTCCCGGTCATCCCCAACCAGGACGCGTTCCCCTACGTCCTCCGTTGCTGCGCGGACGTCCTGGAGTCCAACGGCTCCTCGTCCATGGCTTCGGTCTGCGGCGCCACCCTCGCCCTGCTCGACGCCGGTGTGCCCCTCACGGCCCCCGTCGCTGGCATCGCGATGGGCCTCATCAAGGAGGGTGACTCCTTCGCGGTCCTGTCCGACATCCTCGGCGACGAGGACCACCTCGGCGACATGGACTTCAAGGTCACCGGTACCCACAAGGGCATCACCGCCTTCCAGATGGACACCAAGATCGACAGCATCCCCCGTGAGGTCATGCTGCGGGCGATGAACCAGGCGCGTGAGGGCCGGATCCACATCCTCGACGAGATGGCCAAGACCATCGCTACCCACCGCGACGATCTCTCGCCGCACGCCCCCCGAATCACCTCCATCAAGATCAAGAACGACAAGATCCGCGAGCTCATCGGCCCCGGTGGTCGGACCATCCGCTCCATCCAGGAGCAGACCGGAACCCGCGTCACCGTGGACGACACCGGAAAGGTCGACGTCGCCTCCACCTCCATGGAAGCCGCCGAGAAGGCCATCAGCCTCATCCGCGAGCTGACCCAGGAAGCTGAGATCGGCAAGCTCTACCTCGGCGTGGTCAAGCGCACCGTCGACTTCGGCGCGTTCGTCGAGATCTTCCCCGGAACCGAGGGTCTGGTCCACATCAGCCACCTCGCCAAGGAGCGGGTCAACAACACCACCGACATCGTCAACGAGGGTGATGAGGTCCTGGTCCGGGTCATCGACATCGACAAGGGCGGCAAGGTCCGGCTCTCCCGCAAGGAAGCCCTGGACGACGCGCTGCTCTAAGCCACGACACGCAGTCGGTGCAGGCTCAGCCTGAGACCGCCGAGCCCCCTCAGGTTGGATTCCGATCCGGCTTGAGGGGGCTCTCTCGTTGGCGTGATACGGGTGGCGCTCCCCTCGACTGGAGAGCGTGCTGTGGACGTTCAGCTTCGGATCAAGGTCCTTCCCCATGGAGAAGGGCTCCCCCTGCCCGCCTATCAGACCCCGGGGGCCGCAGGCATGGACCTGCACGCCGCGGAGTCGCTCACCCTGGCACCGATGGGCCGTGCCGCGGTCGCCACCGGACTGAGCATCGCGGTCCCGATGGGCTTTGAGGCACAGATTCGCCCCCGATCCGGGCTCGCGTTCCGGTACGGCATCTCGATACCGAACTCCCCAGGTACCATCGACGCCGACTATCGGGGAGAGCTGAAGGTCCTGCTCATCAACCTCGGCCCGGATCCGTTTGAGGTCACCCGGGGCATGCGCATCGCCCAGATGATCATCGCTGCGGTAGCGCAGGCACAGATCGCAGTGGTCACCACCCTCGACGACACCCAGCGAGGCGAGCGCGGATTTGGCTCCACAGGGGTCTGATCGGCACAGATGGGCTGCAGAAACCGTGCAGGTGCTTGAATGGATCGCTTCGAGCCGATATCTCGCGGTGCGACCACTGGAGCCCTGCTATGAAAAACCGCCTGCTGATTGCTATCCCTTCCGCCCTGCTGGCCATCGCTCTCGGGGTTGTTGCCTGTGACGGCGACACCGAGGAGCCCACCACCAAGCCGACGGCGGGCACCGACAAGGGTGCGACCCCCGCGCCCGCTGGCAAGGCTGCACCGACACCGGAGCAGGAGGCACTGGAGGGCGGTCCCTACCCCACCCTGCTCGTCGCACAGGCGTGGTTCTGGAAGGACGAAGCCAACAAGCCCAAGCCCGGTCCTGCGCGGCTTGAGCTGTGGCGTCAGACCCCGGACGGCTGGCGGGCGACCCGCCTCGAAGACGGCGACTCCAACGTCTTCCACAAGGCCATCCAGCTCGACGACGGCTCCATCCTCACCATCGGCGCAGAGGGGGCTCACCTCAAGAAGTGGACCTTCGCCGACGGCGCCTGGAGCGGGGAGTCCCTCTGGCAGCAGGACTGGGAGGGCAAGTTCAACCGCCTTCGGGACCTGGAGATCGGCGATGTCGATGGAGATGGCAAGGACGAGTACGTCATCGCCAGCCACGACTACGGCGTGGTCGCGGTCTACAACCCGCCAGAAGACGGCGGCGAGGCCGTGATCATCGAGCTGGACAAGAAGGCCGACACCTTCGTCCACGAGATCGAGATCGGTGACATTGACGGCGACGGCAAGATGGAGTTCTTCGCCACCCCGACCGACCGCAACAAGGCCAACGCCAGCCAGGCCGGTCAGATGGTGATGTACCGCTTCGACGGCACCACCTATGTGCGCACTCTGGTCGATCCGTTCGGCACCACCCACGCCAAGGAGATCCTGGTCACCGACATCGACGGCGACGGCACCAGCGAGCTGTTCAGCGTGGTGGAGGCCGAGACAGCAGGCAAGAGCGTGGTCAAGCCCGTCGAGATCCGCCAGTACACCCTCGGCGAGGACGGCACCTTCACCCACGAGTCGATCATGACGATCGACGACCGGCAGACCCGCTTCCTCATCCCCGGCGACTTCGACGGCGACGGCGACATCGATCTGGTCGCTGCGGCGATGAAGACCGGCCTCTGGCTGCTGACGAAGGAGGAAGACGGCTGGCAGAAGACTCTCATCGACGCCGTCTCCAGTGGCTTCGAGCACGCCAGCTACGCCGCGGACCTCGACGGCGACGGCAAGCTGGAGCTGTACGTCGCTGCCGACGAGCAGCGGGAGCTGAAGGCCTATCGCTACAACGCTGAGAAGAAGACCTTTGACAAGGAACTTCTCGGCCGGCTCGCGGACAACACCTTCACCTGGAACATCACCACCGGGTCGATGTAGGAACCTCAATCGGGCGAGACAACACCGGCTCGGTGAGAGATATTCCATTGATTAAAAGTGGAATATCCACTTATTGAGGCGGGTCGTATTTACACCTGATGGCAGGGTAGCCCAGCCGACGAGCGGTCGCGGGGAGATGGGTCTCTGCGGCCTGGATGGGGACACTCCGTCTGGCAGGAGCCGCCCTGCCATCAGCGTCATCTTTTGATCAAGATACCCCTTCCTGCGGGCTGCTATGATGGTGGCCTTTCCAGAGGAGGGGTAGCTTGCGGACCCATCGTCATGTAGTGCTGATCGGAGCGGGAGAGGTGGGGCTGGCGCTGCTGGCGGAGCTGCCTGTCTCATGGACCGTGTCCGCGGTGGACACCTCAGCGGAGGCCCTCGCGGTACTCCCGGAGACACATGGGGGTCAGACCATCCTCAAGGTCCAGGGCGACGCCACCAGCCGACTGGTCCTGAACCAGGTCGGGCTGTCCACCCGAACCATGGTCGCGATCCTCACCGGGTCAGACGAGACCAACCTGGAGATCGCCCGGGTGATCCGAGCCCACTTTCAGGTCGATGACCTCGTCTGTCAGCTCAACAGCGCCGAGAACAGCGCCGCCAATGGACTCACTGGGAATGAGATCGCCCTGCGCTCGGTGGCCGCGGCCCGGCACACCATGAACCACTTCAGCCGCAGCGAGCCTCACCTCCTCGCGGACCAGCTCGCCCGCGGAGAGCTGCAGGTCATCCAGGTCCTGCCCGGCAGCGCTGCGATCGGCCGGACCCTCAGCCAGCTCAAGCCGCGGCGCTGGCTGGTGGCGGCGATCTACCGCAACGATGCTCTGATCGTACCCCACGGAGAGACGGTCCTGGAGTCTGGCGACCGGGTGATGTTGACCGGTGAGCCCGACGTGGTCGACAGTGTCGCGAACTTCATCCACGGCGCGGAGGCGGTCTTCCCCTCTCAGTATGGCGCCTCCATCGGCTACCTCGGCGACGATGAGGTCCAGAAAGAGGCCGCCTGGCTGCTGGAGAAGACCCAGGCCGAGCACCTGATCTCGCTGCCCTCGGAGAAGCTGGACACCAACATCCTCAGCGCCACGGACATCGCCCTGAACCTGTCGCGCCAGGAGGTCGGCCTGCTGGTCCTGGAGAGCCGCCCCCTGCGCCTCAGCTCTCGACTCGGGCTTCGCATCTCCAATCGCAAGAAGCTCATCCTCGCCGCCCGGGTCCCGGTCCTCATCGCCCGCAGCCAGCGCCCCTACAAGCGCATCCTCCTGGCGGTCAGCTCTCAGGATAGCGTCAACGCCATCTCCGTCATTGCTATGGACATCGCCACCCTGGTCGGGGCCTCGCTGACGGTGCTCACGGTGCTGCCGCCCTCGCTCTCCAAAGGCGAGGAGGCCCTCGCACCCCTCCGAGCGGTTCCCCGACAGGTCGCGGATCTGGGCCGGCTGCATGGACTGGAGGTCGACACCGTCATCTCCGAGGGCAACCCCATCAAGCAGATCCGAAGCCACGCCGCGAACTTCGACCTGCTGGTGGTCGGGCACTCGCACCAGAGCCGGAACACCCTCTTTACACCTGATATCTCGATGTATCTGCTCCACAGCACGCCCTGCTCTGTGCTGTTCGTGCCGTGGAACGTGGCGGGTCGGTAATGGATCCAAACGCTGCGATTCCCCTCATCCTCATCACCCTCGGTGCGATCATCGTGCCAGGGGTGGCCCGGCAGGTCGCCATCCCGGTCGCGGTGATGGAGATCGCCTTCGGGCTGCTGATCGGCAACACCGGCCTCGGCATTGTCCCTGACGTCAACGACCCATTCATCAGCTTCCTCTCGGTGGTCGGCTTCGCCTTCTTCCTGTTCCTCGCCGGCCTCGAGATCGACTTCCGTGGCGTCGAAGGGCGCGGACTGAAGGGCGGCATCATGCCGGTGGCGGTCTCCACTCTGGCGTTTGTGATGTCCATGGGGGTGTCCATCCACCAGGGCTGGGGGATGTGGGTGGGACTGGCGACCGGAGCAACCTCAGTGCCGCTGCTGCTGGCGGTGGTCCGCGAGCTGCGGCTGTCCTCGACCTCGCTGGGCACGACGATGATCACCTTCGCGGCGGTGGGGGAGGCGCTGACCATCGTCTTCCTCTCCCTCGTCGAGATCCAGCAGCACGCCCACAACCTCGGAGACATCGCTGTCGGGATCGGACGGCTCCTGGGGCTGGTGGTGGTGATGGTGGTCGTGGTGCAGCTGCTCCGCGCCCTGCTGTGGTGGTATCCCCACCTGTTCACCCGCCTCGTTGCTCACGATGATCCCTCCGAGGTCGGGGTCCGGGTCGGCTTTGGGCTGATGTTCTCGTTCGTCGGGCTCTCAATGCTCGCGCACGTCGAGCCCTTCCTCGGTGCATTCATCGCCGGAGCGATCCTGTCGTTCGTCATCCGGGAGAAGGGCGCGCTGGAGCACAAGCTCTCCTCGATGGGCTACGGCTTCTTCATCCCGGTCTTCTTCATCAACGTCGGCATCCAGCTCACCCTCACGGCTGATCTGGTCCTCACCAACATCGGGTGGATCTTCTCTCTGATCGCCCTGATGCTGCTCGCCAAGCTCATCCCCGGCTCGCTCCTGCTGCTCCGAGGGCTGAGCATCAAGGAGGTCGCAGCGACCGCCGGGCTGCTCGCCGCGCCGCTGACTCTGGTTATCGCCATCATGGACATCGGGCACCGGTTCGGCGCGGTGGATGACACCACCCGGGCGGTGGTGATCACCGCCGGCATCATCGCCAGCCTGCTGTTCCCTTCGTTCGCCCGAAAGCTCCTCAAGGACACCGTACCCGATGAACCTGCCGAGCACGCTCACGTTTGATGCACCCGCCGCGGCCCTCGTTCGTGCGGTTCCAGATCGCTTCACCGACTCCATCCAGGAACATCCGGCGGACATCGACGTGGACCGGGCGCGCCTCCAGCACGCCGCCTATGTCTCTGCACTCAAGGAGGTCGGGGTGGCGGTGCGCGTGCTCCCGGCACTGCCCGACCACCCCGACTGCTGCTTCGTGGAGGATCCGGCGGTGATCCTCGGGCGGCGGGCGCTGCTGACCCGCTCAGCGGCCCCCGGTCGGCGGGGCGAGTCTGCCGGGGTGTCGGAGGCGCTGGCGGACTGGTGCGCCCTGTCGGCGATGCCCACACCCGCCACCCTCGACGGCGGCGATGTGCTCCGAATCGGTCAGACCCTCTACGTCGGCCGCACGCAACGCAGCAACAGCGAGGGGCTGGCCTGGCTGAAGCTCGCGGCGACTGCGGAGGGGCTCACCGTTCGCTCCGTGCCGCTCCGGGCGGGCCTGCACCTCAAGAGCGCAGTGACCCTCGCCACCCCTGAGCTGCTGATCTACTGTCCGTCGATGCTCAGACCTGAGTCGCTGGCCGAAGCAGGCGTAGAGCTGCTGCCCACCGAGGAGCCCCACGGTGGCAACGTGCTGGCGCTGGGAGACACCATCCTCGTCTCCGCCGCCGCGCCGCGGACCGCCGAGGCTCTGCACCGCCGGGGCCTGCGGGTGCGGGTGCTCCAGGTTGATGAGTTCCACAAGGCTGATGGCGCGCTGACCTGCCTCTCCCTGCGGCTCCCGCGCGCGGGGACCTGGACGGCGTAGCCTAAATCTGATCGGTACTGGTCCCCTCCGCGGCCGCCCACCTACCGCTTCCGGACGCGGGCCTCGCGGGTGCGCCGCATGTCATCGTCTTCGACGAAGCGCACCTCCGTGTCCATGGCGGTGCGGTCGACGGACCAGCCATCGAGGACACCGGCGAGCTTGAGGATGTCGTCGGAGGAGATGTCCCGACGCAGGGACTCAGGGGCGTCTGGCTGAGGCTCCGGTGCCGTGATCATCTCCTTGATGCGGGTGTTCGCGGAAGTGAGCTGGCCGATGAGGCTGGCGAGGATGAGGCGCCGCATCGCACCACCGCTGGCAGAGGACTCCTCCAGGAGGCGCTGGAAGGCCACCCGGGTCAGCCGCAGGCAGCCGATCTCTCCCATCGCTACACAGCTCGCCGACCTCGCCGAGCCATCCACCAGGCCCATGTGACCGACCAGGGCCGGGGCAGTGAGCATCGCGAGCTGGCGCTCCTCTCCGCGGTCATCCTTCCGCAGCACCTGGATGCGCCCCTTGAGCAGGATGAACATCGAGTCGGAGGGATCGCCCTCACTGCACAGCCGCTCTCCGTCGGCCACCCTTCGGGGCTTTCCAGTGGCCAGGGCCTGAGCGAGGTCCGCAGATCGTGCGCCCTGGACCCGATGGGTGCGAAGGAGCTTGCGGGCAATGGGCTTGAGGACTTCTGCGTTCAAAACCGACCTCCAAACATCGAGCGGAGCCGGGCGCGGAAGGTCGGAGCCTCGGCGACTTCCTCAGCCTCCTCGACCCGTGAAGCCTTCCAGGCCTTCTGGATCTCCAGGTTGGTCTTTCGGATTCGCCGGGACAGAGTGGCGATGAGGTGTCGCTCCAGGGCGGCGATGGCCGGATCGTCGCTGCCGCTCTGGAACAGCCTCGGGCTGAGGATGAGGGCGGTGCTGGGCTGGTTGGCGAAGACCGAGGCGTTTCGCAGACCACCGGAGACGAACAGCGCCTGCTCTCCGACGACCTCGCCGGGGTGAATCTCGCCGACGTGCTGGTGGGTGCTGCCGTTCTTTACCGAGACCTCCAGCCGCCCATCAAGCAGCAGCAGCGCCTGATCTGCCGGGCTGCCCTGCTCGAAGATTCGCGCTGCAATTCGGTAGGAAGTGGTGGGGCAGACCTCAAGGAGGTTGCTCAGGGAGTCCGCTGGGATGTTGCGGAACAGCGGGAGCCGGGAGAGCTTCTCGACACTCATGCTGGCCTCCCCGGCCAGGACGCGGCGCATCGCCAGCTTCCACCGTCGGCTTCCAGCACCACCGCCGAGGCGAAGTGTCCACGTGGCACGCTCACCGGCAGGGGGCCAAGCTCGCGCCGGAGCATGTCCATGGTGGGGTGGTGGCCGACCAGCAGCGCCACCCCCTTCTCAGGAATGGTCTCCAGCAGTGCATCCCAGTCTTCCAGCAATTCCGGCAACCCTGCCTCCCGGATGGGTATCGGGGCAGAGAATACCAGCAGGATCTCCTCGACGGTCTGCCGGGTGCGCATGGTCGGGGTCACGATCACCTGATCGGGGGTGAGCCCCTGCGCCTGAATCCAGTGCCCGGTCTCGGTGCTCATCCGGCGGCCCCACGACGTCAGCTCAGGGTCGCTCTCCCCCTTCCGGCGCTCACCATGTCGGACAAAGATGACCTTCATTCGCCTCGTGTATCACATCAGACTGCCTGGGAAGCCGAGCACTGTGGTGAGCACGATGGCCACCGTCAGCAGCCCGATCATCGGGGTGACTGCGCAGGCACCAAGCACCACCGGCCAGCGGCGGGCGCCGCGCACGGTCTGGAAGGTGTAGGGGAACCAGAACAGGCCGAACTGGACCGCCCCGGCGAGGGCCGCGCAGAGCACACAGAGGGCCAGCGGGACGCCCACACCAGACAGCGCAAAGCCCACTGCACCGACAATCCCGCCCCACAGCGCACCGGGAATCGGGCCGAGCACCATGAGGACCGGCAGCGGCAGCCGCCCACGAACCCGCTCCAGCACCCCCGGCATCACCGCTCCAAGGGCTGCTCCAGTCACCGCGCCGGTCACCGCAGTGCCCCCGATGAACGCTGCCGTTGCCCCCAGCGCCAGCGCCGGCAGCGGGGCCAGACTCGCCGTCACTCCGCCCACGATCGCCATGTCTCTCGCCCAATGGGCGGGCCGTCCAGTCACCTGCATCACTCACCTCCGCTCGATCCATGTTCACCCGGCAGTGGGGTGGGATCAGGCGAGGACGAGCTGAGCGGTCAGGAAGCAGCAGTGAGCGGTCGGCTACTCGGCCTCAAGGTCCACGTGCCGGATCTCCGGTGCGGCAAGACGGACCTTGTCCTCCAGCCGGTCGATCTCATCGCCGAGGGCCTCGACGATGTGGTCGCCGTACTCAATGAGGAAGGTGCGCAGCTCGTCCTCGGTGTTGATGCGCTCCCAGATGGTCGCCAGATCCTGGGTGATCAGGAACCGCCGGGCGATGGCCTCTCCGTCGAACTGGATCTCGGCCTTGAAGCGAGTCTGATCGGTGCCGAGCACCGTCGTCTTGACGTCGTGGACCGACTCGACCACCGGATCGCCGGACAGGATCTCGACCACCCGGGAGGTGTTCTGGGTGGACATGGAGAGTCCGAGCAGCACGGTGCGGTTCTTGACCACCAGAAACGCCGCCACCGCGCCGAGCAGCACGCCGATGAGGATGGAGCCGATGGCGTCGAAGATCAGGTTGCCGGTGGCCAGGGACAGCCCGAGGGTGGCCAGGGCGATCAGGATGCCGAGCACCGCCGCGCCGTCTTCAAGCAGCACCGCCACACCCATCGGATCGGAGCCCTTGAGCAGGTACTCCTTGAGGGCCATGCCGTCCTTCTTCGCGCCATCCCGCACCGCGACCCAGGCAATCCACAGGGTGACCGACTCGATGAGCCCAGAGACCACCAGGATGCCAATCGCCAGCTCCAGGGCCGCGACGGGGTGGGGGTGCAGCAGCGAGGTGATGCCGTGGTACAGGGTGACCCCGCAGCCAAACCAGAAGATGCCCACCGCCGAGATCATCGCGAAGACGAACTTGTCGCGACCGTAGCCGTAGGGGTGATCCTCGTCCGCCTCGCGCTCCGCCCGCTTGATGCCCACCGCCAGCAGAAGCTGGTTGGTGACATCGGCGATGGAGTGGATTCCTTCGGAGAGCATCGCGCCCGATCCGCTGAAGGCAAACCCGATAAACTTTAAGACCGCGACGATCGAGTTGGCCACGATCGCTGCATAGACTGCCTTTGTGCTGCCGCCTGCCATTAGTGCTTCTCCTCCCAGAGCGCCTCTATCCGCATGTCCTCTTCCCCGACGACTGCATAGCGATTCTCCCGCTCTTCCCAGTGCGCCACGCCCTTGCGGTCGATGCGGACAAGCTTGTATGCCATCACCGAGCCGAGGGGCTGCTTGATGGACGCCGGCAGCGGGATCCCCCGGGCCGGATCCCAGTCTCCGAGTGCCTCGCCAGCACCGACCACCACCAGCTGCTCGCCGCGCCTCCGCTTCGCCTGGACATCAATGTGGACGCTCACGGTCTCGTCGGGCCACGGCAGGTGTGTGCTGCTGGAGAAGAGGAGTGCCGCGGAGCGCGATGGGACGGTGCCCTCGAATTCGCGCAATGTGCCGCCCTCCCCGACGAGCACCCCGGCCCCCTCCGTGGTCAGCGGGCGTGTGCCGAGGTTGAGGATGAGTCGGGCGCTCTGCGACTTCCCGAGCAGCCACAGCTCAAGCCGGTCGTCTTCCAGGCTGCCGATGCGGATCTCGGCGTCCGTCAGGAAGGGGTGCTCGGCGCGAAGGGCGGCGAGAGTGGCGAGGGTGTCCGCCAGGGGGCCACGGGTCTGCCAGGGCATGTCTGCGCGGTTCTCCGGCTCCCCCGGTCCATCGAGCATCCACTCGGTGCCGTAGGTAATCGACGGAGTGCCGCGCAGGGCGAACAGGGCCATCAGGGCCGCCTCGACCCGCCAGCGCTCCCCGCCACACTCGCTGGCGAGCCGGGGAAGGTCGTGGTTGTCGAGGAAGGTGACCAGGCCTGCCGGATCGTCGTAGAGGTGGTCGGCAGACAGGGTGGACGCCAGCCGACCGGGGTGCGTGCCGTGGCAGATGACATCGACCAGGGCGTAGCGCAGCGGGAAGTCGAACATCGCGTCGAAGCCGCCGTCCCGGAAGGTACTCGACAGCTGCACCGGATCGCCCTGGAAGTCCTCGCCCAGCAGCCAGAAGTCCGCGCCAAGTTCTTCCTTGAGGTCCGTGGACAGGCTGTGGAAGAAGTCATTGGGCATGTGTCGGACGGCGTCGATGCGAAAGCCATCCGCGGACAGGGTGCGTCCCCAGTGCAGCGAGTGGCGCAGCAGGTATTCGTAGACCTCCGGGTTCTCCTGGGCGAGATCAGGCAGACCGTGGACCTGCCCGTTGATCAGCTCGACCGGGTCGTCCCAGTTCTCGATGCTGCCGTCGCTGTGAAACCAGTCGGGGCGCTGGGTCACGAGAGGGGCATCAAACGAGGTGTGGTTGTAGACCATGTCGAGGATGAGGCGGATCCCGGCTTCCTCCACTGCATCCGCCAGCGCGATCAGGGCCTCATCGCCGCCGAACCGGGGCTCGATGCTGCCGAGATCCTCGATCCAGTAGCCATGGAACGCGCCGTGGCTGTGGAACTTCTCGGTGCGCATGGTGAACACCGGGGAGAGCCAGATCGTGCGGACCCCGAGGTCGTAGAGGTAGGGCAGCCGACGGGTCACCCCGGCCAGATCGCCGCCGTGGAAGGCGTGGGGATCGGCGAGGTCGATGGTGTCGTCGTTGGTCGCATCGCCGTTGTCGAACCGATCGACGAGCACGAAGTAGACGAGGTCGCTCTCAGAGACGAGGTCGCTCTCTGGCTCCTCCGCCTGCACCGTGCTGAGCAGCAGCAGCGGCAGCATCACAGCCCCGAGAGGTACTCATCGAGCAGGTAGCCGACGTGGCGCTCGATGATTGGGGCGGCACCGAGGAGGGCGTCGTCGGCGTCCTGGTGCTGGAACTGGAGGAAGACAGGCACTGAGAACTCGGACGTCGTTGGCTCTCCGTCCGCCGGATCCAGCGTCAGGGTGACCTGCACGGTCCACCGCAGCCGCCCCTCCAGCTGCGCGGTGTAGAGCGCCTCGGTCTCGACCAGCATCACCAGCGGGGCGCCGTCTGCGGAGAGGATCTCCAGGCGTCGGGCAGTGAGCCGGGCATCAGCGAGGGTGGAGAGCGGCTGGAGGATCGGGGTGAGGTTGCGATCAGAGAGCTGGGCGGTGATCGCGGCGAGCAGCGGATCGGGGAGGGGAAGGACCTGCCGATCGTCGAGGTTGTTTCGCGCGGCAGCCAGGGAGACGTCCATCGGACTCGGCGCCTTGACGACCGCAGTCTTCGCGCTGCATCCCAGAAGCATCGACAGGATCAGAACCATGCTTCGGTCTCCAGGGCGACCACATGGTGCCAGTGTCGCTCGACGTTGCCGAACTGATTGTACTGATCGAGCGTCTCGACGAAGCTGTTGCCAAACGCGTTGTTCTGGTTGGAGTACTGCGCCCCATACAGCAGCCGCAGCGAGGGGCGGGTGTAGATGCCTCGACCCAGCGGGTTGAGGACGAGACCGGTCTTGCCCTGCCAGGTGGTGCGGGTGTTGGTGTCGCCGTATTCGAGGCCCCGGGTGTCCGAGACGGTGCCGGTGTTGGCGAAGATCGAGTCGGCGTGCTCGCGGTAGGCGTTGCCGTTGGTGGAGACCTCCTCGGCGATGGAGGACTCGACGAGCCAGTGCACGGTCGGGGTGAGGTAGAACTGCCCACGGAGCACCGCAGAGCGGTAGGACCGGGCGTGGTCGGAGGGGACGATGGTGTTGTCCGCGTCGGTGTGCAGTCCGTACAGCCCGGCGAGGGCGATGTCGAAGCGGCCCGGGATGACCGTCATCTGAAGCTCATCGCCCACCGTGAGCACGGTGCGCTCGTCGGTCAGCCCGGTGACGTAGAGGGTGTACTCCTCGCCCCCGTAGGTCTCAAGCGTCCGGCTCTCTGGGTGGCGGCGCTCCAGGCTGGCGAACAGGTTGTTCCACACCACGGGACCGAAGTTGCCGAAGCCAAGGTAGCCGATGGCCTTCCAGGAGGCGGCGTCGGTGGGGACGGGATCGGGGAACTCCAGCTCCCGGTTGGGGTTGGCCTGGAGGTAGTTCTCCACCACCTCGCCACGCACCCAGTCCTCGTAGTCCACGCCCGGGGTGATGTACGCGGCGTTGCGGCTGCCAGGAACCGACGGCTCGTACCGGTGCTGCCCTCCGGCACCGACCTCGAGGTGGTCGTTGACATGGACCCGCAGCCAGCCACCAGCAGTGAGGATGGTGGTGTAGTCGCTGCCGCGGATGCCGTAGCCAGAGTCACCGACCCCCACCAGGAGGTCGAGGGTGTCGTTCTGGTAGCGCCCCGATGCCCCGACGGTCTCGAAGAACAGCTGCGCGGGCCGCATGTCGTACAGGCCGAGGTCGCCGATGTAGCTGTCGAGGGTGCCGACCTGCCAGGTCACTCCGGGAATGCCGATGTTGCCCGCATTGACGAAGACCTGGGAGAGCCTCAGGTTGTCGAGGCTGCCGCCGCCGCTGTCGGCGTTGGTGATGCTGCCGCCCTCGATTCGGGCGTTGATCGTGGTCCAGGGCGCGGCGACGCCGGACTGCCGCTCCAGCACCTCGTAGCGGAAGTTGAGGGTGGCGTAGGGGCCTTCGTTGAGGAGACGACCGTAGAGGTTCCAGTAACCAAGTTGGTTTCCGCCACCCTGGAGATCGGGCCGGGCCATCACCCGCACGTAGCCGCCCACACTGCTCCGGGGGCCGGCGTGGGCATCGTGCGCCAGGAGCGCGAGCACAGCCAGCATCACTTCACCTCTTCGAGGATGATGATCGAGGTGGAGGTCGCGGTGTAGCTGCCGCCGGTGATGACCTCTGGGGCGTCCAGGGTGACGTTTGCTGAGGTGTAGACGTCGGCTTCGAGGTTCTCATCGAAGTAGCCGCCGCTCTCGTCGGAGGTTCCGGGGGTGTCGAAGTACTGCTGGGTGTCCACCAGGCGCGCCCAGGTCCGGCCCTCGGGCAGGGTGTAGGTCACGTCGCCCCGCTCCATGTTGATGATGATGAACAGCTCAGGCTGGGGGAAGGCGTCGGTGGAGTAGTAGTGGATGGCGAGCTGCCGACCGTTCCAGCCATCACCAGCCATCTCATTGTTGCTGGCGTCCTTCCAGGAGAACGGCATGCCGCCGCCGTACTCGGAGGGAGACAGGGCGTAGGTGCGGTCCCGCCGCAGGGCGATGATGTCGCGCACGAAGTCGTGCATCCGGTGACGGTCTTCGGCCTCCGCGCTCCGCCACTCGCCCCACCGGAACCAATTCCACTGGTTGTCCGATCCGTCGGAGTAGGCGTTGTTGTTGCCGAACTGGGATCGCATCCACTCGTCTCCGCCGAGGATGAGCGGGGTGCCGTGGCTGATCATCAGGGCCGTAAACAGGTTGCGCATCTGCTGGCGCTTGAACGGCTCGGCGGACTGTCCCCAGTCCCGGGAGCGGTTGTTGTCCTCGCCGCTCTCCGAGTCACACCAGACCGACTTGGGGTTGTCGCAGCAGACCGGGTTGAGCAGCCCGCAGCCGTTCTGCTTCTCCTCGTAGGAGAACATGTCGTACATCGTGAAGCCGTCGTGCACGGTGACGAAGTTGACGGCGTGGTAGGGGCTGCGGCCGTTCCATCCGTAGACGCTCTCGCTTCCGGTCAGGCTGCCGCCGCCATCGACACCGCCCTCGTCGCTGGAGAGCACCCAGTCGTCGTTGTTGACGATGCTGCGCCACCAGTCGCGGAAGTGGGCGTTCCACTCCAGCCAGGCGAAGGAGTCGTCGTTGCTGGCGGTCGGGAAGCCGCCGATGCCCGGCCCGGTGCCCGCTGCGGTCCAGGGCTCGGAGATTATCCGGGTGTTGTACTGCTGAAGGATCGGGTCGTCGATGATGTCCTGGAGGACCGTCTCTGAGGGGTCGATCCACTCGTTGTAGGCCCCGTCGGGCTCTCCGAGGATGCCAGCGAGATCGAACCGGAAGCCGTCGACATGGAGGTCGTCGACCATCCACTGCAGCGAGTCCATGATCAGCCGCTTCATCGGAGTGTGGTTGGGGCGGGTCTGGTTGCCGACCCCGGTGTTGTTCCAGTAGGTCTCGCCGTCGGGGGCCAGGGCGTAGAAGGCGTTGTTGTCGAGGCCACGGAAGTTGTAGAGGCCGGCGACCTCCTTGGGGTCGTAGTTGACCGCGTAGGCGTCCTCATAGGTCTCGAAGTACAGCCGCTCCCGCCACAGCCCGCCCTCGCCGGTGTGGTTGTAGACGACGTCGATGATCACCTCGATGTCGTGCTGGTGAAGCTGATCGACCATCCACTTGAACTCGTCGACGATCTCATCGGGCAGACCGGTCGCCGCATACTCCGCAGAGTAGGACAGCTCCGGGGCAAAGAAGCTGAGGTTGTTGTAGCCCCAGTAGCCACCATCCAGGGGCTTCTCGTGAACCGGAAGCAGCTCGACGGCGGTGATGCCGAGATCCTGAAGGTAGGGGGCCATCTCGCCGATGCCCCGCCAGGTGCCGGGGTGATCGACCTCACTGGCGACGTTCTTGGTGAAGCCCTTGGGGTGGACCTCGTAGATGATCAGGTCCGTCCAGTCATGCCCGGGGTGCTCGCCGCTCTCCCGCATCGCGCGCCACTGGGTCTCCTGCTCGCTCCAGGTGTAGTCCGAGGCCGTGATGACGCTCTTGGAGGCCGCGTCGTAGGTGACCTCGGCTCGGGAGGGACCCGAAGCAGTGGAGCCGGCGGACCAGTCGTGGTCTCTGTGGACCGCCTTGCACCAGGGGTCACTCAGCAGCTTGTTGGGGTTGAACCGGTTGCCCTGGCTGTCGACGTCGGAGAGGAAGCCGACAGTCGAGCCGGGGAAGAACTCCGGGTCATGCGGCCAGTTCGGACCCCAGGCGATGTAGCCGTAGTGCTGTCCGAGGCCGAGGCCCTCGACGTAGAGGTTCCACACGTCGCCCTGGCGGATCATCTCGTACTGCTGGGTGGGCAGCTCGGACTCTGGATCGTCGAACAGCAGCAGCTCGATGCGCTCCGCTGCCTCGGAGTAGGCCGCGAAGTTCACTCCGCGATCGACGATGGTCGGCCCCATGTGGTCCAGCGCCTCGATGCCCTCCCAGGACAGCGAAGGGGCCTTGGACTCGGTGTGGTAGATGCGCGGGTAATTCTCCGCAGCGCAGCTCAGCAGCAGGAGCAGGAGCATGATCGACTCCGGGAGAGGTGGAATATACCGTGGGGTGTTCCCCGGGGAACATCCTGTCACCCCTGAGCCCCGATGACGACACCCATAACAGAGTCACTAGTGTTCGCACGAGCAGGAAGCACAGGCGAGCGCCCTTTCGACCGGGCATCCAGATAGTAGGATGTCACCCATGGCAAAAAAGAGCCGCCCCCTGTTCCTCCGCGTCCTGAGCCGGCTGCTGGCTCCGGGTCGGGGAGAAGTCCGTGCGCTGGAAGAGGCAATGCACCTCCAGGGGGTGCTGCGCTTCGTGGCGGTCATCGCCGCAACCATTGTCGGCCCCTCGCTGGTGCTGGCCTACTTCGCGGTCCATGCCATCTCTGTGGAGGAGCTGGCGGCCCGAGAGGAGCTGTCTCGAACCGCAGAGGGGGTCGCGCAGGGATTCTGGCGACAGGTCGAGGCGGACTTCTCGGCATTCGAGGAGGCCACGCTGACCCGGCTGGAGGCGGGCCGCAGTCCGCTGGAGCGCGCCAAGGAGCTGCACCCGCTGACCCTGGTGTCGCTGCGCTTCGATGCTGACGGCGTGCTGATCGCCCCGTTCTCTCTGAACACCGGCACCGACTACCCCAAGGAGTACCTGTTTCACCCCGACGTGAGGGCCGCTGCTGCCTTGATGCAGACCGATCCGGCTGCCGCCGCGCAGCGCTATGGCAAGCTCGCCAGACAGCCCCTGCCGCCCGCCGTCCGGGCCCGCGCAGAGCTGGATCGGGCGCTGCTTCTGGAGACCCTCGGCCGCCAGCAGGCTGCGCTTGTGGAGCTGGACAGCCTCATCCTCCGCTACCCCGACCTCCGAGACAGCTGGGGGTTTCGCATCAGCGACCTCGCTCGGCTCCAGCAGGGGGAGATCCAGATGCGGGTCGACCAGGAGCGCGCAATCGCCGAGCTTCGCGAGCTGGTCGATGACCTCCTCAAGCAGCCCTGGACCGTCGGGCAGGGCAGCGAGGCTGCGGTCGCCAGCCAGGCGCTCTCGATGCTGGTGCCCCACGAAGAGCAGGAATGGATCACCCGGGTCCGTGGCCAGATCGCCGAACGAAACGACATGCTCTACTGGACCGGGGAGCTGCTCGATGAGATCCGCCACATCCCCGACAGCCGAAAAGCCAGCTCCCCGGCGGGTGAGCTGTGGTGGTACGAGGGCGAGCGCGGCATGTGGGCGGTCACCCGCTGGGGCGGCGGCTCGTATGCCTTCGGACTCGATCGAACGGAGCTGATCACCCAGCTCAAGACCGCCGCGCGGGCCTCCACCCACCCCACCGCGCCCATCGAGGCCGCCCTCATCGCCCCCGACGAGCTTCCCCCCGAGCACATCCTCGCCATCCGCAGCCTGGACCCCTGGCTGGCGAACTGGTCGGTGGTCACCACGCTGCGCGACCCAGAAGCCATCGCTGCGGAGAACTCCCGCAAGCGCACCCAGCGCATCGCAATCATCGGGTTCGCCATCGCGATGATGGGGGTCGGCGCAGTGCTCTCGGCACGGCTGATCAGCCGCGAGCTGGACGTGGTCCGCATGAAGACCGACTTCGCCGCCAACGTCAGCCATGAGCTTCGAAGCCCGATCACCCAGATCCGGCTGAAGGCGGAGTCCCTCATCCTCGGACTCGCTGAGACCCCCGAGGAGATCGAACAACACTACAACATCATCCTTCGGGAGAGCGAGCGGCTGAGCCGGCTGGTGGACAACATCCTCGACTACGCCGCCATCGAGCGGGGCTCCAAGCAGTACATGCTGCGGATCGGCAACATCGCCGAGACCGTCGACCGGGCGATCGAGAGCGTGCGCTCGACCCTGGAGCTCAAAGACATCGAGCTGATCCTCGGCGTGCCCTACGATCTGCCCCTCGTCCACCACGACACCGACGCCATCACCCAGTGCATCGTCAACCTGGTCTCAAACGCCGCCAAGTACTCCCCAGGTGGCAGCAAGGTGCGAATCCATGGTCGATTGGTCGAAGGAGTGGAGCTGACGGTTTCCGACGAGGGCATCGGAATTGCCGCGCACGATCTCCAGCAGATCTTCGAGCCGTTCTACCGAAGCCGGGACGAACAGGCCCGACGCCAGAAGGGCACCGGCATCGGTCTGACCATCACCCGCTACATCATCGAGGCCCACGGTGGCTCGATCTCAGTGCAGTCCCGCCCCGGAAAGGGCAGCACCTTCACCCTCAGCTTCCCCACTGAGCCCCCGCCGCCGCCCGCACGCGGCACGATATAGAGGGTTCCCGCCGCCCCCCGCACGCGGCACGATATAGTGGAGGCCACTGTCAAACCCCGGTGAGGCCCCACCATGCCGCGAATCCTGTTCATCGAAGATGAAGCGGACATCCTTCAGTCTCTGCTTAAGTTCTTCAAGAAGCAGGGCTATGACGTCCACGGCGCCCAAACCGGCGCTGAGGCACTCGATCTCGCACAGCGCTATCCCCCTGACATTGCGGTCATGGATGTCATGCTTCACGAAGGCCCGGCGGGGCTCGGCGGCATGGACGGCTTTGAGATCTGCCGCTCGCTGCGGGACACCGGCTTCGATCGCCCGGTGATCTTCCTCACCGCTCGCTCCACTGAGCAGGACAAGCTGCTTGGCTTCGAGGTCGGCGGGGATGATTATGTCACCAAGCCGTTCTCCCTGCTGGTGCTCAAGGCCCGGGTCGAGGCCAACCTCCGACGGGTCGGTGGCGCCCGGGAGATCTACCGGTTCGGCGCGGTCACCATCGACCTCGATCAGTACGTCATCCGCCGCCCCAACGGCACCGAGCGTCTGAGCAACCGGGAGCGCGACCTGCTGCGGTTCTTCATCGAGAACCGGGGCCGCATCCTGTCTCGGGACCTCCTGCTTCGGCAGGTCTGGGGCTACAAGAGCGGCATCGCCACCCGGACCGTCGACACCCACGTCCTCACCGTGCGCAAGAAGCTGGGCGACAACGCACAGCAGCCGCGGTTCATCGAGACGCTCCACGGGGTCGGCTACCAGTTCATCGCCCAGGAGGGATAGTGCTCCCCCTCCTGTCGCTGCTGATTGCCCCCGCGCAGTCCGCCAGTCCTGAGGTCTGGGCGGCGCTGCACAACGGGCGCATGGGCGCAGCACTGGAGCAGGATCCGGCCCAGACCGCAGCGATCTACGAGGTGCTGCTGGAGCACCTCACCAAAGAGAACGAGCCGCTGCGGGATGAGCTGCTGTTCTGGCTCGGTCAGGCCCGGTTCGAGGCTGGAAACATCGAGGGAGCCATCGAGGCGCTGTCTGAGGCCAGGAGCCCGGAGGCTGCCGCACTGCTGGAGATGATCCAGGTATGGGACGACCCGGTCCGGACGCTGCCCTATGTCAGCACCGAGCCTGTCGTGCTCTCCACAGACTCTTCCTGGCGCCTCATGCTCGACGGCGTGGATCCGGAGGTCATCTCGATCCGACTGAGGGCGGACGAAGGTGCCGCGCTGCTCCAGCTGTCGCTGACCGACCTGGAGGGACGACGCTGGGAGCAGGAGCTTCTGGAGATCGCCGACGGGGAGTGGCAGGAGATGACCTTAAACCTCGCCGATCTCCGACCTGCCGGTGACACTGTCGGCCCACCCCGGGGCGGGCTGTGGATGATGTCGATCTCCCCGGCAGCACCGCTACAGGGACCGCTTCGCATCGCTGAGGTGGAGCTCAACTGAGGGCTCTGAGGTGAGCATCAAGATGAGCATCATCGTGCAGAAGTATGGCGGCTCCTCGGTCGCCGATGTGGCTCGAATCCGAGCGGTCGCGGCCCGGGTGGTCGACACGGTCCGGGCCGGGCATCAGGTGGTCGTCGCGGTCTCAGCGATGGGCAACACCACCAGCGAGCTGCTCGCCCTGGCGCGATCGGTGTCCGCCAGCCCCGGGCGTCGGGAGCTGGACCTGCTGATCAGCGTCGGGGAGCGGGTCAGCATGACCCTCCTGGCGATGGCAATCCAGGACCTCGGAGTCGACGCCGCCTCGTTCACCGGCAGCCAGTCGGGGATCATCACCGACGAGCGGCACGTCGCTGCCCGGGTCCTGGAGGTGCGCCCCTACCGGATCCGTGCCGCGCTGGAGGCCGGACAGGTCGCCATCGTGGCCGGCTTCCAGGGGGTCAGCCGGACCCGGGAGGTCACCACGCTGGGCCGCGGCGGCACCGACACCACCGCCGTCGTCCTCGCCGCAGCGCTGGGGGCGGAGTACTGCGAGATCTGCTCAGACGTTGATGGCATCTACTCCGCCGATCCCCGGGTCGTGCCTCAGGCCCGAAAGCTCGACGAGATGCCGCTGGATGGCGCCATCGCGCTCGGTGCTGCCGGCTCCAAGGTCCTGCTCACCGACGCTCTGGAGTACGCCCGTCGCCACGGAGTGAGCCTGCACGCCGGAGCCACCGGGCGCCCGTCGGGCTCCGGCACCGCCCTTCCCCCCGGTCAGGCCCCCGACGTGGTCACCGCCATCGCCGCCGATGCCCAGCTCCTGCATGTCCGCGCCGGCAGCCTCGCCGATGCCGGGGCGTTGGCGGGCATGACCCGGGCGTGGTGGACCGAGGGCGCACAGCTCCACGCCCTGCTCGATCGCCGCAACCTCCACGACGAGGCGATGATTCCGGCGTCCTGGTCGGTGATTGGCCCGACGGCAACGGTGACCGCAGTGGGCCGTCAGGCGGTCACCGATCCAAGCGTGGTCGCCAGTGCGGTGTCGGCGGTCTCCGGACGCTGGTGGGCCAGCGGGGCGACCTGGAGCGTGATGGTGGCCCCAGAGGATGCCGACGACGCCCAGCGGGCACTGCACGCCGCGCTGATCGGCTGATCCGTCACTTCAGCGACCCGGTCAGCACCTCCTGGTACTCCGAATACAGCTCCGCGACCCGCTTGTTCTCCGGCTCAAGCCGCCAGGCATCCTTGAGCACGAGCAGCGCCCGGAGGTGGTCGTCGCGGCGGGCATAGGCCTCCGCCAGCTTGAGTCGTCCAGGCACTCCGTCCACGGCATCCAGCGGGATCATCGGTTGCTCGCCATCCTTCCGGTGCAGGAGCGCCATGAAGTTGGCCTCGGCGGTCTGCTCGTGGAGGTGGAGCGGCGCAGAGTACTCGATGCGCATGTTGTCGTCGGTGTTCAGGACCGCGCCCTCAGCGAAGCCCTCCAGCCGCGGGCGATCGAGCTGGATGCGGGCGAGCAGATCCTCCGCGGTGCCGCAGTCGATGAGTCGCAGGTCCACCGCGACCGCCGCTTCATCGCGGATCATCCCGCCGAACCCGGCCACCGATGGCTCAAGCGGTGAGTCGCTGCCGACGAGCACGAGGTCGGCATCCTCGATGGTCGAGAACAGCACGACGTGGTCATAGACGCTGAGGAACGTCGCGATCAGCGTGCGCAGATCCTCGGTGTCCATGCCGTACATCTGCACCCACTGCCCCCAGACACCGCCCTCCGAGAGTCGGCTCTTGCCAAGCTCGAAGAACTCCTTGGTGAACAGGTTGCTCACCCCGGTCAGCCAGGGGTTGGATGGCTCGGAGATGACGAGGTCGTAGGTGCCTGGCGCGGCGAGGGTGAGGTGGTTGCGGCCGTCGTTGGTGTGCAGCGTGACCCGCGGATCATCCAGCGGACGGCTGTTGTACTCGTCGAAGATGTGGCTGGCTTCCACGATCGCTGGCTCCAGCTCGACCACGTCGATGTGGCTCGGGGCCTCGTGCAGCGCCACGCTCCCGGCGGTCACCCCGCTGGCGAGTCCGATGACCAGGACGTTGTCTGGCTTCGGCTTGAAGGCGTAGGGGAGGTGAGCGACGAGGACCTGGGTGGGCATGTCCACGCTGGTGGAGGCATCGACCTTGCCGTTGTTCGCCAGCCAGATGTTGCCCGACTTCGACGACGCGACGGTCACCACGCTGGAGAGCCCCTCGTTGTAGTAGAGCAGCTCGTAGGGGGTAACGGCAAAGTCGAGCACGCCCTGACGAGTCCGCTCCTCGGGCTCGAGGTCTGAGACGTACTTGTACATTCCCGCCGTCATCAGCAGCGGCTCCCAGGGCGGCGGGCTGAAGAACAGCAGACCGACCACCCACACCCACGCCATGCCCCAGCCGGCCTGGACTCCGATCGAGAGCTTTCCCGAAGACATGCGAAGCGCGATCAGCGCCGCGCCGAGGTTCAGGGAGATGGCGACCAGAAGGGTGCCGGTGACCTGGAGCCAGGGCAGCAGGATCAGCCCGCCGACGCTCGCACCGAGGATCGCGCCCACGGTGTTCCAGCCATACAGCCGGCCGGTGGACTCGCCCAGTGCATCTGCGCTCGCCAGTGCCCGGACCAGCAGCGGGAAGGTCGCGCCCATCAGCAGTGCAGGGGGCACCATCACCGTCATCGCCAGCATCAGCTTGGCGGGCCAGAGGTAGCTGAGGTGGGGGTCGATCTGGTCGTAGAGCCAGACGAAGGCGTATGGCAGCTCGTTGAAGGTGAACATCACCCCCCAGGTCAGCAGCGCGACCCCGAGCTGTGCCGCCGCCAGGACCTTGAGGACCCGCTTTACCCCGCCCTGCGCCCACGCCTTGTCTGCCAGGACACCGCCGCCCAGGCCACCCAGCCCGATGCCGACGAGGAAGGACAGCAGCATGATCGAGAAGGCATACGCGCTGCCGCCGAGGATGAGCACCATCAGCCGGAACCAGGACACCTCACAGATGAGGCTGGAGAGGCCGGCGATCATCGCGATGCCGCACAGCATGCGTGCGTCGAGGCCCAGCTGAGCGCGGGTCATCGCCTTGCCCTCCGCCATCGGCGCGACCCGGGAGTCCAGCATCAGCGCGCCGAAGCACAGCAGCACGTTGCCTCCCGCTGCCACCCAGGTCGTGGTGCTCAGACCGAGCGAAGGCAGCAGCACGAAGCCGGCCATCGCCACTCCGATCACCGCCCCCAGCGTGTTCGCCCCGTACAGCCGCCCCACCGAGGTGCCCGCGTTTGTCTCTCCCTCCGCAGCAAATCGCACTAACAATGGCAGGGTGGCGCCCATGCACATGGTCGGCGGCAGCAGGGCGAGGCCGAGCACGAAGAACTGGAACACCGCAAACACCAGCACCGACGGAGTCGCCGCCGCCCAGAAGCCGGTGTAGGCAGGCTCCAGGAAGCCAAGCAGGAAGGGGAAGAGCACCGCATACAGACCGATGCAGCCTTCCAGGATCGCATAGACCCGCAGCGGGCGAGTCACTCGATAGAGCATACGCGCCGCGGCAAATCCGCCCATCGCGAGGCCGCACATGAACGCTGCGAGCACGGTGTAGACGGCGACCTGGCTGGTGCCAAACACCAGATGCAGTTGCCGCTCCCAGAGGGTCTCATAGACCAGGGAGGTCGCCCCGCTTGCCAGAAACAAGGGCACGAGCGCAGCGACAACCCGCTGCTTTCGGAGGGAGGAGAGAGCCGGATCCATCGTCATTCCTTCGGGCGCAGACGTTGTAGAGGGTTTGATCAGACAGGTAGATGTGATCGAATAAGACCATCGCGCGGCCCAGCGGGTCCCAGCCTGATAGCCTACGTCGTTATCTGACGCTCGCTCGTCCCCTCTCCTGCACCTTGGCCTTCGGACACCGATGTCCCTCTTCCCCCACCAGAAGCTCGACTGGACCATCAGCACCCTCCAGGAGAAGCTTGAGCGGACTCCGGGAGATCCGGGCTATCGGGTGGAGAAGGCCCGCGCCCTGCTCTCCAGCGGGCTGTTCCACCGTGGCGGCGAGCGGGCGTGCAGTCAGGCGCTCTCCACCGCCCGAAAGGTGCTCAACGACGACCCGGCCAACGTCGAGGCCCTGGTGATTGCCGGGCTGTCGCTGGTCAGCCTGGAGCGCGCAGAGGCTGCCGCCCGCTACCTGGAGCAGGCCTCCCGGATTGACCCCGAGCGCGCCGATCTCCGCATCGCGCTGGGTGCCCTGGATCGCCTCCGGGGTGAGCTTGGCAGCGCGGTCCGCCAGATGGAGGTTGCCTGTCGGCTGGCCCCGGATGCCTGGGAGCCCCACATGCTGCTGGGGCGATCGCTGATGCACCTCGCGCGGCGCCACGGGCACCCCCAGCGCCTCGTCGAGCGCTGCCAGTACCACCTCGTCGCTGCGCTCAAGCTCAAGCCGCCGCCCGATCAGCTCCCCCCGATGCTCAAGGATCTGGGCGTCTCCTGCATGCTCACCGGCCGGCACCGGGAGGCCGAGAAGTTCTTCATCCGCCTCCGCGAGAACAGCGAGCACAGCACCATCGCCCGCTACTACCTCGGCCAGGTCGCCTACCAGCTCGGCAAGTACAACAACGCCATCCAGCACTACCGCCAGTACCTCCGAGACCGCCCGGATGATCCGAATGTCCTGGCCCGGATGGCGATGGCCTGGTTCCAGCTCGGGGACTACTCCCGCGCACGGCTGTCCTGCCACAAGGCGCTGCTCATCGAGCCAGACAACCTCACCGGTCGCCACGCTCTGGGCTGCACGCTGCTCGAAGAGGGCGATCCCAACGAGGCCATTCGGGTGTTCCGCGAGACCCTCAAGGAGCACCCCGACCACATGCCCAGCTACCTGGAGCTGGTCCGCACCCGGCGGCTGGGCGGCGACATCAACTGGATGGTCCAGGCGCTCAACGTCGAGGTCCGCCAGTTCGACCGCATGCCGCTGGGCGGACGGCTCGACGCGAGACAGCTCACCCGGCGACGCATCGGGGTGGTGCTCTCGGAGCTGAAGTCCCACGGTCCCTCCACGGTGCCTGCCGTGCTCGCCGCGATCGCCCACACCCAGGACGAGTGCCTGCGCTTCCAGCTCTGGGAGAGCGCCTGTGGGATGTCTGAGAGCGCGGTCGCCGATGAGGTCGCCGCACGGCTTCGAGAGCCCGGTCGCTACTTCAGCGCGAAGCTCGGCGCGGAGGCCCTCTCCGCAGCTGCCGCCCTGCCCGAGCCGGTGCTGACCAGCGGGCTGATGCTCGAAGAGACCGACCTCAAGCGCGCCGCAGTCGACCGACATGGTCCAGCCCACGACGTCACGGCCCACCGCGCCAACCTCGACGCCGAGCGCAGCACAGCGCGGGCCTACCAGTCGCTGCTGCTGCTCGCCATCGCCAGCCGCCGCTCAAGCTCCGGCAAGGCCCTGCTGAAGACCTGGGCGGAGACTGCCGACCCGGACATGGCCGTGGCGGCCTGGGCGGCGCTGTCGATATACGGCGATCCGATCGCCGCCGAGCGCCTCCGGGAGCGCGCTGTCAACGGAGGCGGCACCCGCATCGTCGAGCGCCTGCTCTCCCAGGTCTCCCCCCGCACCGGCATCACTGAGCCGCGTCGGGTCTCCGACGACGAGCAGACCCGCTGCTCCACCTGCAGTCGCCAGCCCGGCGAGGTCACCCACATGATGGCCGGTGGCGGAGAGGTCATCTGCGACCGCTGCGTGGTGCAGGTCTGGCAGAACCGTCGCAGTCTGATTGCCGCGGATGATGCGGTGTGTGGGCTGTGCGGGCGCAGTCACTTTGAGGCTGACGGGCTGTTTAGCTACAACCGCATCAACATCTGCTCCCACTGTGTGCAGCTGTCGTTGGGGCTGCTGGAGCGGGAAGAGGTCGACCGGTTCTTGTCGGACTGGTAGTGCTTTGGGATTCCCGTTGAGGTGCAGGACGGTCCGGTGAGGGAGCGGGTGTCATGTTGGGGGGTCGCAGGGGGAGCGACGACTGGAGAGAAGACGCTGTAAAGCGGCGAACGGAGAGAGTGCAGCCCCCCTTGAGCGAGTGGAAGAATCCAGCCCGTAGGGACTGGAGACTTCCGCGAAGTGGCCAGAAAAAGCATGGCGCCGACGATGGCGAACCTCAACCATCCGGTGAGGGAGCACCCGCCGTCATCCCATCGCCACGACGTTGCGCATCCGAAGGTGCCGCAGTGCAGGTAGGCAATATCTAAATCCACGCTTCTCGCATTGTTGGAGTATGGCGGAGGCAGCATTGACAGCACCACCTCACTCTGACGATGCGTGAGTCGCAGTTCTAGATGTTGCCTGCCCTGTACTGCTCGCCCTTCGGTCTTCGGTCTTCTCAGCGTCGTGGCGATGGGATGACGGCGGGTGCTCGTCTCAGGTTTTAGCTGAGGTTGGCCATCGTCTCACCGGCGCTTTTCCTGGCCGCTTCGCACCAACGCTGGCCTTCGGCCGGCTCATGGCGCTGCGCTCAAGGGGGGCTGCACTCCATCCGTTCGCCCCCTTACGTCGGCTCTCTCCAGTCCCCGCTCCCCCTGCCACCCCCCAACATGACGCCAATTACTAACCGAGCCCCCGCTCCCTCACCGGACCGTCCTGCACCTCAACGGGCGCTGCATTCAACACTGCATCACTGCTGGCAGCTCCCCCTCCGGAGATAGGTCTCAAACTCAAAGTCCGGGCTGTTCGCCGGGTCATGGCAGCGGACACACGTCCCCTCCGTCACCGGCACCGCGTGGATCGCATCATCCTCGGGATGCCCCCGCATCGGCCCATGGCACGACTCACACTGCACCGCCTTGTACTTGCGCACATTGACCGAGGTCAGCTCCCCGAAACCGCCCGGCTCCCCAAATCCGGTGCTGTGGCAGCCAATGCACTCGGGGTTGTCGGTGGCCTGACGGGTCAGCAGGCTCTGCCAGGCGGTGGCGTGGTCGGTGACCACCCAGCGGGCCATCTCCGAGGAATGACAGCTGATGCAGCGCCCGGAGCTGGCATAGCCGGGCTCGGTGGGAGTGGTCTTCCGGGCGGCAGTCTCTGCGGCACGCACCAGGGTCTCGTCCTTGAACTCCAACAGCAACGCGGCGCTCTCCGCCGGCCCATCCAGGGCGCTGCTCAAGGGGGTGTGCTCGACAAAGACGAGGTTCCGCCCCCGACCGTCCGCCTCAAACATCACCTCTCGCTCTGCGAGGGCCGCAGTGATCACCGCCTGACGCTCGGGCTCGGTGGCGACGGAGGTCTGGGTGCGCAGGGTCAGCAGCTCCTGCCAGAGCCGTCCCTCGGGGAGCTGTCGGAGCGGCACACCAGGCTCTGAGCCGACCCGGACATGGAGAACCTCGACATACCGCCCCCGATCCGGCGCCTCAACCACCAGCCCGCCCGTCGTGCGCAGCGGCGAGTCGTACTCCCTCCCCCGGGTGGTCAGGACCGCTGCGATGCCCTCGACAGACGCGACCCGGGCGGCGTCTTCGTCGGTGATCGAGCCGAGGGCGACCACCAGATCGAGCCCCTCGGGGAGCTGGCTGAGGGCTTCGCGGGTGGCCTCGACCGGATCCCGCATCATCACTGTGTCCCGGAGGTCCGGATCCTGGAGCGCACCGGACAGCCCGATGACCCCGAGCGACACCCCCTCCTCCTCCAGCACCACCCACGGCGACAGCAGCGGCGCACCGGCGGCATCCCGCCAGGTGGCGCTGATCGCAGGCACTGGCGCATCACGCAGACCGTCCAGGCCGACCGCGGCGAGGTCCGAGGGGCCAGGCGCCCATGCATCCACGCCGACCAGCTTCGACAGCGACATCACCAGCTTCGCCCGCTCTCCGCGGTCCGCACGCCGCGCCGAGAAGCCCTCCAGCAGCGTCTCCCCGGCGTCGAGGTGAAACAGGGGGCCGGGCAGGGTCTTCAGCAGCCGCTCCCGTCGGGTGAAGCCGCCGTAGGGCAGGGTGGGGCAGCCGCAGGGCTCGATCTCACCGCGGACCTCGCCGACCAGGGCGATGCGCAGCTCCACGACCTCCCGCTCCACACCCCGCGGCACAGCCGACTCCGCAGCGGGCTCGGGCAGCGCGGGGAGATCCGCCAGGGACAGTGGAGGCGGAGGCTCTGGCTCTCCGCAGCCAGAGAGGAGCAGGAGCATCGTCACAGAGAGGGGAGTCATGGTCGACTGTTCGGGAACTCCGTATGGTGCTGTTCGGATATGTCGGAGACCCTGTAAAGGATCTGACAGGCCGGTTGACGTTGGCCACCAGCCTGTCAGGTTCATACCTCACAGTGGTGCCTTATTCAGTGTCATCGCTTGTCGAATCTCTCTTGAAGACGGAGCCATCCGATGCTCATCTCCCTTATCCTCGGCTCGTCCGCGTTCGCTTTCGCTCCGAGCGACAGCGTCCACATCGGCCAGGAGCCGGTCCGCATCCTGCGCTTCAGCTCTGAGCGACAGCACAAGCTCCGCCACAGCACGCAGTGGCAGGGCTTTCTCGCTGGCGAGGGTGCGGGCTGGCAGGCCCGGTTTGACGAGCAGGCCGGGACCATCCACCGGGCGTGGGGTCCGGGGATCGAGATGGGGCCGCTGGGCAACGTACAGGATGCTCAGGAAGCCGTCCTCCGGTTCATCGAGCGCAACCCGGGGCTGCTGGCTGATGTCGAGATCGGCGCGCTGCTGCCTGGGAGCACCGGCTACGACGAGCGCACAGACACCTGGTATGTCGACCTCGACCGCGTGGTGGGCGAGGTTCCGGTCTGGCGAAGCCGCTTCACTGCCCGGATCAAGCAGGGTCGGCTGATCATGATCGGCGCCCAGGTCTTCCCGGGTGCCGATGCGCTGAGCACCACCCCCACCCTCTCTCAGGCCGCCGCGGTCGAGCTGGCAATCCAGGACGGCCCCGCCTCCGATGCGCTCCACCTCGGCGCCTCCGCTTCCCTGATCATCCTGCCCGCCGACGACGGCAGCACGGTCGGCTTCCGGCTGTGCTGGCAGGTGCGCACCACCACCCAGGCGCCCCCCGGTCAGTGGGTCTCCTTCGTCGATGCCCACACCGGCGAGCTGATCAACGTGCACAACGAGGTCCGGTTCGTCTCTGGCTACCTGGAGGGTGAGCACGACGTGCGCTCTCCCAACGGCGACACGGAGATCTCCCCGATGCCCGGTGTGGAGATCACCACTTCGGAGGACTCCACCAGCACCGATGACTTCGGCTGGTTTGAGCTGAACGGCGATCCGGCGACGGCAGCTCTCGACAGCTCTGGGGTCACCGTCCACAACGAGAACGGCCCCGATGCCCTCCTCACCCTCAGCGGAGACGCCACCTGGACCGACGACGATGCCTCCCAGGCTGAGATCGACATCTACGTCTTCCTCCACCGGATCCGCGACTGGGCAGACATCTACGCCACTCAGGTCAACAGCAGCTGGAGCCACATCGACGGCTACGCCAACCTGAGCAGCACCTGCAATGCCTACTGGGACGGAACGGTCAACTTCTACCGCAGCGGCAGCGGCTGCAACAACACTGGCCGGATCTCCGACGTCATCTATCACGAGTGGGGCCACGGGTTTCACTACCACAACCTGGTCTCCGGCGATTTTGATGGCAGCATGTCCGAGGCCATCGGCGATGCGGTAGCCTTCTTCCAGACCGAAGACAGCACCATCGCGCCGGACTTCTACACCAGCGGCGGCGGCATCCGAGAGGTCAGCACTGACCGGGTCTACCCCGACGACTGGGTCGGCGAAGTCCACACCGATGGGCTCATCTTCGGCGGAGCGGTCTGGGACCTCTGGGGCCTGATGCGCGAGGGCTATGCCGACGAGGCCGAGGCCGACGCACTGACCCAGGAGATGTTCGTCGCAGCCCTCCGGGGCGGCCCGACCACCGAGGAGGCCTACGATGAGTTCGTGGTCGCTGACGACGACAACGGCGACCTCAGCGACGGCACCCCCCACCTCTGCTACCTGATCGACGCCTTCGGTCGTCACGGCCTCGGCCCCGGCACCGAGACCAGCAAGCGGCTCGAGCTGTCTCACATCCCGCTGGGCAACCAGTCCCCCACCGCCACCGTCTACCCCATCGACGCTGACGTGGTGAACTACGGCGAGCTGTGTGGCTACGACATCGACAGCGCCGCGATGTACTACAGCACCGACGAGGGCAGCAGCTGGGAGAAGGTGAGCCTGTCCATCTCCGGAGAGGCCGCCAGCGGCGACATCCCTGCTCAGTCCGCTGGCACCCACGTCCTCTACTACCTGGAGGCCACCTCCACCGACAACGACACCCACACCTCACCGACTGGCGGCGAGATCACCCCGCTGTCCTTCTATGTTGGCGAGCTGGTCGAGATCTACTGCGAGGACTTCGAGAGCGACGACGGCGGCTACGACAGCGAGCTGATCGCCGGTGAGGACGGCACGGGTGCGGATGACTGGGACTGGGGCGAGCCCGAGGGCAAGGGCGGAGATCCCGCCTTCGCCTCCAGCGGCGACAACGTCTGGGGCAACGACCTCGGCGGCACCATCGACGGCCAGCAGTACAACGGCGAGTACCAGTCCGACAAGCACAACCGCCTCAGCAGCATCGACATCGACCTTCAGGGCTACGCTCAGGTCGTGGTGCAGTTCCAGCGGTGGCTGAGCGTGGAGGACGGCCACTACGACAAGGCCCGAGTCCTGATCAACGAGGATGCGGTCTGGGAGAACCACGAGACCAGCAGCAGCGAAGGGGATGAGCACCACGAGGACAGCCAGTGGGCGCTCCAGACCCTCATCGTGGACGCCTCCGAGATGGAGGAGATGGTCATCAGCTGGGAGATCGAGAGCGACGG